>JBGSQC010000287.1:0-10393 GCA_041738295.1 Zhengella sp. | reverse complement strand
GGTAGAGCACCATGAAGCCCTCGCCGCGATAAAGAAAGTGATCGGCGTCCGGTTTTCCCTCGCCAAGGTCAAGGCCGGTTTCCTCGGCAATCTCGCGCGCCATGTTTCCCGCCACGTCCAGCCGGCCATCAGCCGAGATGTCCTCGCGGTCAAAGGATCCGGCCGCAAAATATACTTGGCCGGGATTGGCAGTGTCGGTGCGCATGCGGATGGCCAGCAGCTTGCCGTCGCCGGTCACCGGCACGCCATGGGCAAAGAGATGGTCCCCCAGCGCCTCGTCGGGGTGTTTGCGCCAGTAGAGCAGTGTGGAAAAGCGAACCAGATGGAACCGCCCGGTGAGAACGCCTTGGCGGTTGATCGAAAGGCCGGCAAACAGCGTTACTTCGCCATCAAAAAGCGCCGGGTTCCCGGCTTCGGTGCGCGCCCAATCCTCGGCGATTGCCCCTTGATGGGCGATCTCGAAGGGATGCGGCTGCGGGTCGAGCCTGAGGTCCGTTCCCGAAAGCTGCAGGAAACACCCCTTCTCAATCAGGCTCTGAGCATCAGCCTGCATGATCACGCAAGGTCGAGGCGGATGGCGACCGGGCAATGGTCGGATGCCTTGGGCCGGTCCCAGCCGACACGCGGGAAGCGCTCGAATTCCCGGCCCGGCGGCACCAGCGTGCGGAACGGCTGTCCGCCTCGCACGATCTCCGGCATGGCCGCCTTGTTGCGCTCGGCCAGCACCGGGGAAAGCAGGATATAGTCCAGCTGGCAAAGATGCCGCTCTTCAGGCCCGCGCGAATGGAAAAGCGTCCAGCGGTCCAGCGCATCGAGCTTGCTGCAAGGGTCGACTGCAAAGCCGTCCTTCAGGAACACGTCCAGACTCGTTTCGATCTCTTCCGTCTTGTGCTCGAAAGTATGGCCTGCAAGCCCGTCGCCGCCAATGATGATCCGCTCGCGGTAATCGTTGAAATCGCCGCAGATCGCCCAGCGCTTGGATTGCGGATGGCCATCGAACTTTTCCGAGATGATGCGGCGCACGGCGCGCGCTTCGGCAATGCGCAGCGCCATGGTGTGATCGCGCCCCGGAACACCGTCGCGCGGGCCACCCATGGATTTGAAGTGGATGCAAAACAGCGTGAAGGGCGTGCCACCTATCCGGATGTCGATTTCCAGGCAATCGCGCCGGAAGATGCGCTCATGCGGCTCATTGCCGGCTGCCGCCAGCGCCTCGTTGAACAGGCCGAAATCCTGGAAGGTCACATGGGCATGGCTCTGCATGCCCTCAAAGACGATCTCCTGCCCGTCCCGGGTCTGCTCCCGCATCATGACCGCGACATCAATGCCGCGCGTGTCATTGCCGGGCGTCAAATATTTGTGGCGGTACCCTGCACCGACCATCTTGAACAGATAGCCAAATTCGAAGGCATGCAGCGCATCGAGATTGTCCACCTCCTGCAGCACCACGATATCGGCATGGGTCTGGGCAATGGCGAGCGCCGACAATTGGCGGGTGTCATCGGTGTGCGCCACCGCGCGCGCCGCCTCAAGCCGCTTGTACTGCTCCTCGTCGGTGATCTTGAACATGGAGAGCGTGCGATCCTTGGCCAGATTGTTCCGGTATCCGGAAAAATCGAAGCGGTTCATCAGGTTCTCGATATTGAAGGTGGCAAGGCGCAAGGACATGGTGCGACCTTGCCCGCGCCGCCGGTCCATTGCAAGCCTCGGAAAGTGAAGCACTGTGCATGACAGAAGCTGCCTTGTCAGGCCGTGGGACGGGTCTCGCCGCCACGCCCTTGCGCAGGCCCGTGATGGCTGGCGCGCCGTGACGGCTTTCCGCCTTCCGCCTCGTTATCCGTTCCCGCAATGTTGGCAGCCACCATGCCGGCCGGATCGTCAATGAACCGGCGGAACCGCTCGACCACCAGATCCGGAACACCATGAAGCAGGAAATGACCGTGGCCGGGCAGGAACTCAACGCCGATTTCCGGATTGAGTTTCACATAGGCGGCCAGATGCTGGGCCCGGCAAACTGGGTCGTCAGTGCCATGCAGATAGAAGAGCGGCGCCTTGCACCGGTTGAGCATGGATGACCAGTCGCGCACGACATGCCAGGAATCCATCTCGAATCCCTTGTGTCCCTGCCGCACCGTATCGCGGTACCCAGCCCGCAGGATTTCCCGGATGCCGGCACGCTGTGAAATGGCTGCATCCCAGGGCGCGTTCACATAGAGGGCCTCAATGAAGCGGTCGATGCCGTTGCTGTCGATCTGGGCAATCCCGGCGCGCAGCTGGATCGGCAGGACGCGGGGCGTGTTGCGCGCGTTAAAGGCTATCAGCCTTTGGCGCGGTGCCATGGTGGCGAACTGGCTCTTGGTGGTGATTGGAACCGGCCCGGCAAGGCAGAACACACCGGTCACCCTGCTGGCAAGTTCGGCGCCAAGGGCGATGGCAAATAGGCCGCCGGAAAGCTGGCCCGCTACCGGCACCTTGTCCAGGCCAAGCTCATCGAGCAATCGCGCCACATCCTGGGCGAAGAAGGCAGGCGCATGGGCCACCGGACCGGCATAGGGGCTGCTCGTGGCATAACTGCCGCGCCAAGGCTGGATCAGCCGGATGTTGTGGCGGTAGAGTTCCCTCACGGCATCAGCGGTCAGGCCCGTTCCGGTCAGCATGCCATGGACGAGAACAAGCGGATCGCCATCGGGAGGGCCGGCAAAATCGACTTGCAGCACACGCCCGCCTGCTATGTCGAACTGGCAGGTGGATTGCTTCTGGCCGCCCATCAAGGCCGGGACAGTGTCATGGTCGGCGCGCGCCGCCAGTGCAAGCCCTGCGAACAGGCGGACAATATCGAGCTGAGAGCGCATGCCGGTCTTTTTCAACAGCGACTTGGCCTGGGTGCGAACGGTCTGCAGAGAGCGGTTCTTCTCCCGGGCCAGTTCACCGAGCCCGCGCCCCTGCACAAAACAGCGCGCGATGTCGGTTTCTGCCGGGGTCAGCGCGAAAGCCGAGCAAATGGTCTGTGCCGTGGCATCATTCCAGTCGAGATCAACCGAACAGAACTTGCCCAGCACCGCGCCATCGGGCTGGCGCACTTTCGTCAGGATCATCAGCAGACGGGTATGGGAGCGCACCTCATAGGAGCCGGCGGCAAACAGCACGCCGTCATCAGGAAGGTCGGCGATCTGGCGCAGCACGCGCCCGAGGGGAGCCACCATGTGCGGATCAATGCCGAGATCATGCAGCTTCATGTCGCCCGGCAGGTCAAAGGCCTCGCGGGCCGCCTTGTTGGCATGCGCCACGGCACCTGAGGGTGCCAGCAGCAGGCATGGCCGCACTTCATCCTCAATGGCCTCACGCGGGCTGGGTGCCAGCGTGTCACCCCGGCCCATGCGCACCAGGATCTGGTCGGCCCGCAGGAAATGGCGCATCAACTCTTCTGGAAGATTGACTTGCGGGGCAAACTCCATGGCGCCCGGCGATACGCTTTCCAGCTTGGCCTGCCAGGCTGCCAGCAGGTCGTCATAGCGTGTCGGGTCAACTGCCACTTCGTAGAGTCGGTCGATCAGGGTGTCGTCGATCTTGTCCATGGAAACTCCACCGGTTTCAAGCCCGGTTCCAGTTCACGAATGCCCCTTGTCAAGAAACATATCAGATACCCCATCTGGGGTAAGTGCAAATCATCACAATGGGTTTAGTGTCTGTTTATTGGGGCGATCACAGGCCTAGGAGGCTATTCATGAAACTCAATCTTCGCGCTCTCGTTTCGGCGATCGTGTTGGGCGGTTCGGTGGTTGCCGGCATTGCTCCCGCTGCCGCGCTGCCGGTTATCCAAACTCCAGCTCAGGCTGCACCGTCGCAAGCCGAGCAGATCCACTATCGCAACTACTATCATAACCATGGCTATCGCCCTGGCTTCCAGGTCTACATTGCGCCGCGCCCGCGTTACTACGCGCCGCGCCGCTACTATGCTCCGCGTCCGGCCTATAGCGGTCATGTGGCGTGGTGCCTCAACCGCTACAAGTCCTACAATCCGTCGACCAACCGCTATGTTTCCTATGGCGGCGCATACAAGGTTTGCTACTCGCCTTGCCGGTAACCGGTTCGGTGTGAGGCAAAGTTCCTGTCCGGCCGGTAAAAGGCCCCACCGTCCGGCCGGACAGGAAACCCTCTTTTGCAAATGGAGCAGCCGGTCCTCAAGGACCGGCTGTTTTCGTTTGGTCATTCCGATCAGGATTGCATCAGGGCCGAAGCCGCTCATGACGGCGATTCATGGAGCTTGAAACCCGTCAGTCGTTGAAGGCGATGCCGATCCGGTCAACACCGCGCCAGACGAGGCGCGCAGTACGCGCAGTCTCTTCCCCGCTGATATGGATCTGAAAATGCGCAGGCACGCCGGTCGTTTCGCCGAGCGCAAGCTGCGCGCCGGTATCGGAAATGTTGCGCACCACCGAATCGAGGGCGGAATAGCCGCGATTGAAGCGCAGGATCGCACCCTTGAGCATGCGGCGGCGATGCATTGACCGCCGCTCCGGCAGTGCGAGGCCTTCGGGCGAGTGTGCGGGCTGATGGGTCATGGCCTTGGCTCCTCTTGATGTGTGCCTGTGCATTGCAAGAACCCTGCCAGACCCGCCTGTGCCAAACCGGAACGAAGCCCGGCGAGGGAGCCCAGCCAGCGCCGCGGCCCGTCCCGCAGCGGCACATCAACGCCCTGCTGTGAGGTACACGGCCCTGTCGATGCCCTGCCCTCTTCCCGGCTGCGACAATCTGGCGAAACGCGCGCCTTGATGAATTATACATTTACATGTATTCATATTTGGCAATTTGGATCCATCCCCTTTGCTGTCCGGACACTCCTCCCTCCCACCCAAACGTCCGGGCAGCATGAAAGAAGCCGGCGTCCCTTTCTCCCGAGGGGACGCCGGCTTCAGTATTTTTGGGGCAGTTCAGTGATCAGGCGACGCGGTCGCGGATCAGCCCGGCCAGACGCTTCATGCCCTCGTCGATCATGGCTTCGGAAGCACACGAGAACGACAGGCGGATGGTGTTGGCGCCTGAGCGGTCGGCAAAGAAGGCCTGTCCCGGCACGAAGGCCACACGCGCCGTCTCGATGGATTTCGCCAGCAGCGTTGCGCCATCCATTCCTTCCGGCAGCGTGACCCAGATGAACATGCCGCCTTCCGGCTCGGTCCAGCTCACGCCGTCCGGCATTTCGCGCTTGAGCGCCTTCAAGAGATGATCACGGCGCGCGGAATAAGTCGCGCGCACCTTCTCCACCTGCGCGTCAAAGCCGGTGCGCGCCACATGGTCCATCACCATCTGGTTGATGGTCGAGGTGTGCAGATCGCCCGCCTGCTTCAGGATGACGATCTTGGAAATCACATCGCGCGCCGCGCAGGCCCAGCCGATGCGAAGGCCCGGCGCCAGCGTCTTGGAGAAGGACCCGCAATAGATGGTGCGGCACTTGTCGATGTCGCCCTTGCGCGCGATTTCCAGCGCCAGCACCGGCGGGATCGCCTCGCCATCATAGCGCAGCGACTGGTAGGCGCCGTCCTCGATCACCGCGATGTCCAACTCGTCGGCCAGATCCAGCACGCGCTCGCGCTGCGCCAGCGTCATGGTCTCACCGGTGGGGTTGGCGAAATCGACCGACATGTAGGCAAACTTCACCTGCCCGCCCTTCTCCGCCGCCTGCGCCTTGTATTCGGCCGCCGTGCGATTGCCCATCGGCTGCAGGCGGTCGAAATTCGGCTCATAGGCGTTGAAGGCCTGCAGCGCGCCGAGATAAGTCGGCCAGGTCACCAGCGCTGTGTCGGATGGCGACAGATAGAGCTTGCCGAGATAGTCCAGCGCCTGCTGCGAGCCCGACGTGATGACGATGTTGTCGATGGAGCACGGCACGCCGATCTTGGCCATCTCGCCCACCAGCCATTCGCGCAGGCCCTTGTGGCCCTCGGATGGCGAATATTGCAGCGAGGCCGCCTGTGTCATGCCGTCCAGCACCGTGCCATAGGCATCCTTGAAGGCCTCGGCCGGAAACAGCTTGGCATCGGGAATGCCACCGGCAAACGAGATGATGTCAGGCTGGTCGAGCAGCTTCAGCAACTCGCGGATTTCAGATGCTTTCATGCGGGCTTCGCGGGAGGCAAAGCGTTCCTTGGTGTCCATGGCCGTTTCCCCGGGCAATTTTCTTGCAGGATTGATGCCCCGTTTTGCAATTTATGTCAACAATGTTGACCTATTGCGGTGCGGAAATTTTGGCTCCGAGAGACCGAAATCCTGAGACGTCAGCCGATTTTGACCAGTCGGAGAAGCTGAGAAGTCAAAAAGCTGCGAAACTGACATCCAGAAGATCAGGCTGTCCCTGTCAGGAGGACTTCAGCATCCACCGTGGGAAATGCATAGCCGCTGCCGTCCGCCAACGGCAGAACCGCATGGCGGATGCGCCCGGGAACCGGCCTGGCCGACAACTCGCTGCCATTGGCCATGTCCAGCACATGCAGGATGTTGTCCATCGACAGCACATGCAGCCTGCCTTCACGCGAGGAGATTTCGGCAAGAACCGAGGCCCAGTTTCCTGCCTTTTCCCCGTAGTCAGTCGTCTGATGACGCCAGCGCACCTTCCCGCTGGCCAGGCTGATCGAATAGACCCAACCTGTCGGGGACCAGAGATGGGCAGCCCCGCCCGCCACGTGCTGGGAATTGATGAAGTTTCCGGCGTTGAAGCTCCACAGTTTGCGGCCATCCTCTATGGCGATCCCGGCAAGGAATTCCTTGTAGGTGCCGGCAACCAGAATACCGTCAGCAACTGTGATCTGCCGCAAATACTGCCAATCCCGGCTGATATCCTTGGCCCACCGCAAGGCCCCGGTCGCCCGGTCCAGTGCATAGAGATGCCCGTCGCCCGGACCCGCAAATACCGTATCCCCGGTTGCTGCCGGCGCATAGACGGCAAGAGTGTCCGCAACTCCGGCGAAACGCCAGCGCTCGACGCCGGTCGCCGTATCAAGGCAAACAATCTCGTTTCCGTCGCCGAAAAACAGGGCATCGTCTTCCACGAGCGGCACACCGATCTGGATCCGCGCCATGTATCGCCAGACTTCTGCGCCGCTGGCCTGATCATGGGCAGCAAGCCAGGATTTGCCACCCGTTACCAGCATCGTGGAGACAAGCCGCGGCCGGAACACCGCAGGGCTGTCAAATCCGTGACGATGGCTCCACAGCGGCTCACCGCCCGAAGACGGAAGGGCACCAAGAGTCCGGTCCCCTGCATAGAATAATCGTCCCGCCGCTTCGCTGACCGGTCCGATCCGGCTGTTGTCAGTGCGCCAGAGGTGGCGATGCACCAGTGGCTCGGCGGCCCGCGCCTGGCCCATCGCCGGCCTGATCAACAGGCCGGCGCAGGAGGCTTGCAGAAAACTGCGCCGAGTGAGGCTCAGCGGCATTGTGCGCCTTGCTTGACCCACGCAAAGAAGATCTGCGTGTTCGGATGATCGCGATTTTCCGACGGATCAATGCCGGGAGGCATGCGGTCTTCGACCAGATGCTGGAACACGCCGCTCTGCTCAGGATGACCCGGAATGATGACCTTGGTGGCCTTGTCGACACCCTTGGCCACCGAATCCGCCCCAAGCATGATGCCTTCATAGGTGGTCATGTTCAGTTCGTGAAAGCTCGGCGGCTCTTCGGTCGACATGTGGCATTCAGCGCAGGCAGGCGTATCGGGGCCAAACGTGTTTGCGGTGTTGAAAAGCGGCAGGATGTTCTTCTGGAAATGCTCGGTGTTTTCGGCACCCTTGGCGATCCAGTCTTCCACGGCCTTGATGGCATCGCTGCCATGATCGACATTAAAGCCGATACCCAGTGGCATCCGGTTGTTGCGCAGGCGGCGTCCAAGGATTTCTCGTTTCGGGTCCTTGCCGGGCGTCAGAATGGCGCGTGCGGGCTCTTCGGTCGACCCCGCCTTGATGCCGTCGCATGAGGAAAGGTCCAGGCCCCGGTAACTGGTTTTGGGATCCGCCGACGAATGGCAAACCACGCAGGCCGGGCCTGAACCGAAAGCGTTCGGGCTTACCATCAACTGCGCGATGTAGCTGTAGGGAATGGGAATATTGCGCTTGAGGATCAGCTCATTGACTGCGGCATGGTCGCCCTCGATGTGAATCTTGCCGTCGCGCAGATCCTCCAGATATCGCTCGTTGACCGACTTCTTGTCGTCGTCGCTGGCTGAAGCGACCCCCACGAAGGCTGTGATAGCAACGGTCGCCAGATAGGCACCGATGGTCATAAATCTCTTGGTCATGTGAACTGTCCTCCCCATTTGCACGATGTCCGCCATGCCGGTCCACGCCCGGAATGGACGCGAAGCGGAATGACCACCTGTTCTGGAAGGCAAGGCTGCCGGGCAACCGGTTGGTGATCGGGCTCGTTCAAAAAACCCTGCACCTGTGCCGCAAACCAGCCAAACTCCTCCATGGCTGCAGTGCGGTCGAGACGGTCCGCGGCCTGCCCGATCCCCCCATCAGCAAGCGCTTGGAAACGTAAGTCCAAACCGGCCCTGTAGCAACGGTGCTGCCACAGTTTTGACAAACTCTGTCAAGGCGCCTAGACTAAAGATGGCAGGAATATGACGAAAGACATACGCGCATTGGTTGATTTTTCTCATCCTGGACTTCCAGACAGCACCGCTCCCGCCGGGAGAAGCGGCAGATTGTCGATGAATGCAGGATATAGTCTGGATGGGCGACTGATCCTGACAGTAATCCAGTTCGTGTGCGGAACCATCCTGACCATCGACGTGGCCTATGAACTCCATGCCAATTTCGTCATCGAAGATCCGGCGCATCACTATGGTGGTTTTCACCTGGCAGCCGAGATCATCGGCACGATCCTGCTTTTCATAGCTTTTGCTCTGTCCGCCAGGCACCTGCTGGAGCACCGGGCGGCGTTGCGGCAGGCCGAACAGAAAGCTTTGTCCCTCCGCAGTGATTTTTCCGGGCTGGTGGAACGCCGGTTTGCCGATTGGCACCTGTCTCCCGCCGAGGCCGAAGTGACCCTGCTCACCCTCAAGGGGCTGCGGATCGCAGAGATCGCGGCACTGCGCAACAGCTGCGAAGGAACGATCAAGGCGCATCTCCATGCCATCTTCCGCAAGTCCGGTGCCAAATCGCGCCCGGAACTCATGGCAAAATTCGTGGATGACTTCCTCGATTTCTCGGCCAGTTAGCAAGGTTTCCCCGGGCAGTTTTCTTGCTGGATTGATGCCCCGTTTCGCAATTTGTGTCGGCAAATTTGACCTATTTCGATGCGGAACATCTCATGACCGTTCAGAACTTCATTCCCGCTCGCGCTCGCGCGGGTCCACATAGGGCCCTTCCGGCGTCATGATGTCCCAGCATTCTTTGGTCTCGTTCCAGGTGACGACCCAGCCTTCGGGCAGTTCGGCTTTGTCAAGATTTCGCGAGTGACTTAAGCCAAGGGCACTTCCAGGGTAATATGCGTCAGTGATGATTGCTCTTTCGAGGTCTGCGCTTGTCAAGTCTGCCCACCGGAGATCAGCGCCCCTGAGGTTCGCCTCAATAAGTTTGGTTGTTGTGAAATTCGTCGCCCAGAGCATCGCTTCCATGAGTTCAGCACCTGTGAGGTTCGCACCTGTAAGATTTGCCCCGCTGAGGTCCGCCCATGTTAGATCCGCCCACTTTAGGTCCCCCTCATAAAGATCGGCACTTCTAAGGTCAGCCTTCCTAAGGTCTGCCTCCCAAAGCTTCGCTTGCTTAAGTTTAGCTCCCCTAAGATTTGCCTCGAATAGGGCTACTAGCCTGAGATTTGCCCCGCTAAGGTCGGCCGCATATAAATTCGCCCCATTGACGTTCGCCTCTACGAGTTTAGCCACCATGAGTTTAGCACCTGTGAGGTTCGCCCCCCTGAGGTCTGCTCCTTTGAGGTTCGCCCCGGTAAGGTTTGCCCCCATTAGGTTTGCATCTATAAGTACCGCCCCTGTTAGGTTTGCACCGCTAAAGTCCACCCCCCTGAGTTTAGCACTCCTCAGGTTTGCTTCAGCAAGATCCATCCCTGACTTAACATCAAAGGTTTGTGCAAGAATAACTGCTAGGTCTTCTAGTTTTCGTGGTTTCCAAACAGTGTTCGGGACAAACTGGTTACCAAGAAATAAACGGCAAAACCGACCAGCCGAGAAAGCAACATCGCCTTCGTGAAAACGGCAATTTATCACGCTCGCTCCGACGAACCGGACACCACGCATGTCGAAAGTGACCTGAGACCCGAGTTTCATCCGCTTTTGCGCGGAGTCCGTTGGTTCATTTCTGGCCTCATGCGGCCTGCTTTTGCAATGCCATTTTCATGGCGAACTCGCTGGGCGTGAGATTGCCGAGCGATGAATGCGGTCTGT
>JBGSQC010000260.1:0-3529 GCA_041738295.1 Zhengella sp. | reverse complement strand
GCCAGCGCCAGGATCAGCGGATTGGTGACAAGCCGCCCCAGCACCTGGCCCACCACGCGCTGCCACGGATCGCCGCCGCGGCTGCCGCTTTCGGCGAGCGCCAGCAAGAGCGGAATGATGAAGATGTTTTCGACCAGCATGTTGAGGCCAAGGCCAATGCCGGCAAAATCCGGCCAGGCCAGAAGCGCAATCGGATAGCCGACAAAGCCGGAATTGGGACACGCCATGCCCATGGTCGACATGGCCGCCGTCGCGGGCTTCTGGCCGAGTGCTGCGCGCGACAGGCCATAGCCCACCGCCACCATGAGGAGCGAGCCGATAAGATAGGCCAGCATGTAGCCGGGCAGGAAAATTTCCGAAAAGGAGCGCGTCGACAGCGCCTTGAACAACAACGCCGGCAGCGAGAGATAGAGCACGAACCTGCCGATGAGCCGCATGTCGGTAGCGGCAAACAGCTTCAGCTTCACGGTCAGGAAGCCGATCAGGATGACGAGGTAAATCGGCCCCGTGATGGTGAGGATTTCCAGCATGCGCAACCCGTCCGGCAAACCGCCACGGGCGGCATCAAGTTTTCCTTTTGGGCCGCTTCGCCTGCGCCCGCAAGCGGGCTCATGCGCAAATCAATGGCGAGGCACATGTTTTGAATGACTTGTTCATATCGGAGGCACCCCCCTCTGCCCTGCCGGGCATCTCCCCCACAAGGAGGAGATTGGCCAATGACAACTGTCTTGCAAACAACTTTCAGTGTCAGTTTGACGAAGCGTGCATGCAAGCTGATCTCCCCCCTTGTGGGGGAGATGCCCGGCAGGGCAGAGGGGGGTTCGATTGCAAACGGCATCCGACCCAGACACCCACCAACCCGTCAAACCGCGTCGAAATCCAGCACCAGCTTTTCCGAGGTCGGGCGAGTCTGGCAGGCGAGCGTGAAGCCGGCCTCCACTTCCCAAGGCTCCAGCGAATAGTTGACCGCCATTTCGGACGTGCCTTCCACCACCTTGCAGCGGCAGGTGCAGCACATGCCGTTGGAGCACGACCAGGGCAGCTCATAGCCGGCCTTGTGGGCGGCATCCAGCACGCTCTGTTCCGGCTCGGTCACGGTGAAAGCCTTGCGCACGCCATCATGGATCACTTCCACTGCCACGCCCTTTTCGGCAGCCTTGCGGGCAGCATCCGACACCGGCCGCGCCTTCGGCGCCTCGCCATCCAGCGTGAAGCGCTCAAAGCGGATGCGCCCTTCGGCCATGCCGAGCGCCTTCAATTCGCCCGCCACTGCGTCGATCATCTCGCCCGGTCCGCAGAGAAAGGCGAGGTCATGGCCTGTGGCGTCGATCATGCCGTGTTCGGCAAAAAGCCGGATGCGCGCGCCATCAATGCGCCCGTTCAGCGCGTCAATGTCCTGGCTTTCGCGCGACAGCACATGGATGAGCGAGAAACGGCCGAGATAACGGTCCTTCAGGTCCTCGATCTCTTCCAGGAACATGATCGTTCCGGTCTCGCGGTTGCCATAGACCAGCGTGATGGTGCTGTCGGGCTCATGGGCCAGCACCGTCTTGGCAATCGACAGCATGGGCGTGATGCCCGATCCGGCGGCAACCAGCAGATAATCATGCGCGCCGCCGATTTCCGGCGTGAAGCGGCCCTGCGGCTCCATCACGCGGATCGTGTCGCCAGCCGAAAGCTGTCCCATCACATAGCCCGTGAAGCGGCCATCTTCCACACTGCGCACGCCGACGCGCAGCTGCGCCTCATCCGGGCCGGAGCAAATGGAATAGGAGCGGCGCAGCTCTTCGCCGTTCACATCGGCGGCCAGCGTCAGGTATTGACCGGGCTTGAAGGCAAAGGCGGATTTGAGGCTGGCCGGAATGTCGAAGGCGATTGCCACGGCATCCGGGTTTTCGCGGTCAATGCGCGCGATGGTCAAATCATGGAAGCGGCTCATGGTTGTGTCCTCAGATGCATTTGAAATAGTCAAACGGCTCGCGGCAGGCCTTGCAGCGCCAATGCGCTTTGCAGGGCGTGGAGCCGAATTCGGAAATGCGTTCGGTGTCGCCGGAATTGCAGCGCGGGCAGTTCACTTGTTCTTCGCCGAACAGGGCGCGAATGGAATTGGACGCCTTCTTCGGCGGGGCGATGCCATAATCCTTCAGCTTCGCCCTGCCCTCTTGCGTGATCCAGTCGGTGGTCCAGGCCGGCGACAGCACCCGCTCGATGCGTGGCTCAAAGCCCGCCTCACGCAGCGCTGCCTCGACAGCGAACTCGATGGCAAGCGTTGCCGGGCAGCCCGAATAGGTGGGCGTCACCTTGGCCACCGCCACGCCATCTTCGGCGATGTCCACTGAGCGCAGGATGCCGAGATCGGCCAGCGTCACGCAGGGCACTTCCGGATCGGGAACCGATGCCGCAACCTCCCATGCCCGCGCTTGTGTGGTCACCACTGCGCTCCGGGGTAGCTGCGCTGCATGTATTGCAGTTCCGCCAGAAGATGGCCCATTTCCTCGCCATGGATGCCCTTGCGCCCGCCGCGCGGCGCAATCGCGTCGCCGGGGATTTCAAGGCCCGCTTCTGCAAAGATCGGTCCCAGAATGTACAGGAACTCGCGCTTCAGCGTGGCCGGGCTCGGCGCAATGCCGGCGGCGGCAACGGCATCCGTCAGCGCATCGGTCTCGAACAGTTCATGCGTATAGCCATGCAGCGCGTCGACTGCTGCCGCCATGCGCGATGCACTTTCTTCCGTGCCATCGCCAAGGCGGATCACCCATTCGCCGCTGTGGCGGATGTGATAGGCCACTTCCTTGATCGCCTTGGCGGCAATGGCTGCCAGCGTCGCGTCGGTCGAGCTCAGGCAGGCTTTCCAGAACGGCTCCATGTAGGCGGCGAAATAGAGCTGCTTCAACATGGTGTGGGCAAAGTCGCCGTTCGGCCGCTCCACCATCAGGCAGTTGCGGTAGTCCCGCTCGCGGCGGACGAAGGCAAGGTCGTCCTCCGAGCGTCCCTTGCCCTCGATCTCGGCGGCATGGCTGTAGATCGAGCGTGCCTGGCCGATCAGGTCCAGCGCCATGTTGGGCATGGCGAGGTCCTCTTCGAGGATTGGCGCATGACCGCACCACTCCGACAGGCGGTGGCCGAGGATCAGATGATCATCGGCAAGGCGCATCAGGAATTCGAAATGCTGTGCCGGGGTCACGCTCATCACATGTGCCCCACTTCTTCCGGGATCTCGTAGAAGGTCGGGTGACGGTAGATCTTGGAGGCGGTCGGCTCGAAGTTCTCGTCCTTCTGCGTCGGGTCCGAGGCGATGATCGCCGCAGACGGCACCACCCAGATCGAGATGCCCTCGCCGCGCCGCGTGTAGACGTCACGCGCCGCCTGCAGCGCCATGGTTTCATCGGCGGCATGCACCGAGCCGCAATGCTTGTGGGCAAGCCCGTTGCGCGGGCGGATGAAGACTTCCCACAAAGGGGTCTGGTTCTTGCTCATGGTTCTCTCCCTGATCCTTATTCGGCTGCGATCTTGGCAGCCGTTGCGCGCG
>JBGSQC010000226.1:0-4298 GCA_041738295.1 Zhengella sp. | reverse complement strand
GCCAGCGCGACGGCTTCGGCCTTGTTCATGAACAGGCAGGAAAGCCGGGGCAGGAGGCCCCCCAGCCGCACCACCTTGGCAGGCGAAACCGCAATGGCAAAGAGCGGCTTGTCGGGCGTTGCAGCGGCGAGTGCCTCGAGGGCTTCCCGCGACGGATTGGCATCCGTGAGCACGGCATCGGCGCCTTCCAGCGCGGTGCGCACCGATTTGCGCCGGAGCAGGCGCGCGAAGGCGATCTCGTAAAGCGCCATGTCGGCAAAGCCGGCAATCTGTTCACCGCTCCTGTCCAGAAAGGACGTGTAGCTCGGCGTGCGCCGGTCAAGAAAGACGCCGGAAAGATCATCAATGCCGGCCTCGGCAATGGCCGCCTCGACAAGCGACGCGCCGGAATCGCCCCCACGCGCCGACAAGAGGCGAACGGCAAGGCCGGAGCGGGCGGCTGTACGCGCCGCATTGAACACGCCGCCGCCGACCGTTTCGTCCATCACCCCGGGGTTGGAAGCGCCCGGAACATAGGTGCCGCTCATCCGGCCACGCCTGTCGGGATGGGCGCCACCCATGGCAAAAAGCATAGTGGTCAAAGTGTCTGTCATACCCCGGTTCTAGCCGAGCAGCAGGTGACGCGCCACACCTTCAACGATTCGATCCTCCGGCAAGGTTGGCGACGGTGAGGGCGCGGAAATGGCAGCATCATGGACAGTGGATACATCCGCAGGGGAGAAACTGGAACAATCGCGGAACAAAATTCATCAATCCAATTATTTCAATGGTTTGACGGTATTGAAATATGAGAACAAATGCGGTACATAATTCACAGGCATTGCGGTGCCAAGAGTTACACGCAGGCAAAAAGGTGATGTATCATGGCCCAGAACTCGTTGCGGCTTGTCGAGGAAAAATCAGTGGACAAAACAAAGGCTCTTGATGCGGCGCTGTCGCAGATCGAACGCGCCTTCGGCAAGGGCTCGATCATGCGGCTCGGGGCCAATGAGCAGGTGGTGGAGATCGAAACGGTTTCGACCGGCTCGCTCGGGCTGGACATTGCACTTGGCATTGGCGGCCTGCCGCGCGGACGCATCATCGAGATTTTCGGACCGGAAAGCTCCGGCAAGACCACCATGGCGCTGCAGACCATTGCGGAAGCCCAGAAAAGCGGCGGCATCTGCGCCTTCGTTGATGCCGAGCATGCGCTGGACCCGGTCTATGCCCGCAAGCTTGGCGTCGAGCTTCAGGACCTGCTGATCTCGCAGCCCGATACCGGCGAGCAGGCGCTGGAAATTGCCGACACGCTGGTGCGCTCCGGCGCGGTCGACGTGCTGGTCATCGATTCGGTTGCGGCGCTGACGCCGCGCCCTGAAATCGAAGGCGAGATGGGCGATTCGCTGCCCGGCCTGCAGGCCCGCCTGATGAGCCAGGCGCTGCGCAAGCTGACAGCCTCGATCTCGCGCTCCAACACGATGGTCATCTTCATCAACCAGATCCGCATGAAGATCGGCGTGATGTTCGGCTCCCCCGAAACGACGACCGGCGGCAATGCGCTGAAGTTCTACGCCTCGGTGCGTCTCGACATCCGCCGCATCGGTTCCGTCAAGGACCGCGAGGAGGTTGTCGGCAACCAGACCCGCGTCAAGGTGGTCAAGAACAAGATGGCACCGCCCTTCAAGCAGGTCGAGTTTGACATCATGTATGGCGAAGGCGTTTCCAAGACCGGCGAGCTGGTGGATCTTGGCGTCAAGGCTGGCGTCGTTGAGAAGTCGGGCGCCTGGTTCTCCTACAATTCGCAGCGCCTGGGTCAGGGCCGCGAGAATGCCAAGCAGTTTCTGCGCGACAACAAGGCGATTGCCGACGAGATCGAGCTGACGCTGCGCCAGAATGCCGGCCTCATTGCCGAGAAGTTCCTGGAGACCGACAATTCCTTCTCCGAGGATGGTCCGGAAGCCGCCGAGATGTGATGATCCTGCCTGTTGAAGCTTGAAGGGCCGCCGGTTTCCGAAAGGGACCGGCGGCCTTTTTCACGACGCGAGGGGACAGGTCCGGCTGCTGCCTGATTGCGGTCCGGCAGGACCAAGGCATTCTGGACAGCTTGGGGCAGGGCGGCTAAAAGGCTTCGTTCCCCGCCCCGCATCCAGCGGGGCATTTGGCCCCTGCAGGGTCTTTGCCAGACAAGAGTGCTTTCATGAGCGGCGTCAACGAAATCCGGTCGGCCTTCCTCGACTACTTTTCCCGCAACGGTCACCAGGAGGTTGATTCAAGCCCGCTGGTGCCGCGCAATGATCCGACGCTGATGTTCACCAATGCCGGCATGGTGCAGTTCAAGAATGTTTTCACCGGCCTTGAAAAGCGGCCCTACAGCCGGGCAGCCACCTCGCAGAAATGCGTGCGCGCCGGCGGCAAGCACAATGACCTCGACAATGTGGGCTACACCGCGCGCCATCACACTTTCTTTGAAATGCTCGGCAATTTCTCGTTCGGCGATTATTTCAAGGAAGAGGCGATCTTTCACGCCTGGACGCTGATCACCAGCGAGTTCGGCCTGCCGAAGGACAAATTGCTGGTCACCGTCTATCACACCGATGACGAGGCGGCGGCGCTCTGGAAGAAGATCGCCGGGCTTGGCGATGACCGCATCATCCGCATTCCGACATCGGACAATTTCTGGGCGATGGGGGACACCGGTCCCTGCGGCCCGTGCTCGGAAATCTTCTTTGATCATGGCGACACAATCCCCGGCGGCCCTCCCGGCAGCCCGGACGAGGATGGCGACCGCTTCATCGAGATCTGGAACCTCGTGTTCATGCAATATGAGCAGGTGACGAAGGACGAGCGCATTTCTCTCCCGCGCCCGTCCATCGACACCGGCATGGGGCTGGAGCGTATTGCCGCCGTTATGCAGGGCGAGCATGACAATTACGACATCGACCTGTTCAAGGCTCTGATCCGCGCTTCCGTGGAAGCGACTGGCGTGCCTGCCGAAGGCAAGAACCGGGCGAGCCACCGCGTCATTGCCGACCATCTGCGTGCCTCGTCCTTCCTGATTGCCGATGGCGTGCTGCCGTCCAACGAAGGCCGTGGCTATGTGCTGCGCCGCATCATGCGCCGCGCCATGCGCCATGCGCAGCTGCTGGGTGCTGCCGATCCGTTGATGTGGCGTCTGGTGCCGGCGCTGGTGCGCGAAATGGGCCAGGCCTATCCGGAGCTGGTGCGCGGTCAGTCGCTGATCACCGAAACGCTGAAGCTGGAGGAAACCCGCTTCCGCAAGACGTTGGCGCGCGGCCTTACGCTGCTCGACGAGGCGACGACCGATCTTTCCGAAGGCGGGCGGCTGGATGGCGAGACCGCGTTCAAGCTCTATGACACCTATGGATTCCCCCTCGACCTGACGCAGGATGCGCTGCGCCAGCGCGGCATTGCGGTTGATACCGATGGGTTCAACACGGCCATGCAGCGCCAGAAGGCCGAGGCGCGCGCCAATTGGGCAGGCTCCGGCGAGGCGGCGACCGAGACGATCTGGTTTGCCCTCAAGGAGACCCATGGCGCGACCGAGTTCCTCGGCTACGACACGGAGAAGGCCGAGGGCGTGATCCGCGCGCTGGTGGCCGGTGGCAAGGAAGTGGCGGAAGCCAAGGCTGGCGAAACGGTTTCGGTCGTCGTCAACCAGACGCCTTTCTATGGCGAGTCGGGTGGCTAGATGGGCGACACCGGCACGATTGCCGGGGAAGGCTTCGTGATGGATGTCACGTCCACGCAGAAGAAGGCTGACGGCCTGTTTGTCCATTCCGGCGTGGTGCGCGACGGCACGGCGAAAACCGGGGCGGCGGTGGAACTGGCGGTTGACCATGCGCGCCGCACGCGGCTGCGCTCCAACCATTCGGCAACCCATCTGGTGCATGAGGCTTTGCGCGAAGTGCTGGGCACCCATGTGGCACAGAAGGGCTCGCTGGTGGCGCCCGACAGGCTGCGCTTTGACTTCTCGCATCCCAAGCCGATCAGTGCCGAAGAGCTGGATGAAATCGAGGCGATCGCCAACTCGATCATTGTGCAGAACGCGCCGGTGACGACGCGCCTGATGGCGGTGGACGATGCCATTGCAGAAGGCGCCATGGCGCTGTTCGGCGAGAAATATGGCGACGAGGTTCGCGTCGTGGCCATGGGTACCGCGGAAAGTGGCGCGAAAGCCGGCAAACCCTATTCGGTGGAATTGTGCGGCGGCACCCATGTGCGTGCGACCGGTGACATCGGGTTGGTGCGGGTGCTGGCAGAAAATGCGGTCGCTTCGGGCGTGCGCCGCATCGAGGCGC
>JBGSQC010000215.1:0-5006 GCA_041738295.1 Zhengella sp. | reverse complement strand
GCCGCTCCGTTTTCGGCAAGCCGCTCGCCCGGCAGCCGCTGATGACGCGCGTGCTGGCTGATCTTGCGCTGGATACCGCTGCAGCAGCCGCGCTCTCCATGCGGCTGGCGCGCGCCTTTGACGAGGCCGGCACCGACGATGCCTCCGCTGCCTATAGCCGCGTCATGACGCCGGTCATCAAGTACTGGGTCTGCAAGATGGCTCCGCCGATGATCTACGAAACGATGGAGTGCTTGGGCGGCAATGGCTATGTCGAGGATGGCAATCTGGCGCGCTACTATCGCGAGGCACCGGTCAACGCCATTTGGGAAGGCTCCGGCAATGTCATGGCGCTCGACCTGCTGCGGGTTCTGAAGCGCTCGCCCGGTCAGATGGAAACCGTGCTGTCGATGATCGCCACCGATCTGGGACCCGCTTCGCGCGGCACCATGGATGTGTTGCGCGCGGCGGCCCAGGTTGCTGTCAATGATGAGGGTTCGGCGCGCATCCTGACCGAGCAGCTGGCACTGGCGGCCGCCGCTGCCGAGCTGAACCGTATTGGGGCAGGGCGAATTGCCGATGCCTTCATCGAGACGCGCCTTGGCGGTCAGTGGCGCGGCACCTACGGCATGCTGGACGCGCGCCATGATGCCGGGCTGATCGTGGATACGCTTTATCCCGAAGCCAGCTGACGCGCGACGACCAGCACCAGCGGGATCGTGAGGAACGACAGCACCGTCTGCAGCGTGACTGTGGCTGCATAAAGCGGCGCGTCGCCGCCCATCTGCCGCGCCAGCACATAGCCGTTCATCGCGGTCGGCACCGATCCGCACAGCGCGAGATAGACAAGGCCTTCGCCTGTGACGCCCACCAACATTCCGGCTCCCACCAGAACGGCGGGGAAGGCCAGCAGCTTCAGGATGACCGGGATCCACAGTGCTGCATCGCGGCTTGCCATGTCGGCAGGGCGCAATCCTGCACCAATGGCCACCAGCCCCATGCCAAGCGCGGCGCGCGCCACAAGGTCCAGCGCCACCGTCAGCGGCTCGTAGATGCCGAAGGGCAGATGCCGGGCGGCAAGGCCTGCAAGTGCAGCCAGGATCAGTGGATTGGTTGCCATGCGCTTGAGGATCGTGCCCCAATTGGCGGATGCATCGGCAAAGCGTGTCACCACGAAAACCGAAGCGATGTTCATAGGGATGACAATGGCTGCCATGGAAAGCGCCACCACGGCAGCGCCTTCCGGCGGAAACATCTTCTGCGCAATGGCGAGTGCCATGAAGCCGTTCCAGCGCAATGTCGTCTGGTAGACGGTCGAGAACTGCGAATGGCGCACCAGTCCCGTGGTTCTCATAACCGGCCATGCTGCCAGCATCAGCGCCCCGAAGGCGAAGACCGCGCCCATCAGGGCAAACAGCATCGGCCCGACCGCAAGTCCCGAGAAATCAGCCTCGTAGATCGCGGCAAACAGCAGGGCAGGGTAGAGGAACCAGAAGCCGAGCTGGTCAAGGCCTTTCCAGCCTTCCTCGCTGATCAGCGGCGCGCGCCTCAGCAGGGCACCGGCGGTGATGACCAGGAAGATGGGAAGGATGCTTTCGAAGATGATCGCCATCGCCCCTTATGCGGTGCGCCTTGAGCCAGAGGCAAGGGGGGCGGACGATGTCCGGCGGTGATTTGGAGGCTCCCGCTTGTTCACAGCCCGTTAACCTTAACAAATGGTTTCCATTGCCCTTTGCCGGGGAAGGTTCCAGTTTGTTAACCGAACCCTTGGAGAACCCATGCCGCGCCTTCTGACCTTTGTCACCAGCTTTTTCTGGCTTTGTGCCTTCACTGTGCTGGCATTTGTCGCTGCCAGCGAGGCGGGGGCAGAGTGGATGGCGGGTGCCGGGGCAGGCCTTGACGGACTGTCTGTCCTGACCCGTTCCGGCGCACTTCTGGCGCTGGCCTATGGACTGACGGCGGCGGCCTTTCTGTGGGCATTCGTCACGGTGATCTTCGACAATGGCGATGCGCCGGGCGATGTGGATTGGGCGCTGCGCGCAGCAACTGCCGCCGGCATCCTGTCCATGGCGGCCAGCCTGCTGGTTCTGGCGGGTGAGGGCGGCCTTGAAGCCGCGCTCATTCCGTTCGTAACCGTCGTGGGTCTTCTTGTCACGGCAAACGCCGCCCATGGCGAACGCCGCGCCATCGAACTGACCGTCAAGGTCAACGAGGCAGCGCTGCTTGCCAATCGTATGGCGCTGGGCGCTGCCCACAATGCCATGCTGTCACGAATTTCCGGCCGGCCCGAAGCCGACATGCCGGGCACCCGCCGGGAGGAAAACTGATGCGCTGGCTGATCATCTTCTGGGCCCTGCCGCTCATCCTGATGGGTGGCTGGTACTATTTCTCCTACAACGACATCAATTTCGGTTCGATCTACCTGTCGCGCGTGTTCCATGATGCGGTGTTCGAACTCTATGGCCAGATCCTCGGTGTGTCGCCGGAGACCATCCCGCCGCTTCTCGTCAAGACCATTGCCATTGATACGGCGCTGATCCTGTCGATCTATGCCTTCCGCCGCCGCAAGCAGATCAAGGCCTGGTGGGTTGCCCGGCGCGAGCGCGGCACCGAAGTGTCATCCGAAACGGGCAATGCCCTGCCGGTCTATCCTGCGGAATAAGGGATCAGCTGCCAGACAGGGCGTGCAGCCGGTCGAGCGCGCCTTGCAGGATGAAGCAGGCGGCGGCCGAATCAATGCGGGTTTCCCGCTTCTTGCGCGACACATCCATCTCGATCAGCACGCGCTCTGCTGCCACCGTTGACAGACGCTCATCCCAGTAGACAAACGGGATATCTGTCAGCGTTACCATGTTGCGCACGAAGGCGCGCGTCGCCTGAACGCGCGGTCCATCTGATCCGTCCATGTTGACCGGCAGGCCGATGACGAAGGCCGCCAGAGGTTCGGTCTTGACGGACGCGAGCAGCACCTGGGCATCCAGTGTGAACTTCTTGCGCAGGATCACGGGGCGCGGATTGGCAAAGGCCAGCGAGCGGTCCGACAGGGCAAGGCCGATGGTCTTGGTTCCAAGGTCCAGCCCGGCGACCACTTGTCCGGGGAGCAGGCGACCCGACAGTTCCTCGATGGTGATCACGCCCACGCCAAGATGCCTTTGCTTTTGACAATCGTGATGCCGCTTCTATCTTGGAGCCAATCAGATTGCGAGAGCAGCAGCAGATCAACGGGAGACATCCATGAAACTGACCTGGTTCGGCCATTCGGCCTTTTGCGTGGGAATGGCAGGGGCGAAAATCCTGCTTGACCCGTTTCTGGAGGGCAACCCTTCCTGGGGCAAGGGGTGGAAGGAGGCAGCCGAAGGCGCCACCCATGTGCTGCTGACGCACGGCCATGACGACCACATCGGCAATGCGGTCGATATCTGCAAGGCAACCGGTGCGCAACTTGTCGCAAATTTCGAGCTTGCCATGTATCTGGCGGGCCAGGGCGTCGATGGCTCAAAGCTCAATCCCGGCAACCAGGGCGGCACGGTTGATTGCGGTGGCTTCACCACCACGTTCGTCCATGCGCAGCATTCCTCCTCGCACCAGACAGGCGATGGCAACAATCTCTATCTCGGCAATCCGCTCGGCCTCGTCCTGCATGCGCCGGGCGAAAAGAGCCTCTACCACATGGGCGATACCGACATTTTCGGCGACATGGCGCTGATCAACGAGTTGCACCAGCCTGACATCGGCCTTGTGCCGATCGGCGACCGCTTCACCATGGGCGGCGCAGTGGCCGCGCTTGCCTGCCAGCGCTTCTTCAAGTTCGAGACAGTCATTCCCTGCCATTTCGGCTCTTTCCCGATCATCGACAAGGACGCCTCGAAGTTCATCGCTGCGATGGAAGGCTCCAAGACCGAGGTAAAGACACCGAAGGTCGGTGAAACAATCACGCTCTGATTTCCGGTGACACCTGCAGCCTGCCATTGCCCGTTGCACTGCGGCAATGGGGGCGATATAGCCCATTGATCAAGGGGCTGCGCCGCGCGCGGCCTGTCCGGTCCTCATCCGAAGCGGAGCATCCATGTCCGTCGATCTTGCCACCGTGAAGCGCGTTGCGCATCTCGCCCGCATTGCCGTCAGCGAGGAGGATGCCTCCCGCATGATGGGTGAACTGAATTCCATTCTCGGCTTTGTCGAGCAGCTGGACGAGGTGAAGGTCGACGGCGTCGAGCCGATGACCTCGGTCATCCCGATGGAGATGAAGAAGCGCGAAGATCGTGTGACCGACGGCGCCAAGGCCGATGACATTGTCGCCAACGCGCCTTCCACCGAGGACCATTTCTTCCAGGTGCCCAAGGTCGTCGAATGACGAAGCGCTCAGGCGCTTCACCGATCCGACTGCGAAAACCAAAACCAGAGACCGCCAAATGACCGACCTGACCGCGCTCACCATTGCCAAAGCCCGCGACAGACTGAAGGCCAAGGACATCACCGCCAGCGAGCTGACGGAAGCCTATCTGACCGCCATCGATGCGGGAAATGGTGCGCTGAATGCCTATGTCTCGGTGACCCATGACAAGGCCCGCGCCATGGCCAAGGCATCGGATGCGCGCCTCGCAAAGGGCGAAGCCGGTGCGCTGGAAGGCATTCCGCTCGGCATCAAGGACCTTTACGCCACTGAGGGCGACCACACCCAGGCCTGCTCGCATATTCTCGATGGCTTCAAGCCGCGCTACGAATCGACCGTGACCGCCAACCTTTGGGCTGATGGAGCGGTCATGCTCGGCAAGCTCAACATGGACGAATTCGCCATGGGCTCGTCCAACGAGACGTCATTCTACGGCAATGTCGTCAATCCGTGGCGCGCCAATGGCTCAAATGCCGATCTCGTGCCGGGTGGTTCGTCAGGTGGCTCGGCTTCGGCCGTTTCCGCCAATCTCTGCGCTGCCGCCACAGCATCGGACACCGGCGGCTCGATCCGCCAGCCGGCCGCCTTCACCGGCACCGTCGGCATCAAGCCCACCTATGGCCGCTGCTCGCGT
>JBGSQC010000161.1:0-2275 GCA_041738295.1 Zhengella sp. | reverse complement strand
TTGTGTCGGCGCAGGCGTCAGCGGTGCCGGTGCAGCAGTGGCAGGGCGGCTGTCAATTCCGGAGAACCGCTCGCTCTGGCATCCCGAAAGAACCAGCATTGATACGGCTGCTGCTGCCCAAACCGGCTTCGTCATCTTCATGGTCTGTCCTCCGTCATCGCCAATGGCCCCATGCGATTGCCTGACGTTCCAGATAAAAGCGGCGCTTCTGCGTCTATTACAACCCGTCGTGCTTAATTTTCAATGTACGTAACGGTTAAGCCACGCTTGGCAAGTCTTGGGCCTTCCTTGATTTCCGGGGAACCAGAGGGCGCCTTGGACATTTAACCGGTGATTCCGTTCACCAAACAAGAAAATGGCTGGAGCATTCCCATGATCAAATGGATCATCATTCTTCTCATCGTCGCGGCAGTCGCTTCGCTTCTTGGTTTCACACGCCTTGCGGGTGCCGCCGCCACTGGCGCGCGCCTGCTGATCGGCATCGTGCTGGTGCTTTTCCTGCTGGTTGTTCTGGGCATCGTTGCCATCGCCTGACGCCCATGCCAGCCTGCACATCCATCACCTGAGCAGGACATCGCATGAACTCGAAGAGCAGGCAGGCAAAAGGCGGACGCTATCATTCCGGCCCGCCCAGCAATCATTTTGATGGCAGCCGTTTTTTCAATCCGGGCGGTAAGGCCCCCGCCGGGCTCACCGACCTTTTGCGCTGGAAGCTGATGGACAAGGCGGCGAAGTGGCCGGCCGTATGGGAAACGCCCCATGCCGGCACCCGCCCTGAGCCAAGAATTGATGGCGCGGGCCTTCGCGTCACCATGGTCGGCCACGCCACGCTGCTGATCCAGACGGCGGGCCTCAACCTGCTGACTGACCCGGTCTGGTCGGATCGTGCCTCGCCCGTAGCCTTTGCCGGACCCAAACGCGTCAATGCGCCGGGCATCGCCTTTGATGACCTGCCGAAAATCGACGCCGTTCTTCTCACCCACAACCATTATGACCATTGCGACCTCGCCACTCTGAAGCGGCTCGCCCGGCGCGATGATCCCCTAGTGATCACCCCGCTCGGCAATGATGCCATCATCAAGGGCACGGTTTCTCCCCATCGGATTGTTGTTGGTGACTGGCATGACCAGGCGGATCTCTCCGGCGATGTCCGCATCCATTTCGAGCCCTGTCACCATTGGTCGGCGCGCGGCATGGGCGACAGGCGCATGGCGCTGTGGGCGGCCTTCGCCATCACCACGCCGGGTGGCCTGATCCACCATATCGGCGACACCGGCTTTGATGACGGGCGTCCCTATCATGGCCTGCGGGAGCGCCACGGCGCGCCGCGCCTGTCGATCCTGCCCATCGGTGCCTATGAGCCGCGCTGGTTCATGCGCCACCAGCATCAGGATCCTGACGAGGCGGTGGAAGGGTTCCGCCTGTCAGGCGCGGCCCATGCCGTCGGCCATCACTGGGGCACGTTCCAGCTGACAAACGAGCACATCAGCGAACCGCGTGACCGCCTTCATGCCGCCCTCGATGCCGCCGGCATTGCCCGCGAGCGGTTCCGCGCACTGCTGCCCGGTGAGGCTTTCGACGTTCCGGAGACAGCCGAAACGCCTTGAGTCCATTGGCGGCTGGAATTTTGCCCGCCGATCCGCCATATAGGGCGCGAAACCAACCGGCAGGTACGCATGGCAACCGCCGCACCCTTTGCGAAGATGAACGGTCTGGGCAACCAGATCCTCGTGGCCGACATGCGCGGCCGCGCCGATCGCGTGCTGCCTGCCGCTGCCATCGCACTGGCTGCCGATCCCGCCACCAAGTTCGACCAGATCATGGCGATCCATGATCCGCGCCTCGGCGGCACGGATCACTACATCGAGATCATCAACTGCGACGGCACGCAGGCGCAGGCCTGCGGCAACGGTACCCGTTGCGTGGTGCAGGCGCTTGCCGCCGAAACCGGCCGCCAGACCTTCACCTTTGAAACACTGGCCGGCGTGCTGACGGCGGAAGAACATGCCGACGGCCTGATCTCGGTCGACATGGGCGAGCCTCGCTTCGGATGGCAGGACATTCCACTGTCGGAGGAATTCCAGGACACCCACGCCATCGAGCTGGAAATCGGTCCGCTCGGCGCTCCCGTCCTGCATTCGCCCTCTGTCGCTTCCATGGGCAATCCGCACGCCATCTTCTGGGCCGACAAGGATGTCTGGTGCTATGATCTGGAACGCTTCGGCCCGCTGCTAGAAAACCACCCGCTGTTTCCCGAGCGCGCCAACATCTCTGT
>JBGSQC010000150.1:0-10148 GCA_041738295.1 Zhengella sp. | reverse complement strand
GCCGCTGACCGGGCCGCTGGCCTGCCGGAAACCGACGACCAGTGCGGCGACATCGTGCTGGAGCGCGATGTCTGGCTGGCAACCGGCGTCATCGTTCTGCCGGGCGTCACCATCGGGCAGGGCACGGTCGTGGGAGCCGGATCAACGGTCACCAGGGACCTGCCACCCTTCGTGCTGGCCGCCGGATCGCCTGCGCGGGTCATCCGTCATCTGGACCCGAAGGACCTCAGCCATGCCGCATGACATGATCGTCTTCGGCGAGGACTGGGGCCGTCACCCGTCCTCGACCCAGCATCTGGTGCGGCGCCTCGCAGCTGACCGCAGGATTGTCTGGGTCAATTCGCTCGGGCTGCGCCGCCCGCAGCTTTCCCTTCGTGATTGTTCCCGTCTGGCCGGCAAGGCTGGCCGGATGCTGGCGCCGCGTCCGGCCGTTGCCTTCATGGACGCGGCGCCAGACCATCCCTTCGCAGCTCTCATTGAACCGCGCGCCATTCCGTGGCCGGGATCGGCGCTGGCAGGAGCTGTCAACCGCGCAACGGTCGGGCGTCAGGTTCGCACCGCCATGGAAGCCAACAGCATCCGCCGCCCGGTACTCTGGACCTCGTTGCCGACCGCCCTGCCGCTGCTTGGCGCATTCGATGAGCGCGCAGTCGTCTATTACGCAGGCGATGATTTCGCCGCGCTTCATGGCGTTGACCACAAGCCGGTTCTGGCCATGGAACTGGAACTGGCCCGCAAGGCCGACCTGATCCTTGCCGCAAGCCCTGAAATCGCCAGCCGGTTTGACCCGGCCAAGACCGTACATCTGCCGCACGGCGTGGACTATGATCTTTTTGCCGATCCGGCGCCGCGCGCGGCCACCATGCCGAAGGGCAAGGTCGCAGGCTTCTACGGCTCGCTCAACGGCTGGATCGACGTCGAGGCCATCGCCGCCACCGCCCGCCGCCTGCCCGACTGGACTTTCGTGCTGATCGGCCGGGTGGAGACGGATATCTCTGCGCTCAACGGACTTGCCAACATTCAGCTGGAGCCGGCCCTTCCCCATGGCGAGCTGCCGCGCTGGTCACAGCATTGGACCGTGTCGCTGCTGCCGTTCCGGCGCAACCGCCAAATCGACGCCTCCAATCCGCTGAAGCTGCGCGAATATCTGGCGACCGGAACGCCTGTGGCGGCCACTTACGCCTTTCCCGCCATCACCGCGACCGGTGCGCCTGTCGCTGTTCCGGGTGAGGGTCAGGATCTGGCTGATGCGATCCTCGCCGCAGACACCAACGCGCCCGCCTTCCGCACTCATGCGCCTACCCTCGCATCCGAAAGCTGGGAAGCCCGCACGGCGCAAGTTGCCAGTTTGATCGCCGCCCTTTGAGGCGGCGTTCTGGCACGCTTCTTGAAACATGATTGGCAGATCCACTCAGGAGTTGCCTAACATGAACCGGAAATCGCTTTTCACCACCTTGGCTTTGCTTTCTGCAACGGCGCTTGGCGGGTGCGCTTCGCAAAACGCAATGGACAACCTGCCGAACGATGTGCGCCTGGCAGTCACCGCCGATGCAGTGCGCCAGCAGCAGCCTGATACCGCCCCATTGGCCGAAGAAACCACTGCAACGCGCCAGACCGCCGCCTTGTCTGAGGTCGAGCAGGAATATCGCCGCCGTCAGGCTGAGGCCTTGCCGCCTGAGGCATCCGCGGAAACAACTGCCGGCAAGGATGACGCGCAAGCGCTCTTCAACCGCGCCCGCGAAATGCAGGCCCTGCGCGACATTCCGGCCGAGCCGCAGACACCGGAAGCCACCGGCGAAGAACCCCAAGTTGATATTGCCGAAGCGCAGGCCACCTGGCAGGCAGCGCTTGCCATGCACCGCTCGAAATCCACCGGGACGCAAGCCGGACTGGATACCGCCATCACCGGCCCGGCAACACCGGTTACTGATGCCGCCTCGGCTCCCGACAACAGCCCCGACAACAGCATTGTCACCGCAGCGGTTGCCACGCCGATGGCCGCCGCCGACCTGCATGAGTTTGTCATGGCGGACGGCAAATCAGTTCCCGATGAGGATGCCATGGCGCTCCGCCTTAAAGCCCTTGGTGGCCGCACGGCACGCCGCATCGTGGTTGGCCGTCTTGCCGGATCCGGCTTTGAGGTGCTGGCTTCAGCCCAGGCTGTCGCCCGCGCCGTCTCGCAGGTGACCGGAGGAACCCCCGGCATGAGCTATGATCCTTCCATGAGCGAAGGCGCGGTTCGGGTCGAATACGAACCCTTCACCGGCAAGGTGCAGTGACGCCATGCGCGACATCCCAAGCCTTCTCATGCTGTTGGGCGAAGTCGCCTGGCGCCGCCGCTACCTGATCGTGGTGCCGATGCTGGCGCTGCCGCCGATCGCCTTTGTCGCCGGTGGCCTGGCCCCGAAAGCCTATGTCGCGCGCTCCACCATTCTCGTGCAGGAAACCGCCAAGCTGAACCCGTTCCTGAATGATCTGGCCGTCGGGCCCAATCTCAAGGAACGCATGCCGGCGCTGAAGACGCTGGTGCATTCCTCGCACATCCTCGAGGCCGTGCTGGAAGACACCGGCGCGATCAATGCCCAGTCGCCCGCCGATGAGCGCGCCGACAAGGTGCGCGCCCTCTCCTCGTCCATCTCGGTTGACCTGATGGGCAATGATCTTGTCGGCTTTTCCATTCGCGGCGGATCGCCCAAAGGCATGGCCGCGACGCTGACCGCGCTCACCCGCCATTTTGTCGAGAAGCTGCTTGCTCCGGAGCGCAGCTCCATCAAGGACAGCCAGGTGTTCCTTCGCCAGGAACTGGACGAGCGCTCCAAGCGCCTTGCCGAGGTTCAGCAGGTCTATGCCGAATTCAAGCGCACCAACAGCGCCCGCCTGCCCAATCTTGAAAGCAGCCTCGTTACCCGCCTTTCCGCGCTCGAACAGAAGCTGTCGGACAATCGCATGGCTCTTAAAGCCGCCGAAGCGCAGCTGGGCGATGTACGCCAGCGCCTGATCGGCACCAATCCGGTGATCGGCCGCATCGAGGACGACATCATGAAGGCAACGCGCCGGCTGGGCGAGTTGAAGACGCGCTACACCGAAGAACATTCGGCCGTGCAGGCCGAGCTGCGCTTCCTCAAGCGCCTCGAAGCCGAGCGCGAAACCCTGATGGGAGATGCCAATGCCATGCAGGGCGCCGATCTTGACCGGTTGTGGAACCTTGCAGCGGGATCGCTCAGCCAGAACGACGGCAAGACACCGCCTCTGCTGGTCTCGCAGATGACGCTGCTTCAGGAAAGCAATTCGGATTATCTGCGTCTCAGGGAGGAAACAGCGGCCATAGAAAAGGAAATCACCGGCATCCACACCGCGATTGCCGAGACCGGCCCCGTGCTGCAGGAGCAGAAGCGGCTGGAAGAGGAAATGCGGCTGGCGCAGGAGAGCCACGATGCCATTTCCAAGCGCTTCGACAATGCCAAGATCACCGGGGCGCTGGGTGAATTCGAAGCCCCGGAACGCATCAAGGTGATCGATGCTCCGGTCGATCCGGTGTCACCCGTCACGCCGGGCCGCATCCTCTTCCTGATCGCAGGCATTCTCGCCGGCATCCTGGCCGGAGCGGGATTGGCTGCCGCAGCCGAGATCCTCGACACGAGGCTTCGCCGCCAGCCGGACTTCGAGGCCGTCTGCAATGCGCCTGTGGTGGCGCGCTACTGCAATTGAGGGGAGTGGCCGGGCCAGTCAAAAGGCCCGGCAGAGGGGGGTCAGCCGGCAGCCGCAGCTGTGCCGCCGTCTTCCTCTTTCCAGGCTTCCATGCGCCGGTAGATGGTCGACGGGCTGACATCGAGAGCCGCAGCCGCACGCGGGATCGACCCGCCATGAGCTTCGATCGCTTCCTCGATGGCCGTGCGGATCACCTCTTCCAGCGGCCGGATGACCGGCGCGGCATGAAGCTTTTCCGGTTCCAGCCGGGCCTTGGCCAGGATGTCATGCAGCGGCTCGGTCAGGCGCGGCGGCGACACGGTCTCGCTCACCATCTGGCGGCGCGCGCTGCCCAGCATGTCAAAGGGCAGCATGTCGGCATTCACCACATCGCCATCGTTCAAGACGACGACCGAGCGCATCACGTTTTGCAGCTGGCGGACATTGCCCGGCCAGTCATGCCCTTCGAGAATGGCTTCGGCGTCAGCGCCGAAATCACGGAAGGCCTTGCCGTCTTCGGCGGCATAGCGGTGCAGGAACGAGCGGGCAATCTCGACAATGTCGTGGCCACGCGCTCTGAGCGGCGGCAATTCCACCGGGATCACATGAAGGCGATAGAACAGGTCTTCGCGGAACCGTCCGGCGCGCACCTCTTCCACCGGGTTGCGGTTCGTGGCGCAGACCACGCGCACGTCGCAGACGCGCACCTTGTCCTCGCCCAGCCTTTGCACTTGCCGGCTTTGCAGAAAGCGCAAGAGTTTGGCCTGCAGGCCGAGATCCATCTCGCAGATTTCGTCCAGAAACAATGTTCCGCCATCGGCTGACAGCGCCGCGCCGAGACGGTCGGCGGTGGCGCCCGAAAAGGCACCCTTCACATGGCCGAATATCTCGCTTTCCAAGAGGTCCTTGGGAATTGCCGCTGCATTGATGGTGACGAAAGGGCCCTTGCCGCGCTTCGACATCTTGTGCAGCGCCTCGGCGCATACTTCCTTGCCCGTGCCGCTTTCGCCGGTGATGAACACCGTCGCATTGCTGGGTGCGGCACTGCGCAGCAGGCGATAGACCCCCTGCATGGCGTGCGACGAGCCGATGAAGCCACCGACGCCGGAGGATGATGTTTCTTCCTTTGCGGCTTTGGCCACCGGCGCGACTTCGGCAACCACAGGCTCCTGCTTTTCCAGCGCATTGCGGACGGCCATGGTCAGCCGGTCGGCATTGAAGGGCTTGACCAGGAAATCAAAGGCGCCGAGCCGCATTACGTCAACGGCGGTCTTCACCGAACCATTGGCAGTGATCACCACCACCTCGGCGCGGCTGCCGCTCTCGCGCAGATGCGCCATGATGTCGAGGCCGCTCATGTCGGGCAGGTTCACGTCCAGAACGATGCAATCATAGGCATGCGCGCCGATCCGATCCAACGCTTCCCTGCCGGTCGCCGCCATGTCGCAGCGGCTGGCCGAATTGCGCAGGAACCCGCGATAGGTTTCGGCCAGCGCGAGGCTGTCTTCAACGATGAGGATGGAGGACGTGTCCATGGCCATGTGCCTGTCCGGTTGGCGGTTTGGACTGCATCATGGGCATGGCGCAGTTAACCCGCGTCTAAAAGATGCCAAAAACAACCCCTGCGATCAGGCCGCCTTGTCAGTGTGGTTAAGGTCCGGTTGATGGAGGTGAAGCCGCAAGGCCCTGAGGCCGGTGCGGGCAAGATCAGCGAGGCGGGCAGCCTCATTGCCATTGACGCCATTCGCACTGCCCTCCTCCAGGGACCGGGCAGCGGCATGGGCCGCCATAAGACCGAACTGGCCTGACAGGCCAGCCAGCTTGTGGGCGGCCTGGCGAAGCTCTTCGCCATTGGCGGGTTCGGCTGAAGCCTCGATTCGGGCAAGACAGCCTTCTACTTCCGTTTCAACCTTATTGAGCAGAAGCAGCATGGTTTCGTCGCCCACATCCTCGCGCATGGTGGCAAGGAACGCTTCATCAAGAATACCTTCAGCGGTTTCCTGCTCCGGGGCCATGACCGCCTCCGGAATGGCGAGGTCTCCCGCCATGCTGGATTTCATCAACGGCGCGAGCGCCGCCTCGATGTCGCGCATGCGAACCGGCTTGCTGATATAGGCATCAAAACCGCTTGCCAGCAGGCGCGCGCGGTCACGCGGGAAGCTCTGTGCCGTCAGGGCGGCAATGACGGCATGCTGGCTGGCTCCTTCCTGACGCATCAGTTTCATCGCGGTGGGGCCGTCAACACCGGGCATCTGCACATCCAGCACCACGAGATCGAAGGCTTGGGCACGGCCGAGTGCCACCGCCTCTTCGCCGCCCTGCGCACTGACAACCTGCGCCCCGAAATTGGCAAACATGGTGCGCGCCACCAGCAGACTTGCAGGCGTGTCATCAACCACCAGCACGCGCCTTCCGGTCAGGTCGAGGACAGGATGATCAATGACGCGGTCGCGGCCCCGCTTGATCGCATCGGCCATGCCAAGGCGGATGTCGAAGGAGAAGGTCGAGCCTTCGCCAGGCTTGCTTTCCAGCGAAATGGATCCACCCATCAAGCGCACAAGGCGTTCGGAGATGGCCAGACCCAGGCCGGAAGACCCGCTTTTCGTCAGGCCGGACGCCTCGCCCTGTTCAAAGGGCTGGAACAGGCGCTGGCGCAGATCCTCCGAAATGCCCTTGCCGCTGTCAGACACCGCAAAGCGCACCAGCGCCTTGCCGTCTTGTTTGCCCGCGCACGCAATGCGGATGGCAACGCTGCCATTGACGGTGAACTTGTTGGCATTGCCCACAAGGTTCATCAGCACCTGGCGGATGCGGTCGCGGTCACCGGTCATCATCTCCGGCAGGGCCGGATCAAGGTCGACGGAAACCGTGTTGCGGTTCTGGCTGGCCAGCACCGCAGTCACGTCCATCACCTCATGCACAAGTTCGGCCGGCGAAAAGGCGACCGGCGCAAGCACCAGCTTGCCGGCCTCCAGCCGCGTCAGGTCAAGAATGTCGTTGATCAGCGCCAGAAGGCCTTCCGAGGCCCTCATCATCGTGTCGAGCAGGCCACGCTTGCGATTGTCGGTTTCTTCGCGGCTCATGATTTCCGACAGGCCGATAATGGCATTGAGCGGCGTGCGGATGTCGTGGCTCATCATCGCCAGAAACTCGGATTTCGCCTGGCTGGCCGTGGTGGCCTTGCGTGCCAACAATTTCAGCTGGGCCGCCTGGTTCTCGGTGCGCGTGCGCTATTCCTCCATCTGCGAGCGCGCCTTGTTGGCATCGGCCAGCAGGTGGCGGGCGCGCCGTTCCGCATGGATGAGATAGGTCAGCAGAAGCCCGAGCAGAATGGCCGCCACAAAACCGAAGCGGGACAGCTGCACCTGCATCAGGTCATGATCGCGTGACAGCTTTTCGCGCTCGCGCCGGTCATTCTCCAGGCTTGCCATGGTCAGCTTGCGCAGGCTTTCGCGGTGGGGTGACAGGAGGTCGAGGATCTGCAGCGCCGCGCGGCTGTCTCCGGCTGTCGCCGCGCCGACCAGTCCGTCAGCGGCCTTGAGGTCTTGGGCAAAGCCGCCGAAGACCTGCCTGAGATCGGCATCCTTCTCCACCGGAACAGCCAGCGCTCCGTTCATGAAGAGGTCGGCCCGGCTCCACAGGAGATCAAACTGCACCTGGAAGGAAAGCTTGGCATTGGCATCCTGTCCGGCAGCCATGGGCGCGAGCTGCGCCAGCGTCCGCCCCAGCTCGATCTCAGCCTGGGCAGCGGCCCAGATGGTGTTCTCCGGGACGCGGAAGCGGATGCGGTTCTGCACGTCGCCAAGCGCCAGATAGGCATTGGCAGTAAAGCCCATGAGCACCGCGAAAGCGGTCAGAAACCCGTAGCGGATGAAGGCCAGGAGGCCGGGCCAGCCCATATCACTTGAACTCCAGCGTTCCGACCTGCCAGACCCATTTGTAATTGTGCCGTTCTTCGGCAAATTCAGGATGATCGTCGCGCGGATAAACCACCCAGAATGGTCCCTTGTCGCGCACCGACATGCGCTCGCCATTCATCCTTGTTGCCAGCATCACCGGCACGGCGTTGACCTCGGAGAGTTCGATTTCCGCCTTGTAGTCGTTGATGGCGCCGACGATCAGCTTTCCTGCCTCCGCCCCGTGAGCCTTGGCAATGGCAGCAAGGGACACACCCTCGAAGGTCTGGACGCCATCGGTCCAGGTGGTCGTGGTGCGAATTGTGGACACGCCGAGCGCCTCCAAGGCCTCGATCGTGTAGGTTTTTTCCTGTCCGCCGGCGTTGACTTTCAACACGCTTTCGGACGCACGCGCGCCGGTGAGCATGGCGAGGACGGCAATGAAAATGGCAAAGAAGCGGATCATGATGCAAAGCCTGGCTGGAGTGAACCAGCGCGCATCATAGGGCCGGCCCGACAAGGACCGGTTGAAACCTCTGTTAGAGTTTTAACGAGACGGCGGGATTTTCCGGCTGGCGAGGGTGATCCGCTTCAGTTTTCCGCATACCCATGGCGGGCATGAAACCGTGCAATTTCCCTGGGTTGCGGAACCGCGCCGGTAAAGATCTCGACATATTTCGGGATCCGCTTCATGCGAACAGCCAGATCTTCCTTCGACTGCATCGAGATATATCCGATCTGGACGAGATAGATCGCCCGCGCCCGCACATCTGCCGAGATCTCGTCGGATCCGAACCGGCGGATCATCGCCGCAATGGCAGCGATGCGGGCCTGGTCGGCATCTTGCACTTCGGCCTGGATGTCTTGCGACTGGAGCGCCCAGCTGCGCACGGCAAACTCGAAGCGGGAATCGAACAGACGAGTGTCCAGCCAGCAGTCGAAAACATTGAGCAGGCCTTCCGCAACCGACTCCGCATAGGCCTCCGCCTGCCGGATCAGCCCGCCGGTGTTCTTCTGCTTCCACTTGTCCAGCAGGGCGGCAAGCAGTTCCTCGCGATCCTTGAAGAACCAGTAGAAGCTGGTCCGCGACAGGTTCAGCGTCTTGGCAAGCGGCAGGATTTTGACGGAATCAATGCCCGTTTCCAGCAGCACCTCATAGGCGGCATCGAGCCAGCCTTCGCGGGATCCGCGCCATCCGCTTTCAGTGGTGGTGTGTTCCATAGAGATTCCCATGGCCTCATGCGCCGACCCTTCAAATGTACAATAATATCCATGATAAATTCTATCGTGTATTTTGAAATTGACATCTGTGAACATTTTTGGAAGCATTGGCCGATCCCGTCACAAAGAGGACGTCCCCGTGTCCAACGACCCGCTCCTTCAGCCCTACCAGCTCAAGCATCTGACGCTGAGAAACCGCATCATCGTCACCTCCCATGAGCCCGCCTATCCCGAAGACGGAATGCCGAAGGAGCGCTACCGGGCCTACACGGTGGAGCGCGCCAAGGGCGGCGTGGCGATGACGATGACGGCCGGTTCCGCCGCAGTCTCGAAGGACAGCCCGCCGGTCTTCAACAATCTTCTGGCCTACAAGGACGAGATCGTGCCCTGGGTCCGCCAGATGACCGATGCCGTTCACGAGCAAGGTTCGGCCATCATGATCCAGCTGACGCATCTTGGCCGACGCACCCGCTGGGACAAGGGTGACTGGCTGCCGGTTGTCGCGCCCTCCCATCACCGCGAGCCGTCCCACCGGGCCTTCCCGAAGAAGCTCGAAGACTGGGACATCGAGCGCATCATCAAGGATTTTGCCGATGCCGCCGAGCGCATGAAGGCAGGCGGCATGGATGGCGTGGAGCTGGAGGCCTACGGCCATCTGATCGACCAGTTCGTCTCGCCCCTGACCAACGAGCTGGACGGGCCCTATGGGGGGTCGCTGGACAACCGGCTGCGCTTCTGCTTCGACGTGTTCAAGGCCATGCGCGAGCGGGTGGGTGACGATTTCATCCTCGGCATCCGTTACACCGCCGACGAACGCCTCTCCGGCGGCACCGATGCCGCAACCGGAATCGAAATATCAAAGCGCCTGCGCGACAGCGGCCTGATCGATTACCTGAACATCATCCGCGGCCATATCGATACGGATCCGGGCCTGACCGATGTCATCCCGATCCAGGGCATGGCCAATTCGCCGCATCTGGATTTCGCCGGGGAAATCCGCGCAGCCACCCTGTTTCCCACCTTCCATGCGGCCAAGATTCCAGATGTCGCCACCGCGCGCCACGCTATCGCCTCGGGCAAGGTCGACATAGTGGGCATGACGCGTGCCCACATGACGGACCCGCACATCGTGCGCAAGATCATCGAGAAGCGCGAGGAGGACATCCGCCCCTGCGTCGGTGCCAATTACTGCCTTGACCGCATTTACCAGGGCGGCATGGCCTTCTGCATCCACAATGCCGCCACGGGCCGCGAGCAGACCATGCCGCACACGCTGGAAAAGGCCGCTGTCCGTAAGAAGGTCGTCATTGTCGGCGCCGGTCCGGGTGGTCTGGAAGCCGCCCG
>JBGSQC010000135.1:0-9613 GCA_041738295.1 Zhengella sp. | reverse complement strand
GAGGGGGGAGATTGGCGCCTGTCCTACGCCCAACTCCCCAGCCACCTGCTGCACATAGCGCGACAGGATCGGCGACAGATAGGCATCCACAACCGTGGTGTCGCCACGGCCGACGAGCTTCACCAGCGGCGAGACCTCATGGCTGACGGAGACCTGCGTGAAGCCGAGCGCGCGCGCAGCACTGGCCACCGCTGCCTCATGGGCGGGATGGGCGAAGGCATGCATGAAGCAGATGGCAATGGCGTCGATGCCATCGGCCTTGATGGCGGCGAGCGCCTCTTCCACGGGCGCCAAGGCCAGCGGCAGTTCCACCGAGCCATCGGCGAGGATGCGCTCGTCCACCTCGATCACGCGTTCATAGAGCTGTTCGGGCAGGATGATCTCCTTGGCGAAGATTTCCGGGCGCGCCTGATAGGCGATGCGCAGCGCATCGCGGAAGCCCCTGGTCACCAGCAGGGCCACGCGGTCGCCCTTGCGCTCCAGCAGGGCGTTGGTGGCGACCGTCGTTCCCATCTTCACCTCGCCGATGAGGTGTGACGGCATGGGATCGCCCTTGGCCACGCTTAGAAGATCGCGGATGCCCTGGATGGCGGCATCGCGGTAGGCTTCCGGGTTTTCCGACAGAAGCTTGGCCGGATGCAGGGAGCCATCCGGGGCGCGGCCGATCACATCGGTGAAGGTGCCGCCGCGATCGATCCAGAAATCCCATTTGCCGTTTGCCATGGTAGGCTCCTGCTGCTGCCGTTTGACGAATATTGCGAATGATGCATACTCCACATCGCAGACAAAACGTCAATGATTTGTCGATAAAATGTTGATGAGGATGCCATGACCAAGCAAAGCGGGGCCATCGGGCCGGTGGTGGCGGCGGCGCATCTGGCCGATGGGGCCATGCCGGCGCTGTCGGAAATGGAGTTTGCGCTGGTGGTGCAGTCAAACGCCTATCACCGCTGGATCGCGCGCTGTGCGGCGGCAGCCGGCGGGCCGGGGCTTTCGGCCATGGAGGTACAATTGCTGCACGCGGCCAACCACCGTGGGCGCGAAAAGAGCCTTGGCGAACTCGCCATGATGTTCAACATCGAGGACACCCATGTGGTGGCCTATGCGCTGAAGAAGCTGGAGGCGCACCGGCTTGTGAAGGGCGGGCGGCGCGGCAAGGAGAAGACCGTGGCGATCACGCCTGCCGGTGCCGCGCTCTGCCTTGAATACCGCACCGTGCGCGAGGCGCTGCTGGTTTCAGCCATGAAGGAGCTAGGCATGGACGAAGCGCGGTTGTCGGAAATCGCTGCCTTGATGCGGGTGCTCTCCGGCCAGTACGACCAGGCTGCCAGAGCGGCTGCAAGCCTCTGAAACTTAAAGCCAAGTCCCGGACCGTTTTGGTTCAAACGATTTTATTTGGGCGGTATGCAACCGCCCGGGTTGCGCTGCATCATTTTCGCCACAATCGGGTTTCTTTGTGCGCATCGAGAACGCGATTCCCGCGTTTGCTGATCAAGGATTACCCCCATGCGCCGCATGCTTCTTCTTTCCGTTTCCGCCCTCACGCTCCTGACGCTTGCTGCTTGCGGTGAAAAGGCCGACGAAGCCAAGAAGAAGGTTTCCGAAGCTGGTGAAGCCGCCAAGCAGGCCGTGACCGAAACCGTCGACAAGGCCAAGCAGGACGCCGAAGCCGCTGCCGCCAAGGCGAAGGCCGAAGTCGAGGAAGCTGCCGCCAAGGCGAAGGCCGCTGCCGAGGACGCCGCTGCCAAGGCGAAGATGGCCGCTGAAGAAGCTGCTGCCAAGGCGAAGACGGCTGCTGAAGAAGCCGCTGCCAAGGCCAAGGAAACTGCCGGCCAGGCCGTGGACGCCGCCAAGGATGCCGCTGCCAAGGCCGCTGACGCTGTCAAGGATGCCACTGCTCCGGCAACGCCTGCTGCTCCCGCCGCCCCGGCAACGCCTGCCGCCCCGGCGACCGATGCGGTCAAGCCTGCCAACTGATTGCCTCAGGCATCCATTGAAAAGAAAGGCCGGTCCGCAAGGGCCGGCCTTTTTGTTTCACGCCCCAAGACCCTGCGGGGTGGATTCTTTTTTGCACCCCGGGACCCTGCGGGGTGCGTCTCTGCATTCACCCCGTGACCCTGCGGGGTGAAGGTTGCCAAAACTTCACTTTCGTTTTGCCGGGGCTTTTCCTAGAAAGGGGGCATGTCGGTCTGGTCAGATCTTGGCGCCTTCATTGCGCGCATGTCATCCAACGCCCTTGGCGGCGTGGTGGAAGCCGTGCGCACCATGTTCGAGGGCGATCCGGCAACGCGCCGGTCGGTGGCCTTTTCGGTCGCCATGATTGCGCTGTCGGCCAAGATGGCGAAAGCCGATGGCGTGGTGACGCAGGACGAGGTGCGCGCCTTCCACGAGATCTTTCATGTGCCCGAAGCCGAGCGGCTCAATGTCTCGCGGCTTTATGATCTCGCCCGCCAGGATATTGCCGGTTACGAGACATATGCGGCGCGGCTGGCCTCCATGTGCGGCTCCGGTACGCCGGGCTGCCCGGTGATGGAAGACATTCTCGACGGGCTGTTCCACATCGCCAAGGCCGATGGCGTGCTGCATGAGCGCGAGGTCGAGTTCCTGTCGAATGTTTCCGGAATTCTGGGATTCGACGAGCACGGGTTCCGCCGCATCATGGCTCGCCATGCCGATCTCGGAGAGGCGGATCCCTATGCCGTGCTGGGGCTGGAACGCGGCACGCCGTTTGCGCAGGTGCGCAAGCGCTACCGCGAACTGGTCAAGGAGAACCACCCCGACAAATTCCTGGCCCATGGCCTGCCGGAGGAATTCATGGTCATCGCGCATGACCGCATCGCCGCCATCAACCTTGCCTATGGGGCCATCGAAAAGGAGCTGGCCGCGGCATGACCGGCTTCCCGCCCGACTTCCCTTTGGCCGAAGTGCGCGCCTCGCCGAATTTCGGCCAGCGGCGCGAGGGAAAGCACGTGACGATGATCCTGCTGCACTACACCGGCATGGAGGACGGGCCATGCGCGGAAAACTGGCTGTGCACCAGCGAAAGCGAGGTGTCGTCCCACTACATCGTCCATGAGGATGGCCGCGTGGTGCAGATGGTGCGCGAAAGCGACCGCGCCTGGCATGCCGGGGCCTCGTGCTGGGAAGGCGAGGCGGATATCAATTCGGTTTCAATTGGCATCGAGATCGTCAATTCCGGGCATCCGGCGGGTCTGCCGGAGTTTCCGGACGCCCAGATCGAGGCTGTGACGGCACTTTGCCGCCACATTTCGCAGCGCCACGCCATCGCGCCGCAGCGCATTCTCGCCCATTCGGACGTGGCACCGGGGCGCAAATGTGATCCGGGCGAGAAATTCCCCTGGGAGGCACTGGCTGCGGCCGGCGTCGGCCTGATGGCCGCTGCCAAACCAGGCGATCAGCCATTGCCCTTGGCCCCCGGGGATGCCGGAAAAGACGTGGAGAAACTGCAATCGCTTCTCTCGCTCTATGGATATCATGTTGATATCAATGGATTTTATGACGAGCGCACGCGCATTGTCGTCGAAGCGTTCCAGCGCCATTTCCGCCGCAGCAAGGTTGACGGGATCGCCGACGGGCAAACGCAAGCCATCCTGCAGGCGCTGCTTGATGCCATGGATGGCGCCTACGGCTGAAGCGCTGCTCTCCAGCGACACCGAAACAAGCTGATACCATTCGTGATTTTGCCGTCACATTGCGCGCCCATTTGCCCGCCAGAAGGGCAGATGAAGCCGGACGGATACGCCGCCGGTTGCATCACAGGAGCACTTCGCCGCCTCCCATGAGCGCCTCAGGCGTCTGGCGGCACTGACAACGTCAAGGGTCATCATGAAGATTTTCACAAATGCTGCGGTGGCGCTCGCCACCGGGATTTCCATTTTTGCGTCCGCTTTCACCCCTGCGCAGGCTGAAACGGACTGGCGCCAGGAAACCAACGCCTACAAAACGGCTTCAATCGAAAAGGGTTCCGATGACCAGAAGATGTCCAGCAAGTCCCGGACAGCCAAGGCATCGGAAAAGCCGGTCACCGTCGTGCTCAAGGCGCGCAATGAATCGAGCTCGAAGGCGGTTTCCAGCAAAGCAGGTCCCGGAAAGGGTGCCTATTCCGCCATCATCAACAAATATGCCGCCACCTACGGCGTGCCATCAAGCTTGGCCCATGCGGTCATCCGCGTGGAAAGCAATTTCCGCCCCAATGCGCGCGGCGCTGCGGGCGAGATCGGCCTGATGCAGGTGAAGCCGGCAACGGCGCGCATGATGGGCTATTCCGGCGCCGCCAAGGGGCTTTATCATCCCGAGACCAACATCAAGTTCGGCATGAAGTATCTGGCCCAGGCCCACAAGTTGGGTGGCGGCACGACCTGCGGCACGATCCTCAAATACAATGCAGGCCATGGCGCCAAGCGCATGAACCCGGTTTCGGCGCGCTATTGTTCCAAGGTCAAGGCTTACCTGTAGGATCCCAACCCAAAACCCGCCGGGACGGGCTGCAAATGGCATTTCTTTGCGCTCCGATGCTCACGTACTCCAAGTACGCTGCGCTTCGGTGCTCAACAAACACCATTTTCGCCACGCCCCAACGAGTTTGGCATCGGGATCCAAGGTGCCTTTTGCAGGGTGCTTGGCGTGAGCCCGCCGGGACGCTCCGGCGGGTTTTTGTTTGCGCGGGCGCTGCCAAAGGTCTATCGCATGCCGGTCAGCCGGCCGGGCGGCCGCACCTGCACTCGCCGAAAGGCAGCCGGTGAGGAAAGTCCGGGCTCCACGGAAACACGGTGCCGGGTAACACCCGGCGGGGGCGACCCCAGGGAAAGTGCCACAGAAAGCAAACCGCCCCGCCACCTGATCTGCCAAAGCCGGGGCAGATGAGGCGGCGGGGCAAGGGTGAAAGGGTGGGGTAAGAGCCCACCGCGCGCGCAGCAATGCGGGCGGCACGGCAAACCCCACCGGGAGCAAAACCGAATAGGGATGGCGCGGCGAAAGCCGGGGCGGTTTCCAGCCCCAGTCATCCGGGTAGGTTGCGTGAGGCGTCCGGCAACGGGCGTCCAAGATGAATGGCCGCCACGTTCCTGCCCGCAAGGGCAGGGGCCATACAAAACCCGGCTTACAGGCCGGCTGACATTTTCATTTTTGGTTCCACCCCGTGACCCTGCGGGGTGGGTTTTCAGTTTCACCGCGTGACCCTGCGCGGTGCAGGTTTGCACCCCGGGACCCTGCGGGGGGGTGGATTCTTGCTTGCACCGCGTGACCCTGCGCGGTGCGAGGTCCCATCAGCGGCAGCTTTCAAACCCTAACGCTTCGTTAATCTTAATGGCTCATAAACCATGGGGGATGGCTTCATGGCGGGGTTTTCGGGTCTTGAGCGTGGGGCATCCTCCCATTGACGCCCATATATGCCCATGGTACCCCTTTTGGCACATCGTTTGTCCCACCAGTTTGCGTTTTTCCCGGCAGCCCATCTGGCCGCCACGCCGCCTGTTTGCCCGGCGGAAGGGATTGCGCATCAGGATCAGGGACTTGGGATGTGGCGCGGGGGCGCCTGTGGGGACACCGAACAAGGCTTGCGGCACGAGGGGAATGGACCGTTTTCTTTCCAACGCGATCAACAGGGTCGATTCGAAGGGACGAGTTTCCGTTCCGGCGCATTTTCGCGCCGTGATTTCCCGTCTGGGCACCCCGGAACTCTATGCGTTGCGCGCGCTCGACGTGCCGGCAATGGACATGGGCGGGCTGGACCTGCTCGACCGCTACGAAGCCCGCATCGGCGCGGAAGATCCGTTCCTGCAGACAGCCGACGACATGTCGTTCTTCTGCCATGGCGACGGGACCTTCGTGAAACCGGATGCGGAAGGCCGCATCCAGCTGACCGACTTCATCCGCAGCCATACGGGCATTTCCTCCGAGGTGGCCTTCGTGGGGCGCGGGCACTTCTTCCAGATCTGGCATCCGGAGCGCTTTGCCGAGCATCGCGAGCAGGTTCGCGCGCGGCTTCTGGCCTTGCGCCAGCAGGCAGCCGGTGGCCCGTCATGAGCGCCGGAGTGGATGGCACGCGCGAAGAGGCAGGTGACACCCGCCACATCCCGGTGATGATGGCAGAGGTTCTCGAGGCTTTGGCGCCGCTCGACGGGGCGCTGGTCTGCGACGGCACCTTTGGTGCTGGCGGCTACAGCCGGGCCATGCTGGAAGCCGGTGCCTTGGTGATCGCGATTGACCGTGACCCGGACGCGAAAAAGACGGCACAGGGTTTTGCCAGCGAATTTGGCCCGCGCTTCCGTTTCGAGGCCGGTGCCTTTTCCGGGCTGGATGATCTGGCAGGCGAGGCGCTGGATGGCGTCGTGCTCGATATCGGCGTTTCCTCCATGCAGATCGACGAGGCGGAGCGCGGCTTTTCCTTCCGCCATGACGGGCCGCTCGACATGCGCATGGCGCAGGCCGGCATGACGGCGGCGCAGGTGGTCAACAGCTACAAGGCGGGCGATCTGGCCCGCATCTTCAATTTTCTCGGCGAAGAACGCCATGCCGGGCGCATTGCGCGTGCCATCGAGAAGCGCCGCGCCGAGCGACCCTTCGAGCGCACGCGTGATCTGGCGCAGATGGTCGAAAGCGTGATCGGGCGCAACCCGAAAGAAAAGATCCATCCGGCAACGCGGGTGTTCCAGGGTCTGCGCATATACGTCAACGACGAGCTGGGCGAACTGGCAGGCGCACTTCAAGCAGCCGAGCGTGCGCTGAAGCCCGGCGGGAGACTGGTCGTCGTCACCTTCCATTCGCTGGAAGACCGCATCGTCAAACGCTTCCTGCAGGACCGGTCGGCCTCTGGTGGCGGATCGCGCCATTTGCCGGAAGCCGCCCACAAGGCCCCGACGTTTGCCAAAGCAGGCAGCGTGGTCGCGGCCAGCGACGCGGAAGCCCATGTCAACCCGCGCGCGCGCTCAGCCAAGCTGCGCGCAGCGGTTCGCACAGAGGCGCCGGCGAGGCGCGAAGACTTTTCCATTTTCGGACTCCCGTCCCTGCCGGACCTGGCAGGCGGCGGCGAACGCGTGAGGTAGGCATGTTCAAGACATTCGACATGGTCCTGATCGGGGTGATGGTGGCGGCGGCGGCCTTCACCTACCAGACCAAGCACCAGACCGAAGACATGATGCGCGAGATTCGCAAGGTGGAGCAGCAAATCCGCTTTGAGGAAGAAACCATCGATCTGCTCAATGCGGACTGGGCGCTCCTGACCCAGCCATCGCGCATGCAGACCATGGCCGAGAGCTTCAAGGGCGAGCTTGAACTCAAGCCGATGGAACCGGCCCAGTTGACCACTGTGGAAACCATTCCTCCGCGCCCGGTTGCGCCCATCACGCCGGACGAAGGCCTGCGCGAAGCCATTCAGGTGATCGGCAAGGACATGAAGACCACCGGGAGCGTCAAGCCATGATGGGGCCGATTTTCAAGCGCGCGGCGCAAGCCCAGGCCGCTTCCGGCGATGCGATCATCGTCAAGGGCGGGGCCCGCCAATCCGGCAGCAGGGCGCGCAACCGCCTGATCGTCACCATGGCGGCCTTTGTCGGAATTTACGCAGTGATCGGCGGGCGCATGGCGCTGCTTGCCCTGCAGGACCCCGATGCCAACAGCCGCATCGCGTCTGCCCGCCAGCACGCCGCGCGCCCTGACCTTGTGGACCGCAACGGCGATGTCATGGCAACCGACATCAACATTGCCTCGCTTTTTGCCGAGCCGCGCCGCATCGTCGATGCCGATGAGGCGGTGGAGCAACTGGCCTCCGTGCTGCCGGACCTCGACCATGAGCAGACATACCGGAAGCTCAAAAGCGATGCGGGTTTCGTCTGGTTGAAGCGCGAACTCACCCCGGCGCAAAAGGCAAAGATCCACAATCTTGGCATTCCGGGCCTCGGCTTCCGCGCCGAGAAGAAGCGCTTTTATCCGGGCGGGGCCACCGCATCGCATCTGCTCGGCCTGACCAACATCGACAACCAGGGCATTGCCGGGCTCGAAAAATTCGTGGATTCGCAAGGGCTTGCAGATCTGCAGCTGGCGGGCCTTGCCACCGAACGCGACCTGTCGCCGGTCAAGCTGTCGATTGATCAGCGCATCCAGCACATCATGCGCGACGAGCTGATGGACGGGATGGAGCGCTACAAGGCGATCGGCGCAGGTGCGGTCATCCTCGACATCCACACCGGCGAAATCGTTGCCATGGCGTCGGTGCCGGATTTCAACCCCAACAATCCGGTCAATGCCCATGAGAAGGATCGCCTGAACCGCATGTCGGCTGGCGCCTATGAAATGGGCTCCACCTTCAAGACCTTTACCACGGCGATGGCGCTCGATTCCCGCAAGGTCCGGCTTTCGGATCGCTTTGACGCCAGCCGGCCGATCCAGATTGCCCGCTTCACCATCAATGATTTCCATGGCAAGCGCCGTGTGCTGACCGTGCCGGAAATCTTCATCTTCTCGTCCAACATCGGCACGGCGAAGATGGCCGATGCTGTCGGCATCGAGGGGCACCGCGAATTCCTGCACCGCATCGGGCTTCTGGACCGCATGGAGTCCTTTGAATTGCCGGAAGTGGCAAAGCCTTCCGAGCCGAAGGAATGGAAGAAGCTTCATTCGATCACCATCTCGTTTGGCCATGGTGCGTCCACCACGCCGCTCCAGACAGCGGTTGCTGCCGCCGCCCTGCTGAACGGGGGCAAGCTCATCCCGCCGACACTGCTGCCGCGTTCGCGTGAACAGGCTGATGCGCTTGCCAAGCAGGTTGTCTCGGCGCAAACCTCGGCTGCCATGCGCTATCTTTTCCGGCTCAATGTCGAAAAGGGCTCCGGCAAGCGCGCCGAAGTGCCGGGCTACATGGTGGGCGGCAAGACCGGGACCGCAGAAAAGGTGATCAACGGGCGCTATTCCTCCGACAAGCGGTTCAACGCCTTCCTCGCCGGCTTCCCCATGCATGACCCCAAATATGTGGTGCTGGTGATCATCGACGAGCCGAAACCGGAGAAGCCCGGATCAGGCGCGACGGCTGGTTCCAACTCCGCGCCGATGGTGGCCAACATCATCCGCCGTTCGGCTGCGATGCTTGGCGTACAGCCCGAATTCGGTCATGAAAGTGATGCCTTGCTGGCCGCCGCGCGGTGATTCTGCGTGGCCTTTTGGTGTGACAAGATGGAATTGAAATGAAACTCAGCGACTTCGCCGACATCCTGACCCTGCCGTCGGCCCTGACGCAGAACCCGGATGTCACTTCCCTGACAGCGGATTCGCGAAAGGCTGCCGCCAGCAGCCTGTTTTTTGCGCTCGCCGGGGTGAAGGCGAACGGCGCGCAATTTGCCGCCGATGCCGTGTCGAAGGGCGCTGTCGCCGTGGTGGCAGCCAAGGGTTCCGCGCTGGATGGTCTTACGGTTCCGGTGATCGGCGTTGATGATCCGCGCCGCGCGCTGGCGCTTTGTGCTGCACGCCTTTCAGGTACCCAGCCCGCGACCATGGTGGCGGTGACAGGGACAGCCGGCAAAACTTCCGTGGCCGCGTTTACCCGCCAGATCTGGGAGCAGGCCGGCTATGCCGCGGCTTCCATCGGCACCACCGGCGTGGT
>JBGSQC010000131.1:0-9297 GCA_041738295.1 Zhengella sp. | reverse complement strand
GCCCTTGCCGCCTATGACGAGCGCCTGCGCCCAAGCGTCAACGAGCTGATCCTTCGCAATCGCGGCGCCGGGCCGTTCGGCCTGCTGAACCTCGTGGACGAGCGCTGTGGCGGGGAGTTCGCCAATATCGACGACGTGATCCCGGCTGCCGAGCGCACCGCCTTCATGGCGGGCTACAAGGCGGCCGCCGGCTTTGCCATCGAAAAGCTCAATGCCGCACCGGCCACAATCCCGGCGGGTGCGCGTGTTACCGGATGATATCGCCCCACGGTGATTTGACTGGCGCTGAAAGCGATTCCGGTTGAATTTGGCCGCCCGAAGCGTCAAAACGCCTGCCTGACAGAACAAAAGGGTTTCATCATGCCTGCTTATCGTTCCCGCACCACCACCCATGGCCGCAACATGGCCGGCGCCCGCGGCCTGTGGCGCGCCACCGGCGTGCGGGAGTCCGATTTCGGCAAGCCGATCATCGCGGTCGTCAATTCCTTCACCCAGTTCGTGCCGGGCCATGTGCACCTGAAGGATCTGGGCCAGATGGTGGCGCGCGAGATCGAGAGCGCCGGCGGCATCGCCAAGGAATTCAACACCATTGCGGTCGATGACGGCATCGCCATGGGCCATGACGGCATGCTCTATTCGCTGCCGAGCCGCGAGATCATCGCCGACAGCGTGGAATACATGGTCAATGCGCATTGCGCCGATGCCATGGTCTGCATCTCCAACTGCGACAAGATCACGCCCGGCATGCTGATGGCAGCCCTTCGCCTCAACATCCCTTGCGTCTTCGTGTCCGGCGGCCCGATGGAAGCCGGCAAGGTGGTGTGGGAAGGCAAGGAGCTGGCGCTCGACCTGGTGGACGCCATGGTGGCAGCCGCCGATGACAAGATTTCCGACGCGCAGGTACAGGCCATCGAGGAAGCAGCCTGCCCGACCTGCGGCTCCTGCTCCGGCATGTTCACTGCCAATTCGATGAACTGCCTGACCGAGGCGCTGGGCCTGGCGCTGCCCGGCAATGGCTCGACGCTTGCTACCCATTCGGACCGCAAGCGCCTCTTCATCGAGGCCGGTCATCTGATCGTCGATCTGGCGCGCCGCTGGTACGAACAGGATGATGAAAGCGTGCTGCCGCGCACGATTGCCAATTGGCAGGCCTTTGCCAATGCCATGACGCTGGACATCGCCATGGGCGGCTCCACCAACACGGTTCTGCACCTTCTGGCCGCCGCCCATGAGGGCGAGGTCAACTTCACCATGGAAGACATCGACAAGCTGTCGCGCAAGGTTCCGGTGCTGTGCAAGGTGGCGCCCGCGCTGCAGACCGTGCACATGGAAGACGTGCATCGGGCCGGCGGCATCATGGGCATTCTGGGCGAACTCGACCGCGCCGGCCTGATCGACACCTCGCGGCCGACTGTCCATTCGGCCACGATGGCCGATGCACTGGAGCATTGGGACATCATGCGCACCAAGGCCAACAATGTGCGTGAGTTCTTCTCCGCGGCACCAGGCGGCGTGCGCACCGAGCAGGCCTTCTCGCAGTCGCGCCGCTATGCCGATCTCGACATGGACCGCAAGTCCGGCGTGATCCGCGCCAAGGAACATGCCTACAGCCAGGATGGCGGGCTGGCCGTGCTGTCCGGCAACATCGCGCTCGACGGTTGCATTGTGAAGACGGCGGGCGTGGACGATTCGATCCTGAAATTCTCCGGCCCGGCCCGCGTGTTTGAAAGCCAGGACGCCTCGGTCAAGGCCATCCTGTCGAACGAGATCAAGGCCGGCGACGTGGTCGTCATCCGCTACGAGGGCCCCAAGGGCGGCCCCGGCATGCAGGAAATGCTCTATCCGACGAGCTATTTGAAGTCCAAGGGCCTCGGCAAGGCCTGCGCGCTGCTGACCGATGGCCGCTTCTCCGGCGGCACGTCGGGCCTTTCCATCGGCCATGCATCGCCGGAAGCTGCCGAGGGCGGCACCATCGGGCTGGTGCGCGAGGGCGACCGGATCGAGATCGACATCCCGAACCGCACCATTCATCTGGCTGTTTCTGATGAGGAACTGGCACGCCGCCGCGCCGAGCAGGACGCCAAGGGCTGGAAGCCGGAATTGCCGCGCAAGCGCAAGATTACCACGGCGCTGAAAGCCTATGCTGCGCTCACGACTTCGGCCTCCAAGGGTGCCGTGCGCGTGGTGGACTAAAAGCTTTCCGGTTTGCTCCGGCAGGCGAGGGCGGTCCGGTCGGGCCGCCCTTTTTTGTTGGGTAGCCAATTTGGGGACCACCCGCTTTCGGGTCTTCACAAGGTTGCGCCTGCCTCACCCAAGTCTTGGTAAGAACTGGCTTGTCCACACTCCCGCATCCTCCTCCTAGAATGCCGGTTTCCTTTGCGGAGACCGGCCATGGACTGGAGCATCGTCATATCCCGGCAGAAAGCCGCACTGCTGACTGTGGTGGAGCGGATGTGGATGATGGCGGGTGAAGCGCCCTTTGTCTCCCGCCTGCTCACACTGGCCATCCTGCGCCTTTTGCGCCCTGCCGAATCCGCTGCGCGGCGGTTGATTGTCATCGTCGCGGCGGGGCTGAAGGAGCGGGCCGCCCGTCAATACGGGGATGCGGCGAAGTCCGCCAGGCCTTTGCCGGATTTCTCCGGTTTTGCCAAGACCCAAGGTCCGCGCGCGCCCGCCTTCCGGCTGTTTGACACGCCATGGGTGATGGTGCCGCGCGCGTTTAGCATTGGTCGGAAGGCTGTTCCGCGGGTGAGAGTGTTTGGCGAAGACAATGGTGCAGCTCCACTCTCCCCCCTTGCGGGGGAGATGTCTGCGCAGCAGACAGAGGGGGGTAAGGTCAGCGCCAAGGCGCCCCCCTCTGTCGCCTTCGGCGACATCTCCCCCGCAAGGGGGGAGAGTGGCGCTCTCCACTGCCGCATCGCCGCCCTTCACCACGCGCTCAACACGCTTCCTGCCCAGGCTCGCCGCCTGAAACGCATCATGGCTGCGAGGCAAAAGGCGGTGGCGCAGAAGGAAGCAAAAGGCATCCCGCCGGGCAGCACCCGCAACCCCTTGCCGCTGGGGCCGATGCGTCCGGGCCGCCCGCCCGGTCACATCACCAAACCCCGCAACGAGGCTGATCTCATCCTGAAAGACTGCCAGGATCTGGCGCTCTATCGAACGCGTGTGCCGCAACCGCCTCCATGAACACTGCCATCGGTCCCATCGATGCACGAAATTGCGCTGGCTTACCCGAGCCGGGCGGCGCGGACGCATGTCTGGTTTCGCCAAGCTCACAAACCTTCGTCATCCTCGGGCTTGTCCCGAGGACCCAGAGACAAGAAGCGCCGGAGAAAGAACTGGGTTCTCGGGACAAGCCCGAGGATGACGAGGGGAGTTGAACGGCGAAGATGACGAAGGTAGCGATTACGACGATGACCAAGGCACGTGAGTGGCGATGCTGCGTGCCCAAGCCAACCTTGAACCGATTACGAAAGTGGGGCACATCGAACCCATGACACATTCCGCCCGTCCGCTTGATCATCTCGTCCTGCCGGTGCCTACGCTGGATTTGGCGCGCGCGCGCCTCGCCGCGCTCGGTTTCACGGTGGCGCCTCAGGGCACGCACCCGTTCGGCACCATCAATGCCTGCGTGTTCTTTGCCGACGGCACGTTTCTGGAGCCGCTGGCCATCGGTGACCCGGTGACCGTGGTGAATGCCATGCATGCGGGCAATGCATTTGTGAGCGGCGATGCCGCCTTCCGGGTCGCCCATGGTGGAAACGGGTTCTCCGCCCTTGTGCTGGGAAGCAGCGATGCCGACGCAGACGATGCAGCGTTCCGGGAAGCCGGATTTGGCGGCGGCAAGCGGCTCGATTTCGAGCGGCCATTCAAGACCCCGGCTGGCGAGGAGGCCGTGGCGGCCTTCCGGCTGGCCTTTGCCATGCCGGGCGACAACCCTTCAGCCACCTTCTTTACCTGCGAGCGCGTGAACCCGCCCAGGGTGGACCGTTCCGCGCTGGAACGCCATGAAAGCGGCGTGACCGGCATTCGCTCCGTGTTGGCAGCGGCCACCGGCTTGGACATACAGGAGCGCTTCTGGGCTGCATTCTCGGGCGCAACCGTCAGCCCGACGCCGGAAGGTCTGTCCGTCTCCCTGCCGAATGCGCGGGTTGATCTCGTTTCGCCAGAGGCAGCGTCTGCCATGACCGGCCTGCCGCCCATCACACTGCCGGGGCCGGGCCTGCGTTTTGCCGCCATAACCTTTGCCGTCGGCGATCCCGGCCGGCTGGTTGACCGGCTCACCAAACAGTCTATTGGCTTTCGCCAACAGGATGGACGCATCATCGTCGATCCGGCGCCCGGACAGGGCACGAGTTTCATTTTCGAGGTCTGACATGAGCAAGCCCGACACGATTGTCACCGCCGGTGGCGTCTCCTTTTCCAATGCCGGCCCTCTGGCGCTGATCGCAGGCCCGTGCCAGCTCGAAAGCCGCCAGCATGCCTTCGACATGGCAGGCGCGCTGAAGGAACTCTGCGGCAAGCTCGGCATCGGGCTCATCTACAAATCAAGCTATGACAAGGCCAACCGCACCAGCATCGGTGCGACGCGCGGCGCCGGGCTGGATGCGGCCATGCCGGTGTTTGATGATCTCAGGAAGGAATTCGGCCTGCCGATCCTGACTGACGTGCACACCGAAGAACACTGCGCTCTGGTGGCGCCGCATGTCGACGTGCTGCAGATCCCGGCATTTCTTTGCCGCCAGACCGACCTGCTGGTGGCGGCGGCGAAAACCGGCAAGGTGGTGAACGTCAAGAAGGGCCAGTTCCTTGCCCCCTGGGACATGAAGAATGTCGTGAAGAAAGTGACCGACAGCGGCAATGGCCAGGTGCTGATCACCGAGCGCGGCGCATCCTTCGGCTACAACACGCTGGTGTCCGACATGCGGGCGCTGCCGATCATGGCCGAAACCGGCGCACCGGTGATCTTTGACGCCACCCATTCGGTGCAGCAGCCGGGCGGGCAGGGCGCATCATCGGGTGGTGACCGCCGCATGGTGCCTTATCTCTCGCGCGCGGCAGTGGCCACCGGCATCGCAGGCATTTTCATCGAGACCCATGATGATCCAGAAAACACATCCTCGTCGGATGGTCCGAACATGATGAAGCTCTCCGACATGCCGGCATTGCTGGAGCAACTGATGGAAATCGATGCCATCGTGAAGCGCCAGGGATGAAGCGCCAGCGCTGAACGATGTGCCAGCGCTGGAACACTTGAGTTAACTCAAAATATGTTAATCGGAATGGCGGATGGCCGGAACGGCTCCGTCCACCATCAGCGAACTGTTGGTTGCAGGCGGCGAGCAAGATGTGAACAGCGCCGCGAAGAAGAGGCCTATGAGGGCAATGCCTGTGAGATCTGACATGGGATGTCCCTTCCATGTTGTTTCCCGCCCGCTCCAAGGTCCACGACGCACGTGCCGGAATTGGGGCAGTTCCATGGATTTTTTGCAGCAGCAGGTTGCTGATGCTGAGAAAATTCTGAACTCGCCAAAAGGTTCCGCCTTTCAATCGGTTCGCGGGTCTTTCGGCACTGGCCGCTTTGGTCTATGGAAGCGCCAGCAAGCTCAACCCTTTCAGCAGAGGTTCTCCCATGACTGCGATCATCGACATCATCGGCCGTGAAATCCTGGACAGCCGAGGCAATCCGACCGTTGAGGTGGATGTGCGCCTCGAGGACGGTTCCTTCGGCCGCGCCGCCGTTCCGTCGGGCGCTTCCACCGGCGCCCATGAGGCCGTCGAGTTGCGCGATGGCGGTTCCCGCTACCTCGGCAAGGGCGTCGAGAAGGCGGTTGAGGCCGTCAACGGCGAGATTTTTGAGGCACTCGGCGGCATGGATGCCGAAAACCAGATCCACATCGACCAGACCATGCTGGATCTGGACGGAACGCCCAACAAGAGCCGTCTGGGCGCCAATGCCATTCTGGGCGTGTCGCTGGCTGTCGCCAAGGCTGCTGCGGACGCTTCCGGCCTGCCGCTCTATCGCTATGTCGGCGGCCCGAACGCCCGCATGCTTCCCGTGCCGATGATGAACATCATCAATGGCGGAGCCCATGCCGACAATCCGATCGATTTCCAGGAATTCATGATCATGCCGGTCGGCGCAACCTCGATCCGCGAGGCAGTGCGCATGGGCGCGGAAGTGTTCCACACGCTGAAGAAAGATCTCTCGGCAGCCGGTCACAACACGTCTGTCGGCGACGAAGGCGGCTTTGCGCCGAACCTGAAGAGCGCCGAGCACGCGCTCGACTTCATCATGAAGTCGATCGAGAAGGCCGGTTACAAGCCGGGCGTGGACATGGCGCTGGCGCTGGATTGTGCCGCGACCGAATTCTTCAAGGACGGCAAGTACAATTACCATGGCGAAGGCGTGGTGCGCTCCATCGAGCAGCAGGTCGATTATCTTGACAAGCTCTGTGCTTCCTATCCGATCATCTCGGTGGAAGACGGCATGTCCGAGGATGACTGGGACGGCTGGGTTGCCCATACAAGGAAGTCCGGTGCAAAGGTGCAACTGGTGGGCGACGATCTCTTCGTCACCAATTCGGCCCGCCTGCGCGACGGCATCCGCATCGGCGCTGCCAATTCGATCCTGGTGAAGGTCAACCAGATCGGCACCCTGACCGAGACGCTGGATGCGGTCGAAACCGCCCACAAGGCTTCCTACACCGCCGTCATGTCGCACCGTTCCGGCGAGACCGAGGATTCCACCATCGCCGACCTGGCGGTGGCCACCAATTGCGGACAGATCAAGACCGGCTCGCTCGCCCGTTCCGACCGGCTTGCCAAGTACAACCAGCTGATCCGCATCGAGGAACAGCTCGGCAGCCAGGCGCGCTACGCCGGAAAGTCCATCCTCAAGGCCTGATCCCGGTGTATCATCTGATTTGAGGCAGGGCGGTTGCGTTTGCAGCCGCCCTTTTTCTTGTTCTGCCAGCGCGGCGTAACCAAGCCTTAAGCATGAAAGGTGCACAGTCTCCGTCAGCCAAATTGTCATCTGTAAGGGCTTGTTTCATGTGGACCCGTCAGCATCGCCGGCGCCGCTGGTCGCGGCATCTCGTCCTTCCGGCAATCACGATAGCCTTCACCGGCTATTTCGGCTTCCACGCCTTCAATGGCGATTACGGCATCCACTCCAAGTACCAGCTGGAGGAACGCGCCGTTCAGCTTCAGGAAAAGCTCGCTGAAACTGTCCGCAAGCGTGAGGCGATGGAAGCGCGCGTCCGCCTGCTGCACGATGGCAGCATGGAAAAGGACATGCTGGACGAGCAGGTCCGCCGCCAGCTGGGAATGGTTCGCTCTGACGAGATCGTCGTTTTTCTGGATCGCGACGCTTTGAATTAACACATATTCAGTTAATCGTTGAAAACAGCAATGTTTTCACTGGCCTCAACGCATGTCTCCCATGCAGCTTTGTGCATTTTTCACATGGCTCATCTGTGATAGGGTCCCCCTAACAATCGGTTGGGAGGCCGGATGTGCAAATCCAAACTCCCTTCCTCGGGATAACGCGAGCCAAGGGAGATGGGCATGGCCTCATCACAGAAGAAGTCCGCCGAGAAAGCCGACGAACACGGCCTTTCCAAGCTGGTGCGCAAGGCGCCGGCGCCTCTTGCCTTCACCAAGGAGCAGGAGATGGAAGCCTACCGGATGATGCTTCTCATCCGCCGCTTCGAGGAAAAGGCCGGCCAGCTCTACGGCATGGGGTTCATTGGCGGTTTCTGCCATCTCTACATCGGCCAGGAAGCCGTCGTCACCGGCCTGCAGATGTCGCAGATCGAGGGTGACCAGGTCATCACCGGATACCGCGATCACGGCCACATGCTGGCAACCGGCATGAGCGCGCGGGGAGTCATGGCAGAGCTGACCGGACGGCGCGGCGGCTTGTCGAAAGGCAAGGGCGGCTCCATGCACATGTTCTCCAAGGAGAAGCACTTCTACGGCGGCCACGGCATTGTCGGCGGGCAGGTATCGCTTGGAACCGGACTTGCATTCGCCAACCGCTATCGCGGCAACAACAATGTGTCGCTGACCTATTTCGGCGACGGCGCATCCAACCAGGGCCAGGTCTATGAAAGCTTCAACATGGCCTCGCTGTGGAAGCTGCCGGTGATCTACGTCATCGAAAACAACCGCTACGCCATGGGCACTTCTGTGAGCCGCGCTTCGGCTGAAACCGACTTCTCGCAGCGCGGCCTGTCCTTCCGCATCCCCGGCATGCAGGTGGATGGCATGGATGTGCGCGCGGTCAAGGCTGCTGCCGAAGAGGCGATGGAATGGTGCCGCGGCGGCAACGGCCCGATCATCCTTGAAATGGCGACCTACCGCTATCGCGGCCACTCCATGTCTGACCCGGCAAAGTACCGCTCGAAGGACGAGGTGCAGAAGATGCGCACCGAGCACGATCCCATCGAGCAGGTGAAGGCACGCCTTATCGAGAAGAAGTGGGCGAGCGAGGAAGAGCTGAAGGCCATCGACAAGGAAGTCCGCGACATTGTCGCCGACAGCGCCGAGTTCGCCCAGAAAGACCCTGAGCCGGATGTCTCCGAGCTTTACACCGACATCCTGATCTGAGGGGGCATGCGCGGTGGCTGGAGGTTATGACCTTCAAACTGTCGCGCTGGCCATCGGTGTGGTGCTGCTGTTCGGCTGGTTCTACTGGTCCGTGGCGCACAGGATGATAGGATCGCTCCGGAAGATCGCGGCCATCCTGGACGGAGGCGCGGAGCGCTAGCGGCGCGAACTGGAGCATGAGGCGATACATGGCCCGAGACCGTTCTGGTACCGGGCTGCACAGAAAACGATCCTGGCCTTGGTCTATGGCGGCCTGGCCTGGTTCATCTGGAGATTCCTGACGGGCGGAACCGCCTGAAAGAAAAGGTGAGGAACACATGCCGATTGAAATCCTGATGCCTGCGCTTTCCCCGACGATGGAGGAAGGCAATCTGGCCAAGTGGCTGAAAAACGAAGGCGACAAGGTTGTCGCCGGTGACGTGATCGCCGAGATCGAAACCGACAAGGCAACGATGGAAGTCGAAGCCGTGGATGAGGGCGTGATCGGCAAGATCCTGGTTGCCGCCGGCACCGAGGGCGTGAAAGTGAACACGCCGATTGCCGTGCTGCTGCAGGATGGCGAGAGCGCCGATGCCGCGCCCGCCGCCAAGGCAGAAGCACCAGCCGCCAAGGCTGAAGAGAATCCTGCTCCTGCAGCGGCTCCCGTTCCGGCTGCCCCGGTGGCCGTCGCGGCCCCGGCCGATC
>JBGSQC010000081.1:0-3273 GCA_041738295.1 Zhengella sp. | reverse complement strand
CTCGACGGCCAGCGCCACTGCGCGCCCGGTCACGTGATGGGCCTCGCGGAAGGGCAGGCCCACCTCGCGCACCAGCCAATCGGCCAGATCAGTTGCCGTTGACATGCCGGAGCCAGCGGCTTTCTTCAGATTGGCGACGTTCACCGTCATTTCGTCAAACATGCCGGTCATGGCCGCCAGCATCAGGTCCAGCGTCTCGGCAGCGTCAAAGACGGCTTCCTTGTCTTCCTGCATGTCCTTGGAATAGGCGAGCGGCAGGCCCTTCATCACGGTCAGCAGGCCGATCAGCGAGCCGTTGATGCGGCCTGTCTTGGCGCGGATCAGCTCGGCGGCATCCGGGTTCTTCTTCTGCGGCATGATGGAGGAGCCCGACGAGAAGCTGTCGGACAGGCGCACGAAGGCAAATTGCGGCGTTGACCAGATGACGATTTCCTCGGCCATGCGCGACAGATGCGAGGCGCAGATGGCGGCAATCGACAGGAATTCCAGCGCGAAATCGCGGTCCGAGACCGAATCAAGCGAATTGCGCGTCGGCTCGCGAAAGCCGAGTGCGGAAGCCGTCATGTGGCGGTCGATCGGATAGCCGGTACCGGCGAGCGCGGCAGCGCCCAGCGGGCATTCGTCAAGACGCTCGATGGCATCGGCGACGCGCGAGCGGTCGCGCGCAAACATTTCCACATAGGCCATGCAATGGTGGCCGAAGGTCACCGGCTGGGCGGTCTGGAGATGGGTGAAGCCCGGCATGACGGAAGCCGCATGGATCTCCGCCTTGGCCAGCAGAACCTCCATCAGGCCCTTGATCTGGCCGTGCAGACGCTGCAATTCCTGCTTCACCCAGAGGCGGAAATCGGTTGCCACCTGGTCGTTGCGTGAGCGCGCGGTATGCAGGCGGCCTGCCGCCGGGCCGATGAGATCAGCCAGGCGGGCTTCCACATTCATGTGGATGTCTTCGAGCCTCGTGGAGAAGGTGAAGCTGCCGGCCTCGATCTCTGACAGGATCGTGTTCAGGCCGTGAGCAATCTTCTTGTGATCGTCTGCCGAAATTATGCCAGTTTTGGCCAGCATGGCGGCATGGGCCAGTGACCCGGCAATGTCCTGGGCGTAAAGTTTCTTGTCAAAACCGATGGATGCGTTGATGGCTTCCATGATAGCGGCAGGACCCTCTGAAAAACGCCCGCCCCACATCTGGTTGCTGGATTTCGTGTCGCTCATGGTTTCGATCAATCCCGGAGTAAGTTGAATGCCTGTCTGGAAGAATGCGTTTTCACCGAAATGGCTCGCGGTCGCCGCCCTTGCGGGGGTGATTGCCGGTGTCGGCGCGGTATACGTGAGGAATGCGCCTTCTGGCAATCCTGCTCAGGAAGCAGCCGCCCAATGCCCGGCGAATGCGGCGCGTGCCGAAGCCGTGAAGAAGTACGCTTTTGCCGACATGGCGGCGGTCCGGCCTTCCGAGCCGCAGGACATGAGCGCGATTGCGCTGAAGGATCCTGCCGGTGCTGACATCACGCTCGGCTCCTTCAAGGGCAAGACCGTGCTGGTCAATCTCTGGGCCACGTGGTGCGCACCCTGCCGCAAGGAAATGCCGGCGCTGGACAGACTGGAGCAACAGATCGGCGGCGACGAATTCGAGGTGGTGGCGGTCAACATCGACACCGGCGGCAAGGAAAAGGCTGATGCCTTTCTCGACGAAATCGGAGTGAGCGCGCTTGGCCGCTACAGCGACCAGTCCATGGCCATCTTCAATGAGTTCAAGAAGCGGGGCCTCGCGCTCGGCCTGCCGGCCACGGCGCTCATCGACGCCAATGGCTGCCTTGTCGCCCAGATCAATGGTCCGGCGGAATGGGACAGCATGGACGCGGTGAACCTGATCGAAGCTGCGATGGAGCGGGAGGCCGCGACGCAGTAAAGCGCGTCAATCAGCCCTGGGCGGCAGGGTGCTGACGAAGGCGACGGCGCGCGAAAGCCAGCCTGCAAGGTCGGCATCGGTCGAAATGCCCTCCGGGTCGATGCGGATGAAGCCCTTCATGGTGCGGCCCGGTCCCATTTCCATCATTGCGGCATGTTTCAGTTACCAATCGGCTCAACAGTTGCAAAGCGGGCTACGAACTCAGGTTCGCTCATTGAACCCGACAAGGACAAACTTGTTTCGGAGAAACAATCGGGTCCATTTTTCTTGCGAATAAACTGAGCTGAGAAGCGCACTTTTTCGCCTTCCTTAATAGTCAACAGCTGACTGAATAGCTCGGAATCCGGATCAATCAATGTTTTGTCATTTATATCTGAAAAATCGTTGTTCCAAGTTTTCACATAAACGTCACTTCCAATGTCGATGAGTAGAACGCCTTTTCCATCCCCGTTTGTGGAAATTGAGTAAACCTTTCCTATCCAGTCTTTAACCTTGCCCGATTTGACAGCTTCGCACATCTCTTTTTTACGAGAGCGCCGCGCGGCCCCAGCGGCCAAATCATTCTGTGCGTTTTCCATCTTTTCCCGTGCTGCTTCAGCTGCCGCAATGAATGCCTTCTGATCAGCGGGAGCTTCATCTGCTCGGACCGTACTAAATGTTGCGGCTAGAAGAAGTGTTGCGACCAAAAAGGTGCTGGTGTGGGTGATTTTAAAGGGCATTTGCATGATGTCCGGATCCAGTCGAGTTTGCTCCGAAAGTGTAGCTGTTAGCTGCGCCAATGCAAGAGTGTCGTCTGCCTCAGAATCATAATAATTGAATGAGTGAAGACGTTTTATTGCAGAGTAAGCTTTCAGTTTAGCAAACAGCAAATTTTGAAGACTGAATGGCGGAGCAAACGCAAAATTCACTCTCTTGTCTGCGGTTGATATCGACTACTAAAAAAAGGAAGTGAGTATTCTGATCTAAATTACGCAGTAAAGCGCGTCAATCAGCCTTTGGAGGCAGGGTGCTGACGAAGGCGACGGCGCGCGAAAGCCAGCCTGCAAGGTCGGCCTCGGTCGAAATGCCTTCAGGGTCGATGCGGATGAAGCCCTTCATGGTGCGGCCGGGCCCCATTTCCATCATCGCGGCATGGGGAAGGGCGAGCGCCTCGTCCTGGCCCTCGGCACCGACGCGCAGCATCAGCGCATCGCGCACGACACCGCAGGCCATGTGGCCTGACACCATGAAGACCAGCCCGCCCATCATGCGCTTTTCGGCGACATCGGGAAAACCGGTGAAGTGATCGCGGATGCGGGCGGCCAGCGTCTCGTCAAAAGCCATGGCCGCTTCTCCTCACCCGTCAGCGCGTCGGGACGGGCGTCTCG
>JBGSQC010000050.1:0-6311 GCA_041738295.1 Zhengella sp. | reverse complement strand
TCCAGCTTGGAAATGTCGAGCAGCGTGCGCAACAGCTCTTCCATCGTGTCGAGCGACCGTTCAACCTGGCCGACCAGCACCTGCGCCTCGCTCCCGGCATGAATGTCCTGCAAGGCCGAGATGGAGAGGCGCGCCGCATTGAGCGGCTGCAGCACGTCATGGCTGGCCGCCGCCAGGAAGCGCGTCTTGGAGAGATTGGCTATTTCTGCCGCTTCCTTTGCCTTCACCAGGTCATGGTTGGATTTTTCCAGCCGCCGCAAGGTCGAGCGCAGTTCCTCGGTGCGCGCCTTGATCCGCCCCTCCAGGTTGATCGCCGTCTGGAACAGGGAAAAGGCATTGACCTGCTGGTCCATTGACCGTTCCACGCGGCCCATCAGCGCCTTGTTGATGCGCTTCAGCTTCTCTACATCGTCAACCCGCTCAATCGCCATCTCTACTCCGCCGCCTTGGGTGCGGGCCGCTTGGCAAAGGCGACGCCTGTGAAGGTCTGGTTGAGATGCATGGAGCGGAACTGCTCGCCATAGGTGGCAAAGCCGATGACATTGTTTTCCCGGTACAGCTCTGAAACGTCGCGCGCCACCTGCCGGTTCTGCGCATCTAGGCGGCGGTGCGTGCATTCGAAGCCGAGGATCATATCGATCCCTTGCAGCTGCTCCGACACATCGGCCAGCGCCTTGCGGGTCGATTCCACCATGCCCGTGGGCTTGGCGACCGTCAGCACGATGCCGTCATCAATGGCGCAGAAGAAGGACAGTGAGTTGTCGTCATTGGGCTTCTGGATCGACCGGCAATAATATTCGCCGCCAACGCGCACCACCACCGGGTGCGAGGCAAAGGACAGCGGCCCGAGTGATTGCGTGTCCATGCCAATGGCCTTGGCATATTCGCTGGCTGCCGGTTCGGCATTGAGTTCATGCACGATCCGGTGCTCGGGGTCCGACGAGGTGACGACAAGCTTCGTGTCCGTCGGCACGAAATTGTCCGTCTTGAAAATGTGGAACGGCACCGGCGTCGACACCAGAATGATGATGGCCGCGTCCGATTGCGCCTCGCCGTCATGGATGACGGTGGTCCGTTCAAAGCGCATGTCGTCGCCGGCCGAGCCGCCCAGCAGGGGAATGTCGTCCAGCCCCCAGTGGATGGCCGAGGTGATGGCTTCCTCGGCAAAGCACAATCCGTCGATCAGGCAGACGGCAAAGCGCTTGGCGTCGGGCAGCTGGTCGCGCTGGCCAAGCGTCTGGCGGGCCTGCTCCACTGCAGCAGTGATCCGCTCCATGCCGGCTGACGACACCCCGCAGATCATGGTGGAGACCACCGTGAAACAGCTTTCCGGCAGCAGCACCGCCACCGCCTTGCCTTCCTCGAAGCCGTCCGGCGTTATTTCTCCGGCCGTCGAGCACCCGGCATGGGCAACGCCCGGAGCATGGGTCTTCAGCGCTTCGGCCAGAGCCTCGGCTTCAAAAATTCCCGGCGAATGAAAAAAGAAAGCGAAAGCTCCGCCTGCGGCAGCCGCCTCGCGGGCAACCGAACGCGCAAAATCCTCCGCCGTGCCGCCGGATGCCGTCAACGCGACCATCCCGCACGTATAGTCCGTCCTTGAATGCACCAAGACGGTTCTCCTCCCGGCGGCAGGCCTTCTGCTCAGGCCTGTCCGTCCCGTCCATTATGCCCAGCTGCACCGCCAAGGCAATGCCGCAGGTGTCCGGGCATTCCCGGCTTTCCGCCGACACGCCTTGCGACCGAAAGTACAATATACCCTCCATGGGCCTCCGGTCATTGTCCGCTCCGGACGAGTTCCCGTCCGGTCGGTGCGGATAAAAGTCCGACACCGGGCCGGATCACATGGGGCTTGCAAGTTCGGCGAAAAGCGCAAATCCTGCCATGCATCTGCGTGGTTCCTTTGGGAGGAGGACAAATGTCTCAAGTATCAATGACCGTGAATGGCCGGAAAGTTTCGGGCCACTGCGAGGACCGCACCCTGCTGGTGCATTTCCTGCGCGAAAATCTGGGCCTGACGGGAACCCATGTCGGCTGCGACACGTCGCAGTGCGGCGCCTGCGTCGTCCATGTCGACGGCAAGGCAGTCAAGGCCTGCACCACGCTTGCTGTCCAGGCTTCGGGCTCGTCGGTCACCACCATCGAGGGTCTTGCCCCCGGTGCCGACCTTCATCCGGTCCAGGCTGCGTTCAAGGAGCATCATGGCCTGCAGTGCGGTTTCTGCACCACCGGCATGATCATGGCGGCCACCGACATGATCAACCGTCACGGCCCCGGCAATCTCGACGAGAAGACGGTGCGTGCCGAGCTGGAAGGCAATATCTGCCGCTGCACCGGCTACCACAACATCGTCAAGGCAATCCTGTCGGCCTCCGACGTGATGGCCAAGGGCGCCAAGGCCGCTTGAATCGAGCGAATAGCAATCAGCGAAATAGCGAACAGGGGTGAGAAGCGAAGGTGAAGCAGGCGTAAACAGGGAGCCGGGGTCCGGTATTTCTATTCGCTACTCACTATTCGCTATTCGCTCCCAACAGGCGGAGGAGCTTGAATATGGGTATGGAAGGCATTGGCGCACGCGTTGCGCGCAAGGAAGACAAGCGGTTCATCACGGGTGCTGGCCGCTACACCGACGACATGGTCGTCCCCGGCATGAAGTTTGCGGCCTTTGTCCGCAGCCCGCACGCCCACGCCAAGATCAAGTCCATCGACACCTCGGCAGCCGAAGCCATGCCGGGCGTCATCGGCGTGCTGATCGGCTCTCAGCTGAAGGCTGACGGCATCGGCAACCTGATCTGCGGCTGGGCCGTCAGCTCGAAGGACGGCAGCCCGATGAAGATGGGCGCATGGGAGCCGATGGCGACATCGACCGTGCGCTATGTCGGCGATGCGGTTGCCATCGTCGTGGCCGACAGCAAGGGCGAGGCCCGCGATGCGGCCGAAGCCGTGGCGGTTGAGTATGAAGAACTCCCCGCTGTTGTCTCTGCCGTCGACGCGCTGAAGCCCGGCGCACCGCAGATCCATCCCGAAGCCGAAGGCAATTTGATCTTCGACTGGGAAATCGGCGCGGAAGATGCCACCGATGCGGCACTCGCCTCGGCAGCCCATGTGATGGAATTTGACATCCTCAACAACCGCCTGTCGCCCAACCCGATGGAGCCGCGCGCGGCGCTCGGCGTCTATGACAAGGCCGAGGATCACTACACCTGCTGGACCACCTCGCAGAACCCGCATGTCGCCCGCCTGGTGATGAGCGCCTTCTACAATGTGGCTCCGGAAAACAAGCTGCGCGTCATCGCTCCCGATGTCGGCGGTGGCTTCGGCGCCAAGATCTACATCTACCCGGAAGAAATCGTCTGCCTCTGGGCCTCCAAGCGCACCGGCGTTCCGGTCAAGTGGACCGCCGACCGCACCGAAGCTTTCATGACCGATGCCCACGGCCGCGACCATGTGTCCAAGGTCAAGATCGGCTTCGACGCCGACCACAAGATCGTCGGCCTCAAGGTCTCGACGGTTGCCAACCTCGGCGCCTACATGTCGCTGTTCTCCTCGGCCACTCCGACCTATCTCTACGCCACGCTGCTGTCGGGCCAGTACAACATCCCCAACATCCACGCCAACGTGAAGACGGTCTACACCAACACCGTGCCGGTGGACGCCTATCGCGGCGCCGGCCGCCCGGAAGCGACTTTCCTGCTCGAACGCACGATGGAGCAGTCTGCCCGCGCACTCGGCGTCGATCCTGCCGAACTGCGCCGCAAGAACTTCATCCGGTCGTTCCCGCACCAGACCCCGGTCATCATGTGCTACGACACCGGTGATTTCGAGGCCTCGCTCAACGCCGCCATGGACGCCATCGACTACAAGGGCTTTGCCGCCCGCAAGGCCGAGAGCGCGAAGAACGGCAAGCTGCGCGGCATGGGCATGAGCTGCTACATCGAGGCTTGCGGCATTGCGCCGTCGGCAGCGGTCGGCTCGCTTGGTGCCGGCGTCGGCCTTTGGGAATCGGCTGAAGTGCGCGTCAACGCGGTCGGCACCATCGAAGTGCTCACCGGCTCGCACAGCCATGGCCAGGGCCACGAGACGACGTTTGCCCAGCTGGTCAACACCCGTCTCGGCGTGCCGATCGACTCGGTCTCCATCGTTCATGGCGACACCGACAAGGTGCAGATGGGCATGGGCACCTACGGCTCGCGCTCCGGCGCTGTCGGCATGTCGGCCATCGTCAAGGCGCTCGACAAGGTCGAAGCCAAGGCCAAGAAGATCGCCGCCCACCTGATGGAAGCCGACGAGGGCGACATCGTCATCGAGAACGGCGAACTGAAGGTTGCCGGCACCGACAAGTCGGTTCCGTGGTTCCAGATGGCGCTTGCCGCCTACACGGCCCACAACCTGCCGGCCGGCATGGAGCCTGGCCTGAAGGAAACCGCCTTCTACGATCCGTCCAACTTTACCTTCCCCGCCGGCTGCTACATCGCCGAAGTCGAGGTCGACCCGGAAACCGGCAAGACCGACATCCTGCGCTTCGTGGCCGCCGACGACTTCGGCAACATCATCAACCCGATGATTGTCGAGGGCCAGGTGCATGGCGGCATCACCCAGGGCATCGGACAGGCGCTGCTGGAAGGCGTCGTCTATTCCGACAACGGCCAGCTGCTGACCGCGTCCTACCAGGACTACTGCATGCCGCGTGCCGATGACGTGCCGTCCTACGAGGTGTCGCACCAGACCACGCCTTGCCCGGGCAACCCGCTCGGCATCAAGGGCTGTGGCGAGGCCGGTGCCATCGGTTCCCCGCCGGCGATCATCAATGCGATCACCAATGCGATCGGCACCGACAGCCTGACCATGCCTGCAACGCCGCAGAAAGTCTGGGCCGCCGCCAGCGGCAAGTGAGAACCGGCGACCGGTGAACGGGGTCCGTTCACCGGTTTCCCCCTCGCTCATCACGCAATATTCCGGGAGGAATTCGTTCCATGTACAACACCACTTACCACCGCGCCTCCAACGCCGAAGAAGCCGCCCGCCTGGCAGGCTCGGCCAGCGAAGCCAAATACATCTCCGGCGGCCAGACGCTGATCCCCGCCATGAAGACCCGCCTTGCGGCTCCGGAAAACCTGATCGACCTGCGCCACGCAGGAATGTCGGGCATCGGCGTTCGCGGCAATGACATCACCATCGGCGCGACGACCATCCACGCCGATGTCGCCGGCTCCGACACGGTGAAGAACCTCTGCCCCGGCCTCGCAAGCCTCGCATCGCATATCGGCGATCCGCATGTGCGCCACATGGGCACCATCGGCGGCTCGATTGCCAACAATGATCCGGCAGCCGATTATCCCTCCGCCATGCTGGCGCTGGGCGCCACCATCGTCACCAACCAGCGTTCGATCCCGGCCGACGAGTTCTTCACCGGCCTGTTCGAGACCTCGCTGGAAGAAGGCGAGCTGGTCACTTCGGTCAGCGTTCCCTCCTGCAAGGCGTCCGCCTATGCCAAGTTCCCTAACCCCGCCTCGCGCTATGCCATGACCGGTGTGTTCGTGGCCAAGACCGCCAATGGCGTGCGCGTCGCGGTGACCGGCGCCGGTGCCAGCGGCGTGTTCCGCTGGACGGAAGCTGAACAGGCCCTGTCGGGCAACTTCTCCGCAGACGCGCTGTCGGGCCTGACCGTCGATGCCTCGAACCTGATGAGCGACATTCACGCTTCGGCCGAGTATCGCGCCAACCTGATCAAGGTGATGACCGGACGCGCCGTCCGCGCCATCGGCTGAACGTCAGTTTTGCAATGATTGGAAGGGGCGGGGCCTTGGCTCCGCCCTTTTGCTTGAAGGATTTCTCAGCGCGCCGTTGAAAAGCCGAACCAGATGGCGACCAGCGCCAGCAGCACTGACAGCACGCGCCGCGTGATGCGCTCGCGGCGCGGATCGGTCAGGATCGGCGTCAGGCTTCCGGCCAGCATCACGATGGCCAGATGGATCGCTGTCGCAACCGCCACATAGACCGCGGTCAGCAGCAGCGTCTGGGAAAGGACCGTGCCGGTGCCGGTCACGAAACCCGGCAGCACGGTCACATAGAAAGCTGCGGCCTTGGGATTCAGCAAATTGGTCATCAGCCCGCGCATGAAATGCTTGCCGTATCCCGTCTCGCTCGAGGTCTCTTCGGACTTCTCCCCGCGCCAGCCCTCCCATGCCAGATAGAGCAGGAAGGCGATGCCGCCCCAGCGCAGCACCTGCCACGCGGTTTCCGAGGCCGTGATCGCCGCAGTCGCGCCAAGTGCACCGGCCAGGCCGATGACCGCCAGCCCCAGCGCCACGCCG
>JBGSQC010000032.1:0-10247 GCA_041738295.1 Zhengella sp. | reverse complement strand
CAAGGATGATAATCTTCTGCTGAAGAACCGCCACGCTTGGGTGGAATGGGGTTTCGCGATCCTGTTCCTGATCATGCTGCCGGTCACCAATTACGCCATGTGGGTCCATGGCGAAGACATCCCGGTGTGGTTTTCGCTTCCCTATTCCGCAGTGAGTGGTCTGGCCTTTTTCGGACTCCTGAAAATGCTGCGCGGCAAGCACTCGGTGACAGCCGTCTTCGACCGGACTGCGCGAAAGGTCTATATTCGTGCCTTTGACGGCTGGCGCATAACGGGCTCTGTCCGCGGGATCGAGGAGGCCGAGCGGCTGGAAACGCGCGTCACGGACAATGACGGCCATTTCTACAGCGTGGTCTTGTGCTTTCCCGACGGGTTTGAACTGCCGGTTACCCAGGGCAGTCACAAGGCGGGCGTCGAAGCCGAGGCCCGGCGGTTCCTGGCTTTCCTCACGCCCGTCCACCCCGGCCTACAGGTCACCACGACGCCCTGAGCAGCTTGCCGAGGATTCAGGGACAAGCTAGAGCACTTCCATGGACATCAAGATCTGCGGATTGAAGACGGAAGAGGCGGTGCGCGCGGCTGTGGCCGGCGGCGCGACGCATGTGGGTTTCATCTTCTTTGCCAAGAGCCCGCGCCATGTGGATGTGGAAACCGCCGCGCGGCTGGCTGACCTGGTGCGGATGCAGGGCTCCCACCTCCCCCTTGATGGGGGAGGTCGCGCCACCGGCGCGGGTGGGGGTGGTTCATCCATTCCCCCCACCCCGTCGCTTCGCGACGACCCTCCCCACCAGGGGGAGGGTGGGCGTCGTGTCCTCACCGTTGCCGTCACGGTCGATGCCGATGATGCGTATCTGGACCAGATCGTGGCCGTAATGAAGCCGGACATGCTGCAGCTCCACGGCCACGAAGCGCCGGAACGAGTGGCTGCGGTCAAGGCCAAATACGGCCTGCCGGTGATGAAGGCGTTGTCGATCTCGGAAGCGGCGGACTTCGCCAAGGTTGCGCCCTACAAGGGCCTTGCCGACCGCTTCCTGTTTGATGCCAAGCCGCCCAAGGGGTCCGAGATTCCGGGCGGCAACGCCGTCTCGTTCGACTGGTCGCTGCTTTCAGGTCTGGAGCCGGGGCTGGACTATCTGCTGGCCGGTGGCATCCATGCCGGCAATTTGGCCGAAGCGATTGCCATTGCCAGCCCGCCCGGCCTCGACATCTCGTCGGGCGTTGAAAACGCACCGGGCGTGAAGGATGTGGGCCGGATCGCGGCGTTTTTTGAAGCAGCGAAGGCGGCGCAGGGCTAGCCAGACTGATCGTCTCTGCGGATCATTTCACCCCCCTCTGTCCTGCCGGGCATCTCCCCCTCAAGGGGGGAGATCAGCCAGGTCCGATGTCCGCCTCAACATGCCCGGGCGTGCAGCAGGCCGACACCAGCCAATCTCCCCCCTTGAGGGGGAGATGTCCGGCAGGACAGAGGGGGGTCAATGCTGTCAATCTCAGCAAGTTCGACTAAGGGGAAACGATCAGTTTGATGTTCAGAGCGGAATTTCGCCGCGCGCCACGCCATCGAGCACCGCGTTGATGAACAGGTCCTTGGCGGCCTGATAGGTGCCGGTCGGATGGCCCTCGAACATTTCCTTCAGCTCGTTGTAGCCCTGCAAAATGGCAGGGTGGGCCAGCAGGACAGCTGAAAAGACATGGAGCCGGTCAAACGGCCCGCCGATGGCGACCAGCAGCAGGCGCACCGGCATGGCTTCGCCGTCCATCGCAAAGACCGAGATGTCCATGGTCTGCAGGAAGAGGTGATCGCGCGGGAACCAGGCTTCGAGCGCCTTTTCGGCAGCGTCAAAATCCTTGTCCGCCACCCGGATCGAAACATCCAGCCCGCCGCCGGTCAGGCAACCTTCAACGGACGTGGCGCCTGTCTGGCTGATGTCACATCCGGCCGGAAGCAGAGCCTGGAGACGCCCGCCAATCGCCTCGAAGCATTGGGCAGCGCGGGCATGGAGATGTGCCGTGCGGTCAAGGGAGAAGGCGGGTTCGCTCATGCCGGCACGGTGCCGTTTTCGGCCAGCACGGAACCGGCCAGATAGAGCGAGCCGCCAATCAGGATGCGCGGCGGCAGGTCGTCCGGCCCCCAGGTTGCCTTGAGCAGCTTCAGCGCATTGGCGACCGAATTGACCGGCTCGGCAGAAAGGCCCGCCTCGCTTGCGCGTGCCGCCAGCACTTCCGGCGGCTCGCCATTGTCGGCACCGGGCACTGGCACGCAATAGACATGGCGGGCGAGCCCCTGGAAGGCACGGAAGTAGCCGGTCTGGTCCTTGGTGTTGAGCATGCCGCAGATCATGAAGAGAGGGCGGTCGTCGCCCTCGCCGCGCCCGGCGATCTCCTCGGCGATCACGGCAGCGGCAGCTGGATTGTGGCCGCCATCGAGCCAGATGTCGGAGCCCTTGGGCGCGCGCTTGACCAGCGCGCCTTCGGTGAGTCGCTGCATCCGGCCCGGCCAGACCACATTCTCCATGGCGGTGTCGGCAGCGCGGTGGCCGATGTCAAAGCCAGCCATGCGCACGGCGGCGATGGCGGTGGCGGCATTGGCAAACTGGAAGCGGCCGACAAGGGCGGGGAGTTCGAGGTCAAACAGGACGTCACCATCCTGATAGACCATGCGGCCGTTTTCCTCATAGGCCCAGAAATCCTGGCCATAGACGACGACGGGCGCATCAAGGCGCAGTGCGGTTTCCTCCAGCACGGCGCGCACGGCGTCGTTTTCCTGCCAGCCAACGACGACCGGGCACTCGCGCTTGATGATGCCGGCCTTTTCGGACGCGATCAGTTCCAGCCGGTCGCCGAGCCAGGCCTCGTGATCCAGCCCGATGGGAGTGATGACGGAAGCCGCGGGCTCGGTGATCACATTGGTGGCGTCAAAGCGCCCGCCCATGCCGACCTCGAGGATCACGGCATCAGCGGGATGGCGCGAAAACAGCAGGAAGGCTGCTGCCGTGGTGATCTCGAAAACGGTGATCGCCTCGCCATCATTGGCCTTGCCCACTTCGGCCAGGGTCTCTGCGAGTTCTTCATCATTGACCAGGATGCCCGTGCCAGGCTTGCCGATGCGGAAGCGCTCGCGCCAGGAGACCAGATGCGGCGAGGTGTGGACATGGACGGAAGCGCCCGCGCCTTCCAGCACGGCGCGCGCGAAGGCGCAGGTCGAGCCCTTGCCATTGGTGCCGCCGACATGGATCACGGGTGGCAGGTGGTCCTGCGGATTGCCAAGCTTTTCGAGCAGGCCGGTGATGCGCTTCAACGACAGGTCATAGCCTGCCGGATGAAGCTTCATCAGCCGGTCGATCTCGCGGCCCGTGGCGCTGTCGTCTGTCATGGAAGGTCCTTGGCCGGCGCGCGGAACCGCGCACCGGGATTGGTGCAGCACTCAGGCCGGCTGGGCTTCTTGGGCTTGCGGGGCGGCTTCGACCGTTTCAGCCTGTTCGGCAACCTTGATCGTCGCCGGTTGGCCGGTCAGCATTTTCAGCACGCGGGCGAGCGTGGCGCGCATCTCGCCGCGCGGCACCACCATGTCGACCATGCCGTGGTCACGCAGATATTCCGCCGTCTGGAAGCCTTCGGGCAACTTCTCGCGGATGGTCTGCTCGATGACGCGCTTGCCGGCAAAACCGATCACCGCGCCCGGCTCGGCAATGTGGATATCGCCCAGCATGGCATAGGAGGCCGAGACGCCGCCGGTCGTCGGATTGGTCAGCACGACGATATAGGGCAGGCCCGCTTCCTTCAGCATGTCGACGGCAACAGTGGTGCGCGGCAGTTGCATGAGCGAGAGGATGCCTTCCTGCATGCGCGCGCCGCCCGATGCGGCAAACATGATCAGCGGGCGCTTGAGTTCGATGGCCTTCATGAAGCCGTCGATGATGGCCTCGCCTGCGGCCATGCCCAGCGAGCCGCCCATGAAGGCAAAATCGTGGGCGGTGACGACCACCGGCAGGCCCTCGATCTCACCCAGCGCGTTCAGCACCGAATCGTCCAGGCCTGTCTTGGTGCGGCTTTCCTTGATGCGGTCGGAATATTTCTTCACATCCCGGAATTTCAACGGATCGGCGGCGACCTTCGGCGCCGGAAGCAGATCATACTTGCCACCGTCAAACAGCGAGGTCAGCCGTTCGCGCACCGGCATCTTCATGTGGTAGCCGGAGCCGGGAATGACCCAGAGATTGTTCTCCAGCTCCTTGTGGAAGATCATTTCGCCCGTTTCCGGGCACTTGATCCACAGGTTTTCCGGCATGTCGCGCCGGCCCAGCATGGAGTTGATCTTGGGGCGGACGTAGCTCGTGATCCAGTTCATGGCCTGTCAGGCTGCGCTGCCGCAGCCTCCCTGTTCGTTTGTCTCAACAATGTGGGCGTTTCATGTGGCGGGCGCAAGGCGGGCTTCCGCCACACCCACAGCCAATCCGCGCACCAGCGTGGCGACGGCTTCCGCCGGGTCAGCTGTCATCTTGCCATCGGGGGTGAGCACGCTTGCCACCGCATTGACAACTGCGGTGCCGACCACGACGCCATCAGCCGAAGCGCCGATGGCCTTGGCCTGGGCTGCGGTCTTGACGCCGAAGCCGACGCAAATGGGAAGGTCCGTATGGCCCTTGATGCGCGCGACCGCCGTTCCGACCTGCGAGGTGTCAGGCAGGGCTGAGCCGGTGATGCCGTTCATCGACACGTAATAGACAAAGCCCGATGTGTTGGAGAGCACTTTCGGAAGGCGTTTGTCATCGGTGGTCGGCGTGGCAAGGCGAATGAAGTTGATGCCGGCCTTCAGGGCGGGCAGGCAAAGCTCCTCGTCCATTTCCGGCGGCAGGTCGACAACGATCAGCCCGTCAATGCCCGATGCAATGGCATCCTTCAGGAACCTGTCGACGCCATAGATGTAAATCGGGTTGTAGTAGCCCATCAGCACGATCGGGGTCGTGTCATCGTCCTTGCGGAAATCGGCGGCCATGGCGAGCGTCTTGACCAGCGTCTGCCCGCTTTTCAGGGCGCGCAAGCCTGCCATCTGGATCGCCGGGCCGTCGGCCATGGGATCGGAAAAGGGCATGCCCAGCTCGATCACGTCGGAACCCGCCTTGGGCAGCGCCTTCATGATGCGCATGGAGGTGTCATAGTCTGGGTCGCCACCCATGAAATAGGTGACGAGCGCCGGGCGTCCGGCAACCTTCAGGGCGGCAAATTTGCGGTCGATGCGTGTGGTCATGTCAGAGCTCGTGTCCCAGCAGCTTGCCGACGGTGAAGACATCCTTGTCGCCGCGTCCGCAGAGATTCATGACGATGATCTGGTCCTTGCCCATGGTGGGCGCGCGCTTGATCACCTCGGCCAGCGCATGGGAAGGCTCCAGCGCCGGAATGATGCCTTCAAGGCGGGTCAGCAGCTGGAAAGCATCCAGCGCCTCGGTGTCCATGATCGGCACATATTCGACGCGGCCTGAATCCTTCAGCCAGGAATGCTCCGGCCCGATGCCCGGATAGTCGAGACCGGCGGAGATGGAATGGCCTTCCTTGATCTGGCCGTCGCCTTCCTGCAGCAGATAGGTGCGGTTGCCATGCAGAACGCCGGGCGATCCGGCGGTGAGCGATGCGCAATGCTCCTCGCCTTCAAGGCCCTTGCCGCCGGCTTCGACGCCGACAATCTGCACTTGCCTGTCGTCAAGGAAGGGATGGAACAGGCCAATGGCATTGGATCCGCCGCCGACGGCTGCGACCAGCATGTCGGGCAGGCGGCCTTCGACGGCCATCATCTGCTCGCGGGTTTCCTTGCCGATGACCGACTGGAACTCGCGCACCAGTTCCGGATAGGGATGCGGGCCTGCCGCGGTGCCGATCAGGTAGTAAGTGTCGTGGACATTGGTCACCCAGTCCCGCAGCGCCTCGTTCATGGCGTCCTTCAGCGTGCCGTGTCCCGCAGTCACCGGGTGCACCTTGGCGCCAAGCAGCTTCATGCGGAAGACGTTGGGAGCCTGACGCTGCACGTCGGTGGCGCCCATATAGACCTCGCAGGGGAAGCCGAAGCGCGCCGACACGGTGGCAGACGCCACGCCGTGCTGGCCGGCACCGGTCTCGGCGATGATGCGGGTCTTGCCCATGCGCTTGGCCAGCAGGATCTGCCCGAGGCAATTGTTGATCTTGTGCGATCCGGTGTGGTTCAGCTCGTCGCGCTTGAAGTAGATCTTCGCGCCGCCCAGATGCTGCGTCAGCCGCTCGGCAAAATAAAGCGGCGAGGGACGGCCGGTGTAGTGGGTGTTGAGATGATCCAGCTCGGCCTTGAAGGCCGGATCCTTCCTGGCGGCTTCCCAATGATCCTGCAGGTCGAGGATCAGCGGCATCAGGGTTTCGGCGACAAAGCGGCCGCCAAAGATGCCGAACATGCCCTGCTCGTCGGGGCCGGTGCGGAAGGAATTGGGGGGTGTCGGCTGGTTCAAGGATCACACTCCGGTATTGTTCGGGTTTTCCCATAAACCAAGCAGGCAGACGGGGCAATGAGGCCATGCGCCGCCATTGTGCCAAAAAGCGGCGCGCGAAGACCGGGTGATCATCCTCCCTCGCCCTTCGAGGCCGCCATTGGCGGCACCTCAGGATGAGGGAGGACAGGTTCGGCGGCGCTTGATCGGGACATCACAAGCGCAGTTTTTCCGTCATCCTGAGGTGCGAGCGGTCTCGCTGCGAGCCTCGAAGGGCGAGGGAAACTTCATCGGGTTCAGTGACAGGCCTACCCCCTTGGCGGGATGTTAAGCGAAGCCTGGCTGGCCGGACGGGCAAGGCAGCGCTCCAGCCAGGCCAGCAGATTCTGGCGCTCCGGCAGCTTCACCAGATCACCGGCCTCATAGAAATCGCGCACCGTGCGCACCCAGGGCCAGATCGCCATGTCGGCAATGGTGTAGTTATCACCCATGATGAAGGCGCGACCTTCAAGCCGCTGGTCCAGCACCTTCAAAAGGCGTTCGGTCTCGCCGGCATAACGCTCCAACGGGCGCTTGTCCTCATAGTCCTTGCCGGCCATTTTGAAGAAGAAGCCGAGCTGGCCGAACATCGGGCCGACGCCGCCCATCTGGAACATCAGCCACTGGATGGTCTCGTAGCGTGCCGCAGGATCAGACGGCAGGAACTTGCCAGATTTTTCCGCCAGATAGAGCAGGATTGCGCCGGATTCAAACAGCGCCAGCGGCTTGCCGCCCGGACCATCCGGGTCAACCATGGCCGGGATCTTGTTGTTCGGGTTCAGCGACAGGAATTCCGGGCTCGTCTGGTCGTTCTTCGCAAAGGATACCGTGTGCGCCTCATAGGGAAGGCCCGATTCCTCGAGCATGGCGGAAACCTTGATGCCATTCGGCGTCGGGAAGGAATAGAGCTGGATGCGGTCGGGATGGGTCGCCGGCCATTTCATGGAAACCGAGAAAGCGGAGAGATCGCCCATGGCGCTGCCTTTCGAAGGGGTTGAGTCGAAGCGGAAGGTAAGCTGATCGCAAGCCCGTGCAAGAGGCAAGGAAAGCGGTTTCCCGCAACAGAGCGTCGCCGCATGCGGCTTTGCGCGCTTGGCGCATCGCGAGCAAAGCAGCTATCGTCGCGCCACCTACACAAGCGAAGGAGACCGGCATGGCCGTGGTGACCCTGATCAGCGACGACGAGGCAAACGAGGCCGTGCGCGCTGTCTTCGACGACATCCGCAAGACGCGCGGAACCGACTTCATCAACAATTTCTGGCGCGCGCTCGCCCACGATCCGGTGTCGCTGAAGCGCACCTGGGAAGAGGTGAAGGCCGTGGTCGGCACGCCGGGCGCGCTTGATCCGCTGACGCGCGAGCTGATCTATGTGGCCGTTTCGATTGCCAACAACTGCTCCTATTGCGTCCATTCGCATACGGCGGCGGCGCGCGCCAAGGGCATGAGCGATGCGCAATATGGTGAGCTGCTCGCCATCGTCGGGCTGGCCGCCAAGACCAACCATCTTGCCAATGCCATACAGGTGCCGGTGGACGCCGTTTTCGACCGGGCCAGGGATTGATCGCCAGACGCTGAAAATCCCGCTGGCAGGCGGCTTCGCTTTCTGCCAGCTTCGGCACACCAAACGGAGGAGATTTTCTACATGTACACGGTGGTCGGATCGGCAGGATCGCGCATGACGCGGGTGACCTGGATGCTGGAAGAAATCGGCGCAGCCTATGAAATCGAGAAGGCCAAGCCGCAGTCGGAAACGGCGCGCCGTTACAATCCGTCGGGCCGGGTGCCTGCGCTGGCCGATGGCGATCTGGTGCTGACCGATTCGGCTGCCATCTGCCTCTATCTTGGCGAAAAGCACACGGGAGCCGGCATGGCGTCGACCAGCCTTGCCGAGCGCGCCCGCATGGATGGCTGGGTGCATTTTGCCCAGTCGGAGCTGGAAGCGCCGCTATGGAACAAGTTGAAGCACCGCCTGCTGCTGCCGGAAGAGCTGCGCGTGGATGTCGGCCCCTGGGCGGCGTGGGAATTTGCCCGCGACGTGAAGGCGCTGGACCGCCGGCTCGGCGACCACCCCTTTGCCATGGGCGAGCGCTTTACTGCCGTTGACGTGATCCTCGGCCATATCGGCAACTGGTCGCGCGGCGCAAAGTTCGAGGTCGCCTCGGATCGCGTGAATGCCTATCTCGACCGGGTGCTGGCCCGCCCGGCGCTGGAGCGTGCCAAGGCCCGGGAAGCAGTGGCAGGCTGAGGCCGGCTTGCCTTGCTATTCGTGGTGCAGCGCCTCGATGGGGTCGAGGCGGGCGGCCCTGCGCGCCGGAAAATAGCCGAACACCACGCCGATGAAGGCAGAGAAGCCGAAGGCCAGAAGGATGACGGAAAAGCTTGGCGTGAACGGCACGTTGAGCAGGCGTCCGCCACCCCAGGCGAGCGCCAGCCCGAGCACGATGCCGATCAGGCCGCCAAGAAGTGACAACACGATGGCCTCGACGAGGAATTGCAGCAGAACCTGACCCTCGGTGGCGCCAATGGCCAGCCTTATGCCGATCTCGCGGGTGCGCTCGGTGACGCTCACCAGCATGATGTTCATGATGCCGATGCCTCCGACCAGCAGCGACACGGCTGCGACCGACGACAGCAGGCCGGTCATCACCGTGGTGATGCCGGTCATCATCGACGTCAGTTCCTTGGTGTCGAGGACAGAGAAATTGTCTTCCTCGCCCGGAAGGATGCGGCGTCGCTCACGCATCAGCACCTCGATCGTGGCCTTCACCTCGACCGTGCTGAAGGCGGGGTCGGCCCCGATATTGATGGAGGTGACATCCTGCGTGCCTCCGATGCGGCGCATGAAACCGCGGATCGGCATGAGCACGATGTTGTCCTGGTCCTGCCCGAAGGTGGAGGCACCCTTTTCTTCCAGCAGGCCGATGACCCGGCAGGAGACCTGCCCGATGCGGATTTTTTCGCCAACCGGGCTGCCGGCGCCGAACAACTCTTCCCGGACAGTCTTTCCGACAACGCAAACGGCGGAACCGGCGCGTTCCTCGGCTTCAAGAAAGGATCGTCCCTCCGCCAGCTTCCAGTCACGCGCGGCCAGATAGCCATTGGTGGTGCCGGTGACCGGGGTCGCGTGGTTTTCATTGCCGGCGATGATGGTCTGCGTCGTCGAGTTGACCGGGGCGGCGGCCAAAACACCCGGCACTTCGGCTGCAATGGCGGTCACATCCTTCAGCGTGAAGGGTTTGGATGAACTGCTGGTGCTGCCCGGCCCCATGCCTTGCCCTGGCCGCATCATCAGCAGGTTGACGCCGAGGCTGGAGACATCGCGTTCGATCTGGGCGGTCGATCCGCGCCCGATGGTGACCAGCGCAATGACGGCGGCAACGCCGATGATGACGCCCAGCACTGTGAGGAACGAACGCATGGCATTGCGCAGGATGGCAGACAGCGCCTGGCGCAGGGTTTCAATGAACATGGGCTGCCTCCGGCGTCACCATCTTGCGTTCCGCCATCGGCCTTGTGATGTCACTTTCAATCAGCCCGTCCTTGAAGGTGACGAGGCGATCGCACCAAGCGGCCATGTCGGCTTCATGGGTGACCATGATCACGGTAATGCCCTCCTCGCGGTTCAGGCGGGTGATGATCTCCATGATCTCCTGCGAGCGGGCGGTGTCGAGGTTGCCGGTAGGCTCGTCGGCCAACAGGATGCGCGGACTGGACGCGATGGCGCGCGCAATGGCTACGCGCTGCTGCTCGCCGCCGGACAAT
>JBGSQC010000340.1:0-20695 GCA_041738295.1 Zhengella sp. | reverse complement strand
AAGGGTGATGCACTGCAGCCCCATGTGCGGGCCATGGCGATTGCCACGCTGCGCAACCGAAACGGCGATGCCGTGGGCGAAGTGCGCCCGGCAGGAATGATCGCGCTCAGCTGACCGCGTTGCGCTCGACGGTGAGGTGCTTGTAGCGGCCCGAGCCGTCCAGCTCGCCGGTGGCGGCCTCCGCCCAGCTGTGGCCGATGATGCCGCCATTGCGCGCCCCATCCACCACATTGCCGGTGATGACCGCCTTGCCCGCGCCCTCCACCACGCTGACCGCAATGCCGGTTCCGCAATCGCGGATGACATTGCCGGTGGCCGCGACATTGCGCAAATATGGCCCCCAGCCAAGCTGCATGCCGTAGACCGGCGCGCCTTCCACCGTGTTGCCGGTAACAGTGGTCTCGGCCTCCACCGTGATGCCGACGCCAAAGCCAGGCGCATCGGCGGTGTAGGGACCCTCGGACTTGAGGTTGCGCACGATGTTGCCGGTCACGGTCGCCAGCCTGCCGCCCTCGTTGAAATTGACCACCGAAATACCGTTGGCCGCGCCATCGACCAGATTGCCGGAGATCAGCGCGCCCTCGAAGGCAAATTCCGCATAAAGCGCGGTTTCGCCGGAGCGCAGGCACTGGTTGCCCAGCGCGATCATGTTGGAGGCCGAATTGGCGCGGATGGCCGAGAAGGCGCAATCGGCAACGCGGTTGCCCGAAACCGTGACACCGCGCGCCCTGAACAGGTTGATGCCATTGCCGAACTGGCCGGTGCCGCCATTGCGCGCGCCGATGCGGGAAACCCGGTTGCCGGTCACGGCAGACCCGTCCTCGCCTTCCTGCCAGCGGTGGATGAGGATGCCGCCATTGCCACAGTCAGTCACGTCATTGTCAGCCACCGTCAGTCCGGCCGATTCCACCGCGTAGAGCGCATAATCCTGCGCACCCGAAAGCCGCGAGCGGGCAACGCGCCCGCCACACTTTTCCATCGCCACGGCGCTTTTTGCCGATCCGGTGATGTCGCAATTCTCGATGGTGACATCGGCGATGCGGCGAAGGTCAATCAGCGCCAGTCCGTCCTCGGTCAGGAAACGGTTCTGCCCGTCCACCAGAAGGCCGTCGAGATGGAAGCGCTCGCACACTCCGCTGGCAAACAGATGGCCCGAGCCGGTGTAGAGAATGCGCGTGGCGCCCGGCACGCCTTGCAGCCGCACGGAACGGGGCAGGGTGAGGCCGGAAACCGGATAGACTCCCGGCGGCAGGAACACCGGAGTATCGCTGGCGGAGGCCTTTTCCAGCATTTTCTGGAAGACGCGGCTCTGGTCATCCAGCGCATTGGCGCGCACGCCATATTCTGCCGAATCAAGGCTACCGCGAAACGCCGCCTTGTCGAACAGGGTTTTGGCCGCTGACTTGGCTTGTGCAGGAACGGCACAGGCGGCAAGGGCTGATGCGGCCAGCGACCGGGCCAGAAACGCGCGTCTGTTCATGATCGGCACAGCCTCCCTTGTGGAGGCATACGAGCTGCAAGGGCTGTGCCAGGGGGAGAGGAGAGATCAGGCTTCGAGCTTGACGGTATGGTCCCGCAGGAACCGGGTCGCGCCTTCTTCGTCAATTTCGCCAGCGGCGACGCCGAGAACCAGTTCGTATATTAGATTGTTGGTAGCTGTCAGCGCATAGCCATTGTCGAGGAGAAAAAGACCTGCAACGACAAGAGCAGTGCGTTTGTTGCCATCCACAAACGGATGGTTCTTTGCAATCCCAAACAAATAGGCCGCCGCCAGTTCGTAGATTTCCGGGGAGCCGTAGGCAGCCTTGTTCTTTGCACGGTCAAGTGCGCTATCCAAAGCATTGGAATCGCGAAGGCCTGTTCCACCTCCGTGGCGCCGCAACTGTTCGCGATGTGCTGCTTCGGCAACATCACGGTCAACATAATTCCAATTCACTTTGCCAACTCGGCGAGCGCCACCTTGTACTGGTCCATGATTTTGCGGGCAGCTTCCATCTGCCGGGCAAACTTGTCGTTAGCCGGGCGAATGGTCAAAGACCCTTCGGTCTCAATGAAATCGACTGCATCACCGCTCTTCAAGTTCAATCGTTCAAGAATCTCCTTCGGGATGATAATCCCCTCGGAGTTTCCGATCTTGCGAATGGTTACGTTCATTGTGAGACCTCTCATGTTATAACTGATGATATAACATGAACTCGCTCATGTTTCAACGCCGGTTATAACAGCCTCACCGCGCCATCAGCAGGTCCACCACTTCCACCACCGCTTCGGCGATCACCGTGCCAGGGCCGAAGATCGCAGACGCGCCGCCTGCGCGCACGGCTTCATAATCCTGCGGAGGGATGACGCCACCCGCCACGATCAGGATGTCCTCGCGGCCAAGCTTCTTCAGCGCCGCTTTCAGCTCCGGGATCAGCGTCAGGTGCCCCGCGGCAAGCGACGAGGCACCGACCACATGCACATCATGGTCGGCGGCAAGGGCAGCCACTTCGTCGGGCGTCTGGAACATGGCACCAACGACGACGTCGAAGCCCAGATCGCCAAAGGCCGTGGCGATCACCTTCTGGCCACGGTCATGCCCGTCCTGGCCCATCTTGGCGACAAGGATGCGCGGGCGCTGGGCGTGCTTCTCCTCGAAGGCCTCGACCTTTTCAATCGCCGCCTCCACCTTCGGGTCGCCATCGGTGGCCTTGCGGTAAACGCCTGATATGGTGCGGATTTCGGCGACATGGCGGCCAAAGGCTTTTTCGAGAGCCAACGAAATCTCGCCGACAGTCGCCTTGGCGCGCGCGGCCTTGATGGCGAAATCCAGCAGGTTGCCGGTGCCGCTCCGCGCCGCGCCTTCAAGGGCGGAAAGTGCGGCCTCGGTCGCGCCGACATCGCGCGTGCCCTTCAGCTGCTGCAGCTTGGAGAGCTGGCGGGCGCGCACTTCCGCATTGTCCACCTTCAGCACATCAACCTGCGTTTCCTCGGTCGGGCGGAAGGCATTGATGCCGATCACCGGCTGTTCGCCGGTATCAATGCGCGCCTGCGTGCGGGCGGCGGCCTCCTCGATGCGCAGCTTCGGGATGCCCTTCTCGATGGCAGACGCCATGCCGCCGAGGTTTTCCACCTCCTCGATATGGCTCATGGCGCGCGCCACGAGATCATGCGTCAGCCGTTCCACATAGGCCGAGCCGCCCCACGGATCGATGATGCGCGTGGTGCCGCTTTCCTTTTGCAGCACCAGTTGGGTGTTGCGGGCGATGCGCGCCGAATGGTCGGTCGGCAGCGCCAGCGCTTCGTCAAACGAGTTTGTGTGCAGCGATTGCGTGTGGCCCTGCGTTGCGGCCATCGCCTCCACCATGGTGCGCATCACGTTGTTCCACGGATCCTGCGCGGTCAGCGACCAGCCGGACGTCTGGCAATGGGTGCGCAGCGACAGCGAGCGCTCGTCCTTCGGCGCAAACTGCTTCTGCATCAGCGCTGCCCAGATCAGGCGCGCAGCACGCATCTTGGCCACTTCCATGAAGAAGTTCATTCCGATCGCCCAGAAGAAGGAAAGGCGCGGCGCAAAGGCGTCAATGTCCATGCCGGCGGCCACACCGGCGCGGGCATATTCGATGCCGTCGGCAATGGTGTAGGCAAGCTCCAGGTCCGCCGTCGCCCCGGCTTCCTGCATGTGATAGCCGGAAATCGAGATGGAGTTGAACTTCGGCATGTTGGAGGATGTATAGGCGAAAATGTCGGAAATGATCCGCATCGATGGCTTGGGCGGGTAGATATAGGTGTTGCGGACCATGAACTCCTTGAGGATGTCGTTCTGGATGGTCCCCGACAGCTTGTCCTGGGAGACGCCTTGTTCCTCGGCCGCCACCACATAAAGCGCCATGATCGGCAACACCGCGCCATTCATCGTCATCGACACGCTCATCTGGTCAAGCGGGATGCCATCGAACAGCTGGCGCATGTCGAGGATGGAATCGATGGCGACGCCCGCCATGCCGACATCACCGGCAACGCGCGGATGGTCGCTGTCATAGCCGCGATGGGTGGCAAGGTCGAAGGCGACCGACAGGCCCTTCTGGCCGCTCGCGAGGTTGCGGCGGTAGAAGGCGTTGCTCTCTTCGGCTGTCGAGAAGCCTGCATACTGGCGGATCGTCCAGGGCTGCTGGACATACATGGTGGGGTAGGGGCCACGGATGAACGGTGCCGCGCCCGGCCATGTGTCGAGGAAGGGGATGCCGCGCAGGTCACGCGCGGCATAGACCGGCTTGACTGTGATGCCTTCCGGCGTTTCCCAGCTTCCCGTCCGTTCCGGCGAGGGAACGGTGGTGGGCTTCTGCCAGCCGATGGTGGTGAAATCAGGGATCATGCCGCCGCTCCCGCCATATCCTCGATGCGCGCCACATCCAGCCGCTCGCAATGCAGCGAGCCGTCGGTCGGCATGGGGCGAATGTCTGCTGCCAGCACGCTGACCGGACGCTCGGTCTTTGCCGGATAAAGCGTGGCGCCGATCAGCACGCGCTTGCCAGCCTTGTACTCTTGCGCCCGGCGGTCCTTTGATGCCATGACGCGGGCCTGGAAACGACCCTCCAGCAGGCTGTGGAGAATGCCGCCTTCCGCCTCGATGGCCTGGAATTCTGCCCAGGCCGCTGCGCACAGCGCCTCTGTCAGCGCCTCGATGCTGCCCGAACCGGACCCCGGATCGCAGACAAAGCCGATATGGGCCTCCTGCGCCAGCACCAGCTGCGTGTTGCGGGCGAGCCTGCGCGCAAAGCCGTCCGGCAGGCCGTGGGCGAAGGAATGCGGCAGCACGGAAATCGTGTCGGCTCCACCCGTAGCCGCGGCAAAACAGGCAATGGTGGAGCGCAGCATGTTGGTTTCGGCGTCCAGCATGGTCATCATTCGCATGGACGTCTCCGCGTGGATGGAAGCCGCCGACGGGGGGATGGAACAGGCTTCCTGCAACCTCGTCCACAGCAGGCGCATGGCGCGGATCTTCGCCATGGTCATGAACTGGTCCTGGTCGGCTGACAGGCAGAAGCCGATATGCGGCGCGGCATAGAGCAGCGGCTGGCGCGCCTCCTCGAACATGCGCAGATGGCCGGCCGTCAGCGACAGCATGGCGCCCAGTTCCTGCGCTTCCGTGGCTCCTGCATTGTGATAGACGCGGCCATCGGCTTCCAGCAGCACGCCCGGAACCTGCATGGCAAAGAAATGGGCCAGCGATTGCGGCATGGAGGCGCGCAGCGCCTCGATTGACATGCGAAGCCTGCCGGTTCCGGCAAAGACGGCGGCAGGATCAATGCCGAAGGAAAGCGAAAGGCTCGCCGGGTTGGCGCGCCGTTTCATGAGGTAAGCCACCATCCAGTCCAGAGACATGCGGCTGGACGGGTGGACGTCGATGCGCAGATGAATCGAATCAAGATCAACCGGATCAAGCACCGCGCTGAGTGTTGCGGCATCGGCGGGCAGACCATAGCCGAAAGCGTTCGGCGCGCCTTCAAACACCAGCGCCAAACCGGTCGCGCCACCTTCAAGATCGTCCAGCACCTGTGCATGGGCGCGGGCCACGTCCGGATCATCAACGCGCTGGACGATTGTCCATGCATTCCCGGCAGATTGGCGGCCGGCAAGGACAGGCTCGGCGCGCGGATGGATCGGTCCGACTGCCAGGCCGTCATCGCTGAGCGAAACCAGCGCTTCGTCGAAAGCAGCGCCTTTCAGCGCCTTTTCCGCCAGCGTGCGCCAGCGGGCCTCGTCGGTCGCCGTGAATTCCGCCCTGTTGATCGTTGCCGCGTCCATTCCGCCTCCCATGCGGATCTGTCTTTCCGCCAGGCTGACTTTATGGGTGAGCGACCGTGACCGCAATGCAACAATGGCATGGCTGATGCACTCTGCCGCCCCGGCGCGGCATGAATGCAACAGGCCGCCCGCTTCGCGCCATTGTAGAGCACGGATGGCTTGGCTATACCGGTGCCATTGCAGTGCAAGACCGGAGACCAGCCAGCATGACAGCCTCGGACAGGATTTTCCTTGGAGCAAGCCGCACGCCGGCCGATGAATACCAGCGGCCAGAAGAGCTGCTGCTGCGCTACGGCAATCGCCACGGGCTGGTAACGGGTGCCACCGGCACCGGCAAAACCGTGACGCTGCAAATCCTTGCCGAGAGCTTCTCCAATGCCGGCGTCCCGGTGTTCGCCGCCGACATCAAGGGCGATCTTTCAGGCATTGCCGCCATCGGCGAACCGAAGGACTTCCTCGCCAAGCGCGCCGAGCAGATCCGCATGGAAACCTATGAGTTCCAGGAGTTCCCGGTGATCTTCTGGGATCTTTATGGTGAACTCGGCCACCCGATCCGCACAACCATCTCCGAAATGGGCCCGCTGCTGCTGTCTCGCCTGATGAACCTGACGGATGCGCAGGAAGGCGTGCTCAACATTGCCTTCCAGATCGCCGACGAGGACGGCCTGCTGCTTCTCGACATGAAGGACCTGCAATCGCTGCTGACCCATGTGGCCGAGAAGGCCGATGAGATTTCGGCCCGCTACGGCAATGTCGCCAAGACTTCCGTCGGCGCGATCCAGCGCTCGCTGCTGGTGCTGGAGCGCCAGGGCGGCGACCAGTTTTTTGGCGAACCGGCGCTGAAAATCTCAGATATCATGCGCACAACGCCCGATGGCCGCGGCGCCATTAACATTCTGGCCGCCGAAAAGCTGATGATGAACCCGCGCCTCTACGGCACCTTCCTGCTCTGGCTGCTGTCGGAACTGTTTGAGGTGCTGCCCGAAGTGGGTGATCCTGACAAGCCGCGCCTGGTCTTCTTTTTTGACGAGGCGCACTTGCTTTTTGCCGAAGCGCCGAAGGTGCTGCTGGACCGGGTGGAGCAGGTGGTCCGCCTGATCCGCTCCAAGGGCGTCGGCGTTTATTTCGTCACCCAGAACCCGCTGGACGTGCCCGACAGCGTATTGGCCCAGCTCGGCAACCGCATCCAGCATGCTCTGCGCGCCTATACGCCGCGCGAGCAGAAGGCGGTGAAAACAGCCGCCGATACTTTCCGCCCTAACCCGGATTTCGACACGTTCGAGCAGATCACCAAGCTCGGCACGGGCGAGGCATTGGTCTCCACCCTTGAGAACAAGGGCGTGCCCTCCATGGTTCAGCGCACGTTGATCCGCCCGCCATCGTCGCGCCTCGGACCCCTGACCGAGCCTGAGCGCCGCAAGATCATCCAGACCAGCCCCGTCGCTGGCCAGTATGAAGAAACAATTGACCGCGAATCGGCCTTCGAGGTGCTGAAGAAGCGCGCCGAAAAGGCCGCCCTTGATGCAGAGGAAGCCGAACGCCGGGAGATTGAGGAAGAGCAGCGCGAGAAGAACATGCGCCAGCGCGAAAAGGAAGAACGCACGACCGGCAACGGCTGGCGGCTTCCCGATTTCGACGATGACCGCCAACCCAGCCGCCCGCGCACCCAGAGCCGTCCTCGCGCGTCCAATCGCCAATCGGTCGGCGAGGCAGCGGTGAAGTCCGTAGTGCGCACCGTTGGCTCATCCCTCGGCCGCGCGCTGGTGCGTGGCATCCTGGGCAGCTTGCGGCGCTGAGCGCCCACTAGGTCACGAAAACGAAAAGGCCGCCTGGTGAGGCGGCCTTTTCACATGGCTTGCAGGCGACCGGATCAGGCGACAGGAAGTCCACTCGTCACAACCACGTCGGTCTTTTCCGGAACGCGGGAGTGCAGGTCTATAATGTCCTGGTTGATCAGGCGCACGCAGCCCGATGAAACGCTCTTGCCGATGGAATTCCATTCCGGCGAGCCGTGCAGGCGGTAGAGCGTGTCCTTGCCGTCCTGGTAGATATAGAGCGCGCGCGCGCCCAGCGGGTTCATCAACCCGCCATCCATGCCGCCAAGCCACAGGTCATTCTTCTTGTCGTAGGTGGTCTCATACTTTTTGAGTTTGGGATCGCGCTCGATCATCTCCACCGGCGGATGCCACTTCGGCCACTGCGCCTTGCGCTCGATATAACCACGCCCGGTCCACTCAAAGCCTTCGCGGCCAAGGCCAACGCCGTAGCGCATGGCCATGCCGTCTGCGAGCGTGAAGTAGACGAAGTGATTGTTGGTATCGACCACCAGCGTGCCGGGCTTTTCGCCGGTGATGTTCGGCACCATCTGGCGATGATAGCGCTTCGGCACTTTTTGCCACGGCACGGCAGGCAGTTTGAAACCGCCGTCTTCCATGGCGGCGTACATCAGCTTGGGATCGAAGGTCTCCTCAACAACCGGCTCTCTCGGAGCGATCTCGAGCTTCGGCAGCTTGGCCGACAGCTTTGCCGTGGCTTTGCTGGCGGTGCTGGAGCAGCCGGCCAGGCCGAGCAGCGTTGCAGCGCCCGCTCCGGTGAGCAGCAGACGGCGATTGATGGTGGAGGCGGTCTTCGTCATGTGGTCGGTACTGCTTTTGGCTTGCGGAGGCCGAAGGCCGCCATGTGCTGGATTTCAACGCGAGGAAGGAAACAAGGTTCCTAGCCTTCAACGCATTTCCGGGTCAGCAATCCTGCGGAACGCCGGAAAGATCAAGTGTCAGTGTAAGACATTCGAAACTTGTTGCAGCACGGTAACAGTCAGACTCTTCACGGCAAAATCACGCCTGCGTGCAAACCGGGCCGCATTCACACAAGACCGGTCAATGAGGAGAGCACGCGAGCCGGTGCCAGATGGCCATATTCTTCGGGCTGGCCGGTGCGGTTGATCCAGTGGGCGCTGAAGCCGAACTTCACGGCGCCGGCAATGTCCCAGCGGTTGGAGGATTGAAAGCTCACCTGCTGAGGCTCAATGTCCCATGCCTCGGTGACGAGGGCATAAACACGCGGATCGGTCTTGAACGTATTGAGCGCATCGACCGAGAAGACGTCATCAAGCAGTCCGTCAAGTCCGGCAGAACGGACCGCTGCATTGAGCATGTCCGGTGATCCGTTCGACAAGATGGCGGTGCGCGCGCCGCGCTCTTTCAGCTGCTTCAGCAGGGACGGCACTTCCGCAAAGCATTCAAGCTGCCAATAGGCGTCCAGCAAAGGCAGTTTTAGCCCTGGATCGACCGAGGGAACTTTTGCAAACGCGAAGTCCAGTGCCTCGCGCGTCAGCGTCCAGAAATCGCGATAATCGCCCGAAAGGGCGCTGATCCAGGAATATTCTAGCTGCTTGGACCGCCATGTGTCCGACAGAAGCTGAGCCTGCGGCCCGGCGGCATCGGCATGACGGCGCACCGCCGAATGAACGTCAAACAGCGTGCCATAGGCATCGAAAACAAAGGCCTCATGCGTCATTGCGCCCTCCTGAAACAGCAATGCCGCCAGCGATACCCCATTGACCTTGCCGCTTCGAGCGGATTCGATGCGCGGGTCAGATCAAGGGAGTTCCATCATGGCCGTCGACACAAGCGCACAATCAACCACCTGGACTTTTGTGGACGGCGACTGGCACGAGGGCAACCCGCCGCTGATCGGCCCGCGCAGCCATGCCATGTGGCTGGGTTCGACCGTGTTTGACGGCTCACGCTGGTTCGAGGGCGTCACGCCGGACCTTGACCTGCACGCCGAGCGCGTCAACCGCTCTGCCTCAGCCCTTCTGATGAAACCCACCATGGAGGCAGCCGCAATCGTGGCGCTCGCCCATGAGGGCCTGAAGAAGTTTGATGGCAAGACGGCGGTCTACATCAAGCCGATGTATTGGGCCGAACACGGGGGCTACATGGGCGTGCCGGCGGATCCGGACTCGACGCGCTTTGCGCTTTGCCTGTTCGAAGCGCCGATGCTGCCGCCCAGCGGCTTCTCGGTGACAGTCTCGCCTTTCCGCCGGCCGACATTTGAATGCGCGCCGACCAATGCCAAGGCCGGTTGCCTCTATCCCAACAATGGCCGCGCCGTGCTGGAAGCGCGCAACCGCGGCTTTGACAATTGCCTGGTGCGCGACATGCTGGGCAATGTGGCCGAGACCGGAACGTCCAACATCTTCATGGTGAGGGACGGCGAGGTGCTGACGCCGGCCTCCAACGGCACTTTCCTCTCAGGCATCACCCGGGCGCGCACCATCGGCCTGCTGCGCGAAAAGGGCCATGCGGTGCGCGAATGCACGCTGACAGTGGAGGATTTCATGGGAGCCGACGAGATTTTCTCCACCGGGAACCATTCCAAGGTGGTGCCCGTTACCCGCATCGAGGAGCGCGAGTTGCAGGCCGGACCGGTTGCGCGCGACGCCCGTCAACTGTACTGGGAGTGGGCCCATTCCTGAGGAATGGGTTCCGGCTTTCAACTGAAATCGACATCAGTTTTCTTGCCGTTTGGCCAAAGGGGCCTATGCTCTTGGCCGGACGCTGAGCACCAGACGCTTCGCCATTGACACCAAGGAGATACACCATGGCTTTTGAACTTCCCGAACTCCCGTACGACTACGAGGCGCTTGCCCCCTATATGTCGAAGGAGACGCTGGAATATCATCACGACAAGCACCACAAGGCCTATGTCGACAATGGCAACAAGCTGGCCGCTGAAGCCGGCATGGATGGCCTGTCGCTGGAAGACGTCGTGAAGCAGAGCTTCGGCAAGCATGCCGGCCTCTTCAACAATGCCGCCCAGCACTACAACCACGTCCATTTCTGGAAGTGGATGAAGAAAAATGGCGGCGGCAAGGCGCTTCCGGGCGCTCTTGCCAAGGCCATTGAGTCCGATCTCGGCGGTTACGACAAGTTCCGCTCGGATTTCATTGCCGCAGGCACCACTCAGTTCGGTTCCGGCTGGGCCTGGCTTTCGGTCAAGGATGGCAAGCTCGAGATCTCCAAGACGCCGAACGGCGAAAACCCGCTGGTTCACGGCGGAAAGCCGATCCTCGGCGTCGATGTCTGGGAGCATTCCTATTACATCGACTATCGCAATGCCCGCCCGAAATACCTCGAAGCCTTCGTCGACAGCCTCATCAACTGGGACTATGTCCTTGAAATGTATGAAGCCGCGCGCTGATTTCTGAAGCAGTTCCGAAAGCCCCCGGCCTTTGCGCCGGGGGCTTTTGTTTCAGCCCTTGGTCGGACATGGATGCTGAACAATGTGTCGCGGTTGTTCATCCCGATTTTCACGAAGCTGTGATCCTGATCTGGAATGGATCGCATAAGATGCAATTGCGGTAACCGGCTGTTCGGACCGCACAAACGGAGGTCGTACCCATGAAGAAATTTGCACTTGCCCTTTCTGCTGTCCTGATTTCGGCCTCTGCCGTGACGGCCGCTGATGATCCGATTGCTGCCCGCAAGGCCCTGATGCAGGCCGTTGGCGCCGCTGCCGGCACGACTGGCGCGATGATGAAGGGCGATCTCGCCTACAGCCCGGCAGTCGGCAAGGCCGCCATTGCCACCATGGCTGGCGTGTCTCACGTCTATGCCGACTATTTCCCGGCCGGTTCGACCTCCGACAAGTCGACCGCTTCTCCGAAGATCTGGGAAGATGCCGCCGGCTTCAAGGCCGCCACCGCCAAGTTCATGGCTGATGCCGGTGCTGCCATGGCCGCTTCCGGCAAGGATGGTCCGGCCGACCTCGATGCCTTCAAGGCTGCTGCCGGTCCGGTGATGGCAAACTGCAAGTCCTGCCACGAAGCGTTCCGCATCCAGAAGTGATCTCCCCATGATCCGCAAGATCGCCAAGCTGGTCCTTCCCGCTGCCGTGATTGGCGGGCTTGCGTTCTGGTTTCTCACCGCCCCGTCGACGCTCGACGCGGCGGTGATTGCCTCCATGCCTGAAGGCGATGCTGAGGCCGGCCAGCTGGTCTTCCATGCCGGTGGCTGCTCATCCTGCCATGCGCGCCCCGGCGCCAAAGGCGATGACAAGCTGGTGCTGGCAGGTGGCCACCGCTTCGCCACCGAGTTCGGCACTTTCATTGCCCCCAACATTACGTCGGATCCTGCTGTCGGCATCGGCGCCTGGACATTGCCCGAATTTGCCAATGCGCTGATGCGCGGCGTGGCGCCCGACGGCAGCCATTATTATCCGGCCTGTCCCTTCACCTCCTATGCGCGCATGGCGCCCAAGGACGTGGCCGATCTCTTTGCCTACATGAAAACCTTGCCCGCCGTGGCCGAGGCCTCCGCCCCTCACGAAGTGGGCTTTCCCTTCAACATCCGCCGCGGGCTTGGCCTGTGGAAGCTGCTGTTCCTGAAGGAAGGCCCGGTGGTGGCGCTTGCTGCTGATGCACCGGATGCCGTGAAGCGCGGACAATACCTGGTCGAGGGCCCCGGCCATTGCGGCGAATGCCATACGCCGCGTAACCCGATCGGCGGACTTGATCTGGCCAAATGGCTGGACGGTGCAAAGGCAGCCGAAGGCGACGGCAAGGTCCCGGCCATCTCACCGTCCACCGATGGAATTGCCGGCTGGTCCGCCAAGGATATCGCCTATTATCTCGAATCGGGCTTCACGCCGGAGTTCGACAGTGTCGGTGGTTCCATGGTGGCCGTTCAGGAAAACATGGCCAAGCTGCCGGCCTCGGAACGCGAGTCGATTGCCGCCTATCTGAAGGCGCTTCCCGCAAACTGATTACCCATCAGACTGACAACAACGACGATGCCACGCCTGCGACCACGCCATAGCGGGCTGCCTTTGCCAGCGTGACAATCATCACGAACCGCCACAAGGGTTCGCCCAGCGCACCGGCCACCAGCGTCAGCGGATCCCCGATCACCGGCACCCAGGAGGCAAGCAGGCTCCACCTACCGAAGCGCCGGTACCAGCGTGTTGCCTTTTCCATGGCGGGCGAGGGGTTTTCTCCGGCAACGAGCGAGCGCCCGGCGCGTCCCATCGCCCAGTTGACGCAGGAGCCTGCCACATTGCCGATGGTGGCGACCGTGACGAGCACGCCCACGGGCGCGATCTCTCCGGCCACCATCCCCGCCAGCACCGCTTCCGATGTTCCGGGCAACAGGGTGGCGGAGGTGAAGGCCGAGCCCAGAAGCGCAAGCAGTCCCGCGCCTTCGCCTGTCATGAAGGCACCATGCTCATGCCGCGCCGCCTGCCTTGCCGGTCACTTTCAGTGCAAAGGCATAGGTGTAGGCAATCTCTTCCAGCCGCGAGAATCGGCCTGACGCCCCGGCATGTCCGGCATCCATGTTGATGCGGAACAGCACCGGATTGCCGGATGTTGAATGCGTGCGCAGCTTCGCCACCCATTTCGCCGGTTCCCAATAGGTCACGCGCGGATCGGTCAGGCCCGCGACCGCCAGCACCGGCGGGTAGGGCAGGGCGGCCACATTGTCATAGGGGCTGTAGGCGGCAATCGCCTTGTAGTCAGCCTCGCTCGCAATCGGGTTTCCCCATTCCGGCCATTCGGGAGGGGTCAGCGGCAGCGTGTCATCCAGCATGGTGGTCAGCACGTCGACGAAGGGAACTTCCGCCACGATGGCGCCGAAGGCATCGGGTGCCATATTGGCCACCGCTCCCATCAGCATGCCGCCGGCAGAGCCTCCCTGCGCCACGATCCGGTCATGGCTGGTGAAACCTTCGGCCACGAGATGGCGGGCCGCCGCGATGAAATCGGTAAACGTGTTGACCTTCCTGTCCCGCTTGCCGTCCTCATACCAATGGTAGCCCTTGTCCTTGCCGCCGCGAATATGGGCGATGGCATAAACAAAGCCGCGATCCACCAGGCTCAGGCAATTGGTGTTGAAGCCCGCCGGAATGGTCATGCCATAGGAGCCGTAGCCATAGAGCAGGCAAGGTGCTGACCCGTCGAGCACGAGATCCTTGCGGTAGAGGATGGAGACCGGAACCAGTTCGCCGTCAGCGGCAGGCGCCTGCAGGCGGCGCGTGACATAGTTCGCCGAATCATGTCCGGACGGCACTTCCTGGGTCTTGAGCAGCACCCGTTCACGCGTCGCCATGTTGTAGTCATAGGTCTGGCCGGGCGTCGTCATGGACGAATAGGAAAAGCGGATGGTGTCGGTGTCATACTCCAGCGATCCTCCGAGGCCCAGCGAATAGGCCTCTTCAGCAAAGGCAATGGAATGTTCCTCGCCGGTGGCGCGCTCATGAATGATGATGCGGGGCAGGCCGTCCTTGCGCTCAAGGCGAACCAGATGGCGGGCAAAACCCATCACTGAAAGGATGAGGCGGCCGGGCTCGTGCGGCACCAGTTCGCTCCAGTTTGCCGGAATCGGATTGTCAGCCGGCGCAGTCATCACCTTGAAATCCTTGGCACCATCGGCATTGGTCAGGATGAAGAAAATGTCGCCGCCTTCTTCGAGATCATATTGCAGGCCGGCCTGGCGCGCTGCCACCAGCTTCGGCTCGAAGGATGATCCGTCAGCCGGAAGGATGCGGTATTCGGCGGTCTCGTGGTCATGGATCGAGATCAGGATGTGGCGGTTGTCGCGCGTGCCGGAGCACCCCATGAAAAAGCCCGGATCGCTCTCCTCATAGACCAGAAGGTCGCTGTCGCCATCGCTGCCAACGGCATGGAAAAAGAGTTTGGACGGCCTGTGGCTGGCGTCCAGTCGCTCATAGAAGAAGCCCGAGGCATCGGCATTCCAGGTGCCGGAACCGCCGGTCTTTTCCACCCGGTCGGCAAGGTCGGAACCGGTGGAAAGTTCACGCACAGTGAGTGTGTAGAATTCGGATCCCTTGTCGTCATAGCCCCAGAGCAGGCGGGCGTGGTCGGGCGAATGGTCGGCACTGGCGAGGCGGAAATAGGCCTTGTCGGCGGCCTCCTTGTCGCCGTCGAGCAGCACTTCTCGCTCTCCGCCGGTCCGGGGTTCGCGGAAGAAGCGGGGCTGCTCACCCCCGGTGACAAAGGCGGTGCCGTAGGCAAACCGCCCGTCGGCCATCGGCACGGAGGAATCATCCTGCTTGATGCGCCCCTTCATCTCTTCAAACAGCGCTTTCCTCAGGCCTTCGGTGTCAGCCATCAGTGCGCTCTGGTAGGCGTTCTCGGCCTCCAGATGCGCCCGGATCGCCGGATCAAGCACAGACGGATCATGGAACATCTCCTGCCAGTTTTCCGCGCGCATCCACGCAAAATCATCAGTGCGGGTGATGCCGTGGCGCGAGTCGCTGACCGGCTTTCGGTCGGCAACCGGGGCGGGGAGGGCAGTGAAGCGGGAGATTTTGGACATGGAGGGATTTGGCTCGCTGAATGGAATGTGAACAGGCCGTTCGGGCCCGGTTGGGATGAGACTTACTAGGGTTGCTTCATCAACGGAACCCGTCTGCCGCCAAACAATGCCCCCGGCCTCGCAGACCAAGAACGGAGACGAGCCATGTTTGCACCCCGCCTGAAGATTGCCGCCATCACCCTCGCCATTGCCCTTGGCGGCATCGGAGCATCAACCCTGACCGGCAATGCGAGCGCGCTGGAAGGCTGGCAGGTTGCCAATGTCGCCTGGGGCGACACGCTGAATGTGCGCAAGTATCCGGCATCCTATTCGGCCAAGCAGTCCGCCTATCCCAACGGCACGGTGCTGTCGCTGACCGGCCGCTGCACCGATGGCCTCAACCTGTCTGACCTTGGGCTTGCCGACGACAAGGCATCCGCCGTTCGCTTCCGCTGGTGCGAGGTTTGGCATGATCCGGCGCAGAACGGCAACTTCGTCACCGGCTGGGTCTACGGGAAGTATATCCGCCCGCTTTGACGGGTGCATAGAAACGGCGCTCTCACCCCGAAAGCGCCGCGGGGCTCCGGCAGGTTCACGCCCCATGCCTGACGGAGCCCCGATCCATTTTCGTCGGTTTCAGCTGTTCCTGTTGAAAACCCACGCAATCGGAACCATGGAATGATGGTTGCGGTCTTGTCTCACCGGTTCAACGTGCCTAAGTGGTTTCAAAGCCGCTGAATTCCGGGCCATCGGAGCAATGCGGTGGTTCAAAGTCAGGGGACACGGAACAATCCATGGCATCGAATGCGCAATCGATCACCTTGCTTGTGCTGTTCCTGCCATTTGTTGCGGCCTTTTTCGCGCCTTTCCTGACGCGTGTCCTGAAGCACAATGCTGCCTGGCTGCTGGCCCTCGTCCCTGCGTTTAATTTCATCCACTTCGCAGGCTTTCTCGACTCTGTTTCGCAAGGCGAGAAAGTCACCGGCGGCTATCGCTGGGTGCCGGATTTCAACGTCAATTTCTCGTGGATGCTGGATGGCCTGTCGCTGACCTTCGCCTTGCTGGTAACCGGCATCGGCGCGCTGATCGTGCTCTATGCCGGCGGGTACCTGAAGGGCCACGAGCAACAAGGCCGCTTCTTCTCTTTCATCCTCATGTTCATGGGAGCCATGCAGGGGCTGGTTGTCTCCGACAATTTCCTGACGCTCTTCATCTTCTGGGAATTGACCTCGATCACCTCCTTCCTGCTGATCGGCTTTGATCATTCGCGCGAAGCATCGCGCCGCGCCGCCGTGCAGGCCTTGGTCGTCACCGGCCTTGGCGGGCTTTCATTGTTGGCCGGCCTTCTTGTCATCTGGAACATCACCGGCGTCTCGGAGCTTTCGCTGCTGCTGGCATCAGGTGATGCGCTGCGGGAAAGTCCCTTCTATCTCGCGGCCTTCCTGCTGATCCTTGGCGGTGCCTTCACCAAGTCCGCCCAATTCCCGTTCCATTTCTGGCTGCCCAACGCCATGGAAGCGCCGACCCCGGTTTCGGCCTACCTTCATTCCGCAACCATGGTGAAGGCTGGCGTCTATCTGCTGATGCGCATGAACCCGGTGATGGGCGAGACCGTGGTGTGGGAAACGGTCCTGCCTCTCTTTGGCGGAACGACCCTGATGGTCGGAACGCTGCTTGCCATCCGCCAGACCGATTTGAAGCTGATGCTGGCCTATACGACGGTCGCCTCGCTCGGCTTGCTGGTGATGCTCACCGGCTTCGGCAATGAAAAGGCCATCGAGGCCGCCGTGCTCTATCTGATCGCCCATTCGATGTTCAAGGGTGCACTGTTCATGGTGGCTGGCCTCATCGACCATGAATCCGGCACGCGCGACGTGACGAAGCTTGGCGGCTTGCGCAAGGCCATGCCGGTCACCTTTTTCGCAGCCTTTCTCGCCGCGCTCTCCATGGGCGGCCTGCCGCCCTTCTTCGGCTTCCTTGCCAAGGAAGAGATCTATGCGGCGCTGGCTGGTGGTGACGCCTGGACGCTTCTTGTTCTCGCCGTCGCCATTGCCGGCAACGCGCTGATGTTCGTCATCGGCTTCGCAGTGGCGCTCAAGCCGTTCCTCGGACCGGAAATCGAGACGCCCAAGCACGCCCATGAAGGGCCGCTGCTGCTCTGGCTTGGCCCGGTGACGCTGGCCGTGACGGCGCTCTTGGCCGCGCTGTTCTCGGGCTGGTTCCACCACGCCTTTTCCAGCCCGATGGCCAGCGCCGTGGCGGGGCAGGGGGTGGATGTACACATTTCGGTTGTCCCGCATCTGGGAATGCCGCTCTATCTGTCGCTCGCAACCATTGCGCTCGGCATCCTGATCTATCGCCAGCTTGATGGCGCGCGCGATGCCATGGCCCGGGTTCTCACAGCCATCGGCTGGGGACCCGACAAGGGCTTCGATCAGGCGATCCGCGGACTTGTACGGTTTGCCCATGGGGTGACCCGCATCACCCAGGGCGGTCGTATGGACGTCTACATGACCGTCACTTTTTCTGCCGTCGCACTTGTGCTGCTGGTTCCGATGATCCTGTTCGGGGAAGGCCCGGCCATGCCCGCTTTCCCGGTCATGCCCTTCTATGAATGGGTGGTGATCCTGATCGCCGTGCTGGGCATTGCTGCGGTTCTGATCGCCCGCAACAGGCTGACAGCGATCGTCTCGCTCGGCATCCAGGGATTTGCCGTCGCGGTCATCTTCATGCTGCTGGGAGCGCCGGACCTGTCATTTACCCAGTTCATGGTGGAAACGCTCTCGGTGGTCATCCTTGCGCTGGTGATGACACGGTTGCGGCTGTCGGCTGCTGATCACCGCGGCACAGGCGAAAAGCTTGTCGACATGACGATTGCGATCCTCGGAGGCCTTGGCTTCGGCTTGCTGCTTCTCAAAATCACGCAACTGCCCTTCGATGCGTCCCTGACCGATTTCTTCAATGCCAATTCGCGCGTCATTGCCCATGGCCGAAACATTGTGAACGTCATCATTGTTGATTTCCGAGGCCTCGACACGCTGGGCGAAATCGCGGTGGTGATGATCACAGGCCTGGCCATCCTGGCGCTGATCCGCATCCGCAAGCCGCGCCGCCCGGCAGAGCCGGACCAGGGAGCGATCTGACCCATGCGCACCGTGATCTTCCGGACCTTCGCTCCCTATCTCACCAGCCTGATGGTGCTCTATTCGCTGTTCGTGCTGTTGCGCGGCCACAATGAGCCGGGCGGCGGGTTTATTGGCGGGCTGATCGCCGCTTCGGCTTTTGCCATTTACGGCATCGCCTGCGGCGTTTCAGCGGTACGCCGCTCGATTTATTTCCACCCGATGGCCGTTGCCGGGTTCGGCCTCTTGCTGGCGGCATTGTCCGGCCTTTTGTCGCTGTTCTTCAACGTGCCGCTGCTGACCGGCCTGTGGACGCAGGTCTCGGTGTTCGGCGTGCCGGTGGACCTGTCGACACCGATGTTTTTCGATATTGGCGTTTATCTGGTCGTGGTCGGTGCCATAACCTCCATTGCACTGGCACTTGAGGAAAGGGAAAGCGACTGATGGAAACAGCCCTTTCTGTTCTGGTCGGCATCCTCTTTGCGTCAGCTATCTATCTGATGTTGTCCAAACATCTGGTGCGCCTGCTGCTGGGCGTCGTGCTGCTGGGAAACGCGGTCAACCTTCTGATTTTCATCACAGGCCGGGTTCTTCGGGAAGTTCCTCCGATCATTCCGGTTGACGCGATGGTCCCGCCCGATGTGGTGGCCAATCCGCTGCCGCAAGCACTGATTCTGACGGCTATCGTCATTTCCTTCTCCTTTTTTGCCTTCCTTCTGGTTCTGGCGTTCCGCGCCTATCAGGACATCGGAACCGATGACACTGATGGCATGCGCATAGCCGAACCGGAGGGCGAAGGCCCTCCGCCTACGGGATATTGAGGAACAGATGGCCGGTGTTGCCGAAAAAACTGTCGATCTCTCCGGTGCAATGATTCTGGAGCCGGCCACTGCTGCCGACTGGCTGGTGGTGGCGCCCATCCTGATCCCGATCATCTTTGGCGCTGCGCTGCTGATGTTCCGCAAGGAAACCCGCCAGCATGGTCTGATAGCGCTCATCGCTTTCGTTCTGCTGCTGTCAGCCGATGTGGCCCTGCTTTTCCGCGTCATGGAGAAGGGCCAGGTGGTGATGACCATGGGCCGCTGGCTGCCGCCCTTCGGCATTTCCTTCACGGTCGATATGCTGGGCGCACTATTTGCGGTGACTGCCGGGGTCGTTGCGCTTGCCGGCTGCATTTTCGCGCTGCGAGACATTGATGCGACGGGGAGGCGATACGGTTTCTTCCCGTTCTTCCTGCTGATGATGGCCGGTGTGCATGGCGCCTTCCTGACCGGCGACATCTTCAACCTCTATGTCTGGTTCGAGGTGCTTCTGATCTCGTCCTTCGGCATGCTGATCCTCGGCTCCGAGCACGAGCAGATTGACGGGGCCACCAAATACGCCTTCCTGAACCTGGTCGCGACGACCCTGTTCCTGATTGCCACCGGATACCTTTACGGCATCTTCGGCACGCTCAACATGGCCGACATCGTGCGCAAGGTGCAGGCCGGTGTGCCGGATGCGCCGCTGATGACGCTGGGTGCGCTCTATGCCTTTGCCTTCGGCATGAAGGCGGCAGCCTTCCCGGTCAATGCCTGGCTGCCGGCCTCCTATCACACGCCGCGCATCGTGGTGGCCGCCCTATTCGCAGGCTTGCTGACGAAGGTCGGCATCTATGCCCTACTCAGGACCATGGTCATGCTCTTCCCGCTGCAGCGCGACGTGCTGGCCGAAACAATTGCCTGGGTCGCAGCCGCCACCATGGTGCTTGGCATCCTTGGCGCGCTGGCCCAGTCTGACATTCGCCGGATGATGGGCTTTATTGTTATCTCCGGCATTGGCGTCATGCTCGCCGGCTTGGCACTTGGCAGTCAGCTGTCGTTGAGCGCAGCGGTGTTCTATGCGGTGCATTCCATGCTGGCGATGACGGCCATCTACATGCTTGCCGGACTGATGGAGGAGAAGGGCGGATCCTCTTCTCTCCATCGCCTGGCTGGCCTATACGGAGCGCACCCTTTCATGGCGGCGCTCGCATTGGTGCTGTTCTTTGCAGTTGCCGGCTTGCCGCCTTTCTCCGGCCTGTGGCCGAAAGTGATGGTGGTCAAGGCCGCCCTTGACGTGGGTGCCTGGTGGCTGGCTTTTGCTGTGCTCCTGACCGGCCTTTTGACGACGATCACGCTTGGACGTGTCTTCGCGCTCGCTTTCTGGCGGAATACCGTGGAAAATCAGGCCATGGCCGCTCCCCGCGAAGCGCGCGACATGACGTGGTGGCTTGGTTATTTCCCGGTTATCCTGCTCAGTGCGCTCGTCATCTGGATCGGCATCAATCCGCAACCGCTGATGTCGCTGGCAAACACCGCCGTTCAGGGTATCCTTGACCCGACCGCCTATGTCGGCACTGTCTTCCCGGAAGGAGCAAGCCGGTGAACCTTTACCTCATCAACATCCTTCTGGCTCTCGCCTGGGGCCTGATGACCGGATCGTTTACGG
>JBGSQC010000313.1:0-8008 GCA_041738295.1 Zhengella sp. | reverse complement strand
GTGGACACCTGGGTTACCGTCGGCTCCTGCGCGCAGATCGGCAAGAATGTGCATCTTTCAGGCGGCGTCGGCATTGGCGGTGTGCTGGAGCCCTTGCAGGCAGGTCCCACGATCATCGAGGACAATTGCTTTATCGGCGCGCGTTCGGAAGTGGTAGAGGGCTGCATCGTGCGCGAGGGCGCGGTGCTCGGCATGGGTGTTTTCATCGGCAAGTCGACCAAGATCGTCGACCGCGAAACCGGGGAAATCCACATGGGCGAAGTGCCGCCCTATTCGGTGGTCGTCGCAGGGACATTGCCTGCCGAGAAGCCGATGGCCAATGGCAAGCCCGGCCCCGGTCTCTATTGCGCGGTGATCGTGAAGAAGGTCGATGCGCGCACCCGCTCCAAGACTTCGATCAACGAATTGCTGCGCGATTGATCTTTATGGCGAACCGGTCCACCATCCCGTCGGGGCATTTTCGGGGCGGGTGACGGCCAAGGAATGCCCGTCCCTTTTTCCAGGAGGGAATCATGGACTGGAAGTATCTCTTCACGAGTTTTGAGGGACGGATCAACCGCGGCAAGTTCTGGGCCGGCATCGGGGTGATGGTTGCGATTTCAATCGTCATGGCTATTCTTGATGCCGTTTTCGGTACCTATGTTGGCGAAGGGTTCGGCCTGCTCGGCCTAATCTGGATGGTGATCTCGATTTATCCGGCTGTCGCGCTTTATGCCAAGCGCTGGCACGACCGCGAAAAGTCCGGCTGGTGGACGCTGATCGTCTTCGTCCCGATCATCGGCGCCTTTTGGCTTCTGATCGAATGCGGTTTCCTTGTAGGCACCAAGGGACCCAACAAATACGGACCGGACCCGCTTGCCTGACAGAGACTTCAAAACGTTCTTCTGGCTTTACACCAGCACTCGCGGGCGGCTCGGCCGCCTGCCTTTTTTTCTTGCCATGGCGCTGATCGCGGTGATCCTGACCCTGTTCCTCTATTTGTCAGGATCGTCGGGCAAGGACACCGCCGGCGAGCAGTTCTGGGCGGTCGCCTTCCTGCTTGGCACCGTGGCCTCGCTTTGGTTCTCGTTCGCGCTGGCGGCCAAGCGCGCGCATGATCTTGGCCAGCCGACAATCGCCGGAGTCGCTATGATCCTGCCATTTATTTCCATCATTGCCTTTTTCGTATTCTGCCTGATGCCCGGCACTCCCGGACCGAACGCCTATGGCACGGCGGCAAACGACCGGGGATGACAAAGGGTTTTGGGTCGAAAGTCTTTTTCAAACCTTTGATGGCATGCTTGCGCCATGCCCTATGCAAAACTTGATCCGACCTCCATCCTCAAGACTGCCGAAACGCTGGAACTGCGTGTAGGCGAGCGCTTCCCGGAGTCCGGCTTGCGAAAGGTCGCGTCGGAGCTCGTCGAAACAGGCCGGGCAATCAGTGCGGAGGCCGATGCGCTGGGCAAGCGCAGTCTCTACTGGCAAGGTCTGGCCTGGGCGGGCATTGCAGCAGGCGCCATCATGCTGTTCTTCGTGGCGCGATATCTGCGCTTCGACCGCATCGAGACGGGAACCTTTGACGTGTTGCAGGGCATTGATGCCCTTTTCAACACCCTGGTGCTGACGGGTGCTGGCGTGGTGACGCTGATGGGGCTTGAAAGCCGGCAGAAGCGGCGGCGCGTCCTGGAGGGGCTACACAAGCTGCGCTCGCTCATCCACATTATCGACATGCACCAGCTGACAAAGGACCCGATGGCGCTGGGGGACGGCTTTGTTGCCACGGGGTCTTCGCCAAAGCGCACGATGAGCGCCTTCGAGCTGAAGCGCTATCTCGACTATTGCTCGGAAATGCTGTCGCTGACCGGAAAGTTCGCCGCGCTTTATGCGCAGACCCTGCCCGACATGGATGTGGTCAATGCGGTCAATGACGTGGAGGCGCTGGGCAGCAACTTGTCGCGCAAGATCTGGCAGAAGATCATGCTGATCGGAGAGGTACCGGCGTCCGCTCTATCGAAGGCACGAAGAACCAGACCCGCGAAATGACGGATGACAGCGGCCATGCCTTTGGCTAATCACATGGGTCATGACGCACATCAACGATCCCGTTGCCATTCTCGCCCGACTGATTTCCTGCCCCTCCGTGACACCAGCGGAAGGCGGGGCGCTGGCCTATCTCGAAGACCTGCTTTCACCCCAGGGCTTTGCCGTCGAGCGCCCGGTCTTTTCCGAGGACGACACGCCTGACATCGAGAACCTCTATGCCCGCATCGGCACGGAAGGTCCGCACCTCATGTTTGCCGGACATACCGATGTCGTGCCGGTTGGAGACGAGGCTGCCTGGACCTCCGGCCCCTTTGCAGGCGAAGTGCGCGACGGCGTGCTGTTTGGCCGAGGCGCAGTGGACATGAAGGGTGGAATTGCCTGCTTTGCCGCCGCCTATGCGCGCCACGTTGAGAAACATGGCGTTCCGAAAGGCTCGGTCTCCTTCCTGATCACCGGCGACGAGGAAGGCCCGGCCATCAACGGCACGGTGAAGCTGCTGGAATGGGCTGCGGCGAAGGGCGAGCGCTGGGACGCCTGCCTCGTCGGCGAACCGACCAATCCCGAAGCGCTTGGCGATATGATCAAGAACGGGCGGCGCGGATCGCTCTCCGGCACGATCCTCGTGACCGGCAGGCAGGGCCATGTGGCCTATCCGCATTTGGCCGACAATCCGGTCTCCTCGCTGGTCACGCTGGTGACAGCGCTGATGACCCCGCCCTTTGATTCGGGCACGGCTGATTTCCAGCCGTCGAACCTCGAGATCACGTCCATCGACACCGGCAATCCGGCAACCAATGTGATAGCCGCCAAAGCCTATGCGAAATTCAACATCCGCTTCAACGACACGTGGACGGCCGAGAGCCTGATGGCGGAAATCCACAATCGTCTCGACCGGGCGGCAGAGGATCCTTCACTCAGGCCCGGAAAGACCGAGCCGGTGAATTACGAGATCGCCTGGGCTGACCGGCCAAGCCATGTGTTCCTGACGCGTGACGAGGCGCTGACCGGCACACTGGCCCGCGCCATCGAAGCCGAAACCGGACGTATTCCAAGGCTGTCAACATCCGGCGGTACATCGGATGCCCGCTTCATCAAGGATTATTGCCCGGTGGTGGAATTCGGCCTGGTCGGCCAGACCATGCACATGGTGGACGAGCGGGTGCCGGTGAGCGATCTTGAAACGCTGACGCGCATCTATGAGCGTTTCATCGGCGACTGGTATGCCGCCAAGGCGGCAGGCTGATCCATGGTGGATGGCGACTATTTCCAGCGACACCTGACGGCCGCCTGGCGGCTGATGGTAACCGGACGAAGCGACGCGCTTTCCCATATGGACATTTCGCCCGAAGGGTTCTGGCGCTCATTCCTCGCGACAATCATCGCGCTGCCGGCACTGGTGATGAGCTGGATTGCGTCCTCCCCCGGCTATGCGGCCGAAAGCGGGCTGCCGCAGGGGACGGTCATTTTCCGGCTCGCCCTCACTGATGTCGCTGTCTGGATTGTCCCGATCATCCTGCTCGGTGCAGCTGCTGGCCGGCTCCAACTCGGGCGTCGCTATGCGCCTTACATCATCGCCAGCAATTGGGGCAGCGCGCTTCTGGCCTGGCTGATCGTGCCGCCTGTGCTGCTCGGCGCTTTTTCCGGCGAACCGGGGTCGGCAGGCGAGGCCTTCCTGCTTTTGTCCGCCGCGATCTCGCTGACCCTTGGCTGGCGGCTGGCTTGGGCCATATTCGGGCGCGATGCGACTTATTCAACGCTGATCTTCGGGCTGGTGCTGATGCTTTCAATAGCCAGCAATATTGCGGCGCTGCAAGTGCTGGGTCTCAGCCTTCAGCCTTCGTAGTCGACCTGTGTGAGATAGAGGCCGTGCGGCGGGGCCAGCGCTCCGCAGGCCTGATGGTCTCGGGCTTCAAGCGCCGCATGCAGATCTTCCCTCGACCAAGCGCCCTCGCCCACCAGCTTGAGCGATCCGACCATGGAACGCACCTGATTGTGCAGGAAAGAGCGTGCGTGGCAGCGCACCTCAATCATCTCGCCTGACCGGTTGACCGCGATGGCTTCCATCGTCTTGACCGGGCTGGAGGCCTGGCACTGGGCGGCGCGAAAAGTAGTGAAGTCATGGGTGCCGAGCAGCATCTGCGCGGCTTCATGCATGGCCTCGGCGTCGATCAGGCCTTTCTTCACCCACCAGACACGATGGCGATCGAGGGCTGGCTGCGGGCGCCGGTTGATGATCCGGTAGAGATAGTATCGACGGATTGCCGAGAAGCGGGCGTGAAAGCTTTCGTCCACCTGCCGGGCTTCGAGGATGGTCACCGCCTCCCCGGCCTCGCGCAGCATGGCGTTGACGGCCTCGCGGACCTTGAACTCCGTCCAGTTGCCCTCGATATCGGCGTGGCAGACCTGACCGGTGGCGTGGACGCCGGTGTCGGTGCGGCCCGCAACATGCAGCGTGACCGGCTGGAGCGTGAAGCGCAGGATCGCAGCCTCGATGGCGGCCTGCACAGTATGGCCGTTGGTCTGGCGCTGCCAGCCCTTGTAGGGTGTGCCGTCATATTCAACCAGCATTCGGAACCGCGGCATGGCTCAGGCTTTCCCGGCGGGCGGCAGAACCGTCCCTGCGGGCACTGAATTGCCGCGAAGAAACTCCGGCCCGTCCATCGCCTTGCCCCCGGCCTTCTGCAAGCGCGTCAGGCGCACAGCACCGGAACCGCAGGCGATGGCGAGCTTATCATCGAGTACGGTGCCCGGCGCGCCTTCGCCATTTGCCTGTTCACTCGCCAGCACCTTCACCCGTTCGACCTTGCCGCCCAGTTCCATTTCGCACCAGGCCCCGGGAAAAGGCGAGAGGCCGCGAACGGCATTGTGCACGTCCTCAGCAGGTCGCGCCCAGTCAATGCGTGTCTCGGCCTTTTCGATCTTTTTCGCATAGGTGACGCCTTCATCCGGCTGCGGGGTGAGCGTCAGGCTTCCGGCTTTCAGCGCTGCCATGGCCTTGACCATCAGCGCAGCGCCCGCTTCCGCCAAGCGGTCATGAAGCTCGCCTGCGGTCATGGTTGCAGGAATGGCGATGGAATGACTCATGGCGACGGGGCCGGTATCCAGCCCCTCGTCCATCTTCATGATCATCATGGCTGTCTGCGTGTCACCTGCCATGATGGCCCGCTGAATGGGGGCGGCACCGCGCCAGCGCGGCAGCGCCGAGGCATGGCCGTTGAAGCAGCCGAGGCGCGGCGCATCAAGGATGGCCTTCGGAAGCAGAAGCCCGTAGGCAACGACCACGGCCACATCGGCCTTCAAGGCGCTGAAGGCCAGTTGCTCGGCTTCCTTCTTCAGCGAAACCGGCGTGCGGACCTCGATCCCCAGTTCATCTGCCGCCTTGTGGACGGGCGAAGGAGTGATCTCCAGCCCGCGCCGGCCGGCCTTGCGCGGCGGCTGCGAATAGACGGCGACGATCTCATGGCCTGCATCATGGAGCGCGCGCAGGACCGGCACGGAGAAATCCGGCGTTCCCATGAAAATGATGCGAAGGCTCAAGGGCGTGCTCCGAAGCGAGAGGTGCGGTCAGACCGCTTCAAACGGGTTGACGAGCTTCAGGTCAAGCCCCTCGAAATCTTTCACATTGCGGGTGGCGAGTGTTGCGCCATGATGGAGGCAGATGGCGGCGATCATCTGGTCACCTTCGGAAATCGGCCTTCCCTGCCGTTCCCGCTTCGCTTTGAGGCTCCCGGCGAGGACGGCGCAATCCTTATCAAAGGGCAGGACCCGATCAAGAAACACATCAGCCATCACCCTTGCGAAGGCATCGGACAATTTGCTGCTGCCTGAGCGCAGAGCGATACGGCTTGTCCCGAAGACGGTTTCCATCACCACAGGTGCGCAAAGCCGCAACTCATCGGGTTGAAGGCGCAGCATCCATTTGCGCACTCCGTCTGCCGGATGTTCCTTCATGAACTCGGCGACGATGTTGGTATCGACAATGATCATTCGAAATCGGGCAGCGCACGGGGTGGCTTCTTGCGATTGTCAGCGATTGCCCGGTCGAACTCCTCGGCCTCTTCGACCGTCATCCGGTTGTCGCCTACAGCCATGCGAATGGCATCCCAGGCATTGCTTGTTTTTGTCTTTTCAGTGTCCTCGAAGCGATCAAGACCCCTCTGCATGACATCCTTGGCGACGTCCGAGACACTTCGATTCTGAACGCGAGCGAGCTTCTTCAATGCCTCGTGCATGGGAGCGGGAATTTTTCTGAGCAGCATGTCCGGCATTCGGCCCACCTCATCTTGATATCAATGATATCAGAACAAAAGAGGCTGGTACAGGCCGGTCACCCGACCATCGTGCGCGTGCCGCCGCGATCCTTGGCGAGCTTGCGGAACTTCTTGATCACCATTTCCCGCTTCAAGCGCGAAATATGGTCGATAAAGAGAATTCCGTTCAGATGGTCGATCTCGTGCTGCAGGCAGGTGGCCATCAGCCCGTCGGCAGCCATGATCTGCTCGCGGCCTTCCAGATCAAGATAGCGAACCGTTAGGGACGCCGGCCGCTCGACATCGGCATAATAATCCGGGATCGACAGGCACCCTTCCTCGTAGACCGAGGCCGCATCGCCGACAGCCAGGATTTCGGGATTGATGAAGACATGTGGCTCGCGCTTTTCATCATCCTTGGAAAGGTCGATGGTGAGCATGCGCAGGGGCTCTGCCACCTGGATGGCAGCCAGCCCGATGCCGGGCGCGTCATACATGGTGTCCAGCATATCGGAGGCAAATTTGCGCACGCCATCATCTATGCGCTCAACGGGCTTCGACACCGTGCGCAGGATGGTATCAGGCAAAAGGACGAGAGGGCGAATGGTCATGACCGCCAAATAAGGCTTCCAAATCGCAGCGTCAACGCCAAGCTATTTGTTCATATTTTGTTCTTTATGATGGTCCTCCAGTATGGTAGGGAGCGACCATGGACAGGCTGACTGCATTTCTTCTCGAACCGGCCGGGAGCCTCGGATCGGTCGACATTGCAAACTGGCACCTCGCGGCACTGGCCGGTGCCGTGGTGCTGCTTGCGGTGTGGCGCGTCTTCCGCCAAAGGCCAGGTGGAACGTCGGAGGCTGTATTTCAGGCGCGCCAGATGGAACAGATGATGGCGGCTCAGGCCGAGCTTTCCGGGCGGCTTGCAGCATTGAGCGATGTGTTTGCGAGCCGCCACGACCAGATGAACCAGACCTTGAACGTGAGGCTGGACGGTATGGCGGGGCGCATTGGCCAGTCGATGGCGGAGCAGACGCGGGCAACCCATGAGAACCTGTCGCGCCTGCAGGAGCGGCTGGCGGTGATCGACACGGCGCAGGGCAACATCCAGGCGCTGGCCGGACAGGTGGTCGAGTTGCAGTCGATCCTCTCCAACAAGCAGACACGCGGCGCCTTCGGGCAGGGCCGCATGGAAGCAATCATTGCCGACGCACTGCCGCAAGGCGCCTACACGTTCCAGGCCACGCTTTCCAATGGCAGCCGGCCGGATTGCCTGATTCATATGCCCAATGGTGGCGCGGGCCTCGTGATCGACGCCAAGTTCCCGCTGGAGGCATGGAACGCGATCCGCCAAGCTGAAGGCTAGGAAGCACGACGGGTGGCACGCCAGCGATTCCGCGGTGACATCGAGGTGCACCTGAAGGACATCTCCGGGAAATACCTGATTGCCGGCGAAACGCAGGACACGGCCTTCATGTTCGTTCCGTCGGAGTCGGTTTTTGCCGGGATCCACGAACATTTCGAAGGGCTGGTGCACCGCGCCCACAAAGCGCGCGTTGTCATTGTCTCACCATCGCTGCTGATGCTCTCGGTGCAGGTGGTGCAGGCGATCCTGAAGGATGCGCGGCTGCGCGAGCAGGCGCATCTGATCCAGGGTGAAGTGGGGCACCTGATGGAGGACCTTGCCAGACTGAACGACCGGGTCTTGAAGCTACAGGGCCATTTTGCCCAGG
>JBGSQC010000240.1:0-4480 GCA_041738295.1 Zhengella sp. | reverse complement strand
GGCGGGAGTGTCGGCACCCTCCCCCTTGAGGGGAGGGTCCGAGCGCAGCGAGGGGGTGGGGGTGCTCTTTCCATTACCCCCACCCGCTGCGGCTTCGCCTTGCTCGCCTTCGCGACCTCCCCTCAAGGGGGAGGTTGGGGCGGCGGCGTCCAGATCCGGCCCGTGGGCATCCGCGCCCCATTCCGTCTGCACCGCCACCGGCTCCACGGCGGCAGCATCGGTGCCGGTGTCCTCGGCCACGCGGCGCGTCAGCGAGGTGAACTCCATGGCTTTCAGGAACGCGACCAGCTTCGGCCCGTCCGGCTCCGTCAGTACAAATTCTTCCAAAGGCACGACATCCGGCACATCATCCTTCAGCCGCACCAGCTCGCGTGACAGCAGCGCCTTGTCGCGGTTTTCGATGATGCTCTCGCGCCGCTTCACCTGCTTGATCTCGTCTGCGCGCGCCAGCAGCGTGTCGAGGTCGCCATATTCCTCCAGCAGCTGCGCCGCCGTCTTCGGGCCGATGCCGGGAACGCCCGGAATGTTGTCCACCGAGTCGCCCGTCAGCGCCTGCAGGTCGATCATCTTCTCCGGCCCGACACCCCATTTCTCGATCACGTCCGGGATGCGGATTTCCTTGTCCTTCATCGGGTCGTACATCGACACTTTGACGGTCACGAGTTGCATCAGATCCTTGTCGGACGAGATGATCGTGGCATCGCCACCGGCTTCGCGTGCCATGCGGGCATAGGTGGCAATCAGGTCGTCGGCCTCATAGCCTTCCATCTCGATGCAGGGCAGGCCGAAGGCCTTGGTCGCCTGGCGGATCAGCCCGAACTGCGGCACCAGATCCTCCGGCGGGGCGGAGCGGTTGGCCTTGTATTCGGGGTACATCGTGTTTCGGAAGGTTTTCGACGAATAATCGAAGATCACCGCAAAATGGCTGGGCGTGACGCCGACAGTGGTGTCGCGCGCCTGGCTCACCAGCTTCCACAGCATGTTGCAGAAACCTGCGACCGCGTTGACCGGCAAGCCGTCCGACTTGCGGTTCAGCGGAGGAAGAGCGTGATAGGCGCGGAAGATATAGGCCGAGCCGTCGACGAGGAAGAGATGATCACCGTTTTTCATGGGTGAAAGGATTACCGAAGTGGACCGCCAGCGTCCATGCCGATTTGGCGTCACCCGAAGCTCACGAACACGTTACAGACATTTAATCTTCGTGCCCTTGTTTTGCCGTTTTCACAGCCCCAAATGTGGGTCATCGGCAAGCGATAAAGCCGCGTCTGGAACCAAGGCCCCGTCCCCCGCCCGTTCCGGACTTCAGGAAGCACCCCATCCCCCCTCAAGGGTGCTTCCGACCTCAAAAAGACCGCCGTGGTATCCCCCTCCACCACGGCGGTTCTTTTTTGTCCGCAGGTGCGGCAAACTTTTTCTGGACCCTTCCGTCTGCTCCCCTCTGCCTTTAGTGTCGCTGGCAACTGATTTGCCGGAGATTTTTGCCATGAGCACCCTGAATGCCGTGCTGGACGACCTTGATGCGCGCCTCGACGGATCGCTGGACCGCCTGTTTGACCTGTTGAAGATCCGCTCGATCTCCACCGATCCGGCCTATCGCGCCGAGTGCCGCAAGGCCGCCGAATGGCTGGTGGCAGACCTCACTTCGATCGGCTTCGAGGCCTCGGTGCGCGATACGCCCGGCCACCCCATGGTCGTCGCCCATCACGCCGGAGCGACGGCTGACGCGCCGCATGTGCTGTTCTACGGCCACTATGATGTTCAGCCGGTCGATCCGCTGAACCTCTGGACGTCCGAACCCTTCGCTCCGGGCATTGCGGTTGAAAATGGCCGCAAGGTCATCACCGGGCGCGGCTCGGCTGATGACAAGGGCCAGCTGATGACCTTTGTCGAGGCCTGCCGCTCGTGGAAGGCGAAGACCGGATCGTTGCCCTGCCGCGTCACGATCCTGTTCGAGGGCGAGGAGGAAAGCGGCTCGCCCTCGCTGAAGCCTTTCCTTCAGGCCCACGCCGCCGAGCTGAAGGCCGACTACGCGCTGGTCTGCGACACCAACATGTGGGACCCGGAGACGCCCGCCATCTCGGCCGGGCTGCGCGGTCTCGTCGGCGAGGAGATCACGGTCAAGGCCGCCAGCCGCGACCTGCATTCGGGCTACTACGGCGGCGCGGCGGCCAATCCCATCCGCATCCTGTCGCGCGTGCTTTCCGACATGCATGATGGTGATGGCCGCGTCACCATTCCAGGCTTCTATGACGGCGTCCGTGAAACGCCGGCCGACATCCTGAAAATCTGGGAGACGCTGGGCCAGACAGCCGACAAGTTCCTCGGCCCCATCGGCCTGTCGCAGCCGGCGGGCGAAAAGGGCCGCTCCATCCTGGAGCTGATCTGGGCGCGCCCGACCGCCGAGATCAACGGCATCTGGGGCGGCTACACCGGCGAGGGCTTCAAGACGGTGATCGCGGCGGAAGCCTCGGCCAAGGTCTCCTTCCGCCTCGTTCATGATCAGGACCCGGCAAAGATCCGCGCAGCCTTCCGCGAGTTCGTGCGCGCCCGCATCCCGGCAGACTGTTCGGTGGAGTTCCACGAACATGGCGGCTCGGGCGCCATCCAGCTGCCTTATGACAGCAGGCTCCTCAACACCGCGAAGTCCGCGCTTTCGGACGAGTGGGACAATCCCGCCGTGATGATTGCCATGGGCGGATCCATCCCGGTCGTCGGCGATTTCCAGCGCATGCTCGGCATGGAATCGCTTCTGGTCGGCTTTGGCCTCGCCGACGATCGCATCCATTCGCCGAACGAGAAATACGAGCTGAAATCCTTCCACAAGGGCAGCCGGTCCTGGGCGCGCATCCTCGCCGCGCTCGCTGCCGCCAAAAACGCCTGATCCGGAGTTGACCATGACCATCCGCGCGCACAAGGGCGACCTGCCCAATCTCGACAACTATCAGGTCAAGGCCGTTGCCATTGATACCGAGACGCTGGGGCTGATCCCGCATCGCGACCGGCTTTGCGTGGTGCAGCTTTCACCGGGCGATGGCACGGCGGATGTCGTGCAGATCGCCAAGGGCCAGACCTCGGCTCCCAACATCGAAAAGCTGCTCGCCGATCCGGCCATCGAGAAGATCTTCCACTTCGGCCGGTTTGACATCGCCGTCATGGAAAACGCCTTCGGTGTGCGCAGCAATCCGGTGTTCTGCACCAAGATCGCCTCGCGCCTGACCCGCACCTACACCGACCGCCACGGGCTGAAGGACATCTGCGCCGAACTGCTTGACGTGCAGCTCTCCAAGCAGCAGCAATCCTCCGACTGGGCCGCCGAAACGCTGTCCTCCGCGCAGCTCGAATATGCCGCTTCCGACGTGCTCTATTTGCATCGCCTGCGCGATGCTCTGGTCCACCGGCTGGAGCGGGAAGGCCGCATGGACATGGCGCGCGCCTGCTTTGATTTCCTGCCGATGCGCGCGCGGCTCGATCTCGATGGCTGGCCGGAAGCCGATATCTTCGCCCACAGCTGATGCCGGCCACTCACACCAAACCCGGCGGCGCGCCGCGCACCGTCACCACCGGCATTGCGCTGATGGTGGTGGCGATTGCCTGCCTTTCCGTGAACGATGCGCTCGCCAAACAACTGACAGCGGGCTATCCGCCGGTGCAGGTGCTGTTCCTGCGCAATCTCATCGCGCTGCCCTTTGCCATCGCCATCGCGTGGAAGATGGGCGGGCGCGGCGCGCTGCATTCCTATCGCCCACTCACCCATCTGGTGCGCGGCGTGATCTGGCTGATCGCCGCCACGCTGTTCTTCACCGGGCTGAAGCATCTGGAACTGGCCGAGGCGACCGCGCTGGTCTTTGTCGCGCCGGTCTTCGTCACCTCCATTTCAGCCCTGTTCCTGGGCGAGACGGTCGGCTGGCGGCGCTGGCTTGCTGTCCTCGTCGGCTTTATCGGCGCGCTCATCGTGATCAGGCCGGGCACCGAAACCTTCCGGCTGGAATCGCTTTATCCGCTTGGCACCGCGCTTTTCTATGCGGCGCTGATGGTCGGCGCGCGCTTTGTCGATCCGCGCGAAAGCGTGTGGACGCTGATGGTCTGGCTGGTCGGTGCCGGAGCGCTGCTCAGCGGCCTGCTGCAACCCTTTGTGTGGACATCCGTTGATCCGGGTGATCTCTGGCTTTTCGCGGCCATCGCCTTGTTCGGCACCACCGGCATGGTGATGATGACGCAGGCCTTCCGCTTTGCCCCGGCTTCCGTGGTTGCCCCCTTTGACTACACCGCACTGCTCTGGGCAACGCTTCTCGGCTGGGTGTTCTGGCGCTAAGTACCCGATACCGTCACCTGGATCGGTGCCGCCGTCATCGTCGCCAGCGGCCTTTACATTGTCCTCAGAGAGGGCAGGACCAAAGGCTGAACGCGGTTCTTTAAAATTGTCTTCATCTGCACAATCCCTGCTTAACCACGCCCTTAACACCCCCTTAAACCGCCGCAT
>JBGSQC010000236.1:0-30594 GCA_041738295.1 Zhengella sp. | reverse complement strand
CTATGATCTGGAAACGGGAACAGCGGCGGAAGGCTTGAAAGCCGATCTGGAGGCACTTGGCTTCAAGACCACTGTGACGGACCTGAACTCCGGTCTGCACGGCATTTCCATAGCGCCCGACGGCACCATCACCGGTGGCGCGGACCCCAGGCGCGAAGGGTTGGCGGTCGGAAACTGACGAGCGGCACACCGGCATCACCATGTTTGCGCCGTGTTTGCCTGCCATTTCGCGGGCAGACATTCGACACGTATTGGAACCGCCGCCATGAAAAGCGCCCTCATCCTCATGACCATCATGGGCTGTGACGACACGGCCACGCAGTGCCACTATATCGAGACGGTGGACCGCACCTTCGCGACCGTTGCCGATTGCAACACCGAGACCGACAAACGGCTCGACGCTCTTGGCACGCAGAATTATCCGATGCTGCTTGCGATTTGCGAGGCGAAAGCGCAAGCGGCTCCGGTTCCAGCCGATGCAAAGGCTGCGATTGCCGCGCCTTCAACGGTCGAGGTTGATGCCGGCATGCCGGCCACACCGCCGCGGCCATCTGCAGAGGTCTCAGGCAAGGGACCGGAAGAGAAAGAGGCCGAGGACAAAGTCAGCAAGGGCGTGCTGGCTTCCGTGCGCGAAAAGCTGAAGCTGGACACGGTCGCGTCCGTGGCGATGGCGCCGGTCCATCTGGTCACCGACAGCTACGCCTGGGTGGTGCGAAAGGTCAGCCGCTAAAGCTGTTCCTCGTTCATCTCAGAGAAAGTTTTTCATCGCCCAGATGATGCCAGCCCCATGGGTGGCGATGACAGCGGCCAGCCCTGCCGTGATCAGCCGGGTTTCGGAGCGGCTGATCGGCTTCATGGCATGGCGCGGCTTGACCGATGACCGGGATGTGATCAGCGAAAGAAGAGCGATGGTGGCGAGCGCCACAATCACCATGTGCGACGGGAAGCCGGCAGCCCAGGCAATGGCGGCCATGGCCATCAGGATCACCATGGCGCCTGCAGTGCGCTGCCAGCCATCGGGCGTGATCTGGCGCAGCACCTGCCCGCCATCGAACTTCCACATCGGCGCCAGATTGGCGAGATTGAAGAAGGCGGCGCAGGCGGCAAGGCTGCCGCAGAACGCCGCCCAGGCAGGCTGTCCGGTGGCCGTGAAATGGCTGTGCCCGGCAATCGCCAGCGGAACAAGAAAGGCCGAGAAGCCTGACCCCATCAGAGCCACAAAGCCGATCTCGTAACGGCTGTCATAGGGCCGTCCGCCAATGGCAATTCCACCCAGCACCGGAATGAAGATCATGCGCGTGTTGGCGTGGCCCATCAGGCGAAAGGCCGCCATGTGGCCGAGTTCATGGGCTGCAACAACCAAGGTCAGCGTGAGCGACAGGATGAAGCCGGTTGGCGTCAGGCCGAAGAATGGCCAGAGGATCAGCATGGAAACGACAGACATCGCCACCTGCGTCATCGGATGCTCGAAGATGCCGCCCGGCTTGTATGTGCCGGTTTCGGCCCAGACCTTCAGCTTGGCGAGTTCGCGGCGCGCAGCAAACCAGCGGAAGATGAGGAAGGCCGCGCCGCGATAGCTGTCGGTCCTGGTAATCCCGACAGTCGCAGCATCGCCATCGCCTTCCACTCGCACATGGTTGGACCAGTGTTTCCAGAAGGAATGATCCAATGAGCTGTCTTCAACGACTCGCTCGGAAAATCCCTGACCATCGCTGTCACGGACAATGTCGATGGTACGGCGGATCGGCTGCCCGTCACGGCCCGGCCAGGAAAGGCTGATTTCGCCGCGCTCCGTGGACCCGTCCATTCCGGTCCTCTCAGCCGAGAGGATGGTGCCGGACCAGCCGGAATGCTGGCCGAACGGATCGAGCGCTGCCATAACCCTTGCCGGTGAGGCGGCAATGCGTCTGCGCATGCGAAACGTCCGCTTGTCCAGCGGGGCCGCAACCAGCAGAAAGATGACCGCGAGGTTGAACAGGGCAAACAGGATGAGCGGAGTGGACAAGGCGGATTCCCCGAGGACGAAGACCACCAGCTTGGCCGCATTCTCGCTGCCGAACCATTAAACCAGCTTGTTTGGCTCTTGGCTCTTTCAGGCAGGGTTAAGGCTTCAGAAATGCTCGCCCGGCTTGAACGGGCCGATGCGCGTTCCTGCCGCCACCAGATAGGCGGTTGACCAACCGATCAGCAGGAAGCCGTTGACGCCTTCAAGGGCGGTGAACAGCCGCCATTCGGGATGCGCCAGCACATCGCCATAGCCCAGCGTCGAAAAGGTGACGGTGGAAAAATAAAGTGCGGTGTCGAAATCATCGAGGCTGCCGGTCAGCATATGGGCAACGGCCCAAAGCCAGACTTCGATGGTCATGATGGCAAAGAGGCCGAAGACCACCGTGATCATGGCCAGCGTGCGCGAGCGGTGTTTGCCGAACCTGAACAAGTCGGTCACGGGGCCGACGACACGCGTCACCGCAATCAGCCCGAAGGTGTGGATGACAACTGTCAGGGCGATGACCACTGTTCCGGCGGCAAGGTTCAACAACATGGTTCTCGGTGTGCTCCCGGCCCAGACGATTCGTGGATTCATCATAACGCCACGCAGTTGAACTGGGCATCCTTCGCATTCAGGTCTGTTTTTGACGCGTCCCCGGTTGCCGTTGACGGCAATTCCTGAAACCTTGGCGCCAATCATTGCTTTGGAGGAATTGACCATGAAGACCCGTGCCGCTGTTGCCGTTGCCGCTGGAAAACCGCTTGAGATCATGGAAGTGGATCTGGAGGGCCCGAAGGCCGGCGAGGTCCTGATCGAGATCATGGCGACGGGAATCTGCCATACCGACGAGTTCACCCTGTCGGGCGCGGACCCGGAAGGCCTTTTCCCGGCCATTCTCGGCCATGAGGGCGCCGGCGTGGTGGTCGATGTCGGACCCGGCGTCACTTCGGTGAAGAAGGGCGATCATGTCATCCCGCTTTACACGCCGGAATGCCGCTCCTGCCCGTCCTGCCTGTCTCGCAAGACCAATTTGTGCACTGCCATCCGCTCCACACAGGGACAGGGCGTGATGCCGGACGGCACCTCGCGCTTTTCGATCGGCAAGGACAAGATCCACCATTACATGGGCTGCTCGACCTTCTCCAATTTCACCGTACTGCCCGAGATCGCGGTCGCCAAGGTTCACCCGGACGCGCCCTTCGACAAGATCTGCTACATCGGTTGTGGGGTGACCACGGGCATCGGCGCTGTCATCAACACGGCCAAGGTGGAAATCGGCGCGACGGCCGCTGTCTTCGGGCTCGGCGGTATCGGGCTCAACGTCATCCAGGGCCTGCGCCTTGCAGGTGCCGACATGATTATTGGTGTCGACATCAACAATGACAAGAAGGCATGGGGCGAAAAGTTCGGCATGACCCACTTCGTCAACCCGCTGGAATGCGCCGATGTGGTGGGCGAGATCGTCAACATGACCAAGCGCGGCGCCGACCTGATCGGCGGCGCGGACTACACATTTGACTGCACCGGCAACACCAAGGTGATGCGCCAGGCGCTGGAATGCTCGCATCGCGGCTGGGGTGAATCGATTGTCATCGGCGTGGCGGGTGCCGGCCAGGAAATCTCCACCCGTCCCTTCCAGCTGGTGACCGGACGCACGTGGAAAGGCACCGCCTTTGGCGGCGCGCGCGGGCGCACCGATGTGCCGAAGATCGTCGATTGGTACATGGAGGGCAAGATCCAGATCGATCCGATGATCACCCACACCATGCCGCTGGAGGATATCAACAAGGGCTTTGACCTGATGCATGCGGGGACAAGCATCCGCTCGGTGGTGATTTACTGATCGTCATGGCTTCCATCTTCGTCGATGCCGATGCCTGCCCGGTGAAGGCGGAAATCCTGAAGGTGGCGGAACGCCATGGACTGGCCGTCACCTTCGTCGCCAATTCCGGGCTGCGCCCCTCGCGCGATCCGATGGTGCGCAATGTGGTCGTGTCAGGCGCGTTTGATGCCGCCGGTGACTGGATCGTCGAGAATTCGGCTGCCAATGACATCGCGATCACGGCGGATGTACCTCTGGCCGCCCGCCTTGTGGACAAGGACGTGCATGTGCTGGGGCCGACAGGCCGCGCCTTCACGCCGGAAAGCATCGGCATGGCGCTTGCCATGCGCAACCTGAAGCAGGATTTGCGCGAGGCGGGCGAGATCAAGGGCTACAATCCGGGCTTCACGCCCAAGGACCGCTCAGCCTTCCTGCAGGAACTGGACCGGACCGTGCGCAGGGCGATCAAGGGCAGCTGACTTGAACCTAACGCTGGCTCATGCGATATGGGATACATGTATCCCAATGGAGCGGTGCCATGAGCAAGCAGACAGCCATCCGGCTTTCCGACGAGACCTATGAACGGCTGCGCGCACTTTCCGAACGCACCGGGCGCACGGCATCTTACTATATCCGCGAGGCCATCGAGGAACGCCTCGATGATCTCGAAGACATTTACCTCGCCGAGCAGGTGCTTGAGCGACGCGCCAACGGAGACACCCGGACTCTGACTTTGGATGAACTGGAGCGCGAACTTGGCCTGGACGATTGAAGTCGACCCTGTTGCGGCCAAGCAATTGGGGAAACTCGGACGATCAGAAGCAAAGCGCATCAGGGATTTTCTGAGACACCGCCTGTCCACCCTTGAAGATCCGCGCCAGACCGGAAAGGCGCTGCAAGGGTCGCGCCTTGGCGATCTCTGGCGCTACCGGGTGGGTGATTACCGGATCATCTGCGAATTGCAGGATCACCGCCTTGTCGTCCTGGTCATTTCCATCGGCCATCGCCGAGACATCTATCGTTGAGGAATTTTCATTGAAAACCATCTCGCAGAACAAATCCTTTGGCGGCGTCCAAGGCGTGTATTCCCATGCATCGGAGGCGTGTGCCTGCGACATGACCTTTGCGGTCTTTGTGCCGCCGCAGGCAGCGCTTAGCCCCTGCCCGGTCGTTTGGTACCTGTCCGGCCTCACCTGCACCCATGCCAACGTTATGGAAAAGGGGGAATACAGGCGCAAGGCTGCCGAACTCGGCCTCATCATCGTCTGCCCGGACACGTCGCCCCGCGGCGATGCCCATGATGTGGCCGACGACTGGCAGATCGGCAAGGGTGCCGGCTTCTATGTTGATGCCAGTGAAGCGCCCTGGGCTGCCAACTACCGCATGTATTCCTATGTCACGGAAGAATTGCCGGCGCTGATTGCCAAGAATTTTCCAGCGGACATGGAGCGCCAGGCGATCTTCGGCCATTCCATGGGCGGCCACGGCGCCATGACGATTGCGCTGAAGAACCCCGGGCGCTTCAAGTCCTGCTCGGCCTTCGCGCCGATCGTGGAGCCGTCGACAGCGGTGTGGTCAGCCAAGGCGCTTGAAGCCTATCTCGGGGCGGATAAGGCCGCCTGGCGCGCCCATGATGCTGTGGCGCTGGTTGAAGATGGTGCGCGGTTCCCCGAATTCCTGATCGACCAGGGCACGGCAGACGGGTTCCTCGATGCAGGTTTGCGGCCATGGCTATTTGCCGATGCGGCGAAGGCAAACGGCATCGATTTGACCTTGCGCATGCAGGAAGGCTACGATCACTCGTACTATTTCATCTCGTCCTTCATGGACGATCATCTTGAATGGCATGCGGAGCGGCTGAATTCCTGACCGGTACGATACCGGCATCAGCCCTATCGGACAGCGTTTGCTTCCGGCCCTTGCCAAGAAAAATTGGAGACCCCCATGTTCGCAAGGGAAGAGCACCTTCCGGTCACCGGCGATTCCGTCATTTCCGAAACAGAGTTCGACACCTTGGGCGGACGGATCACACGGGCGCGGGAAGCCGCTGGTATGTCGGCTGGCGATCTCGCGCAGCGGATCGGTGTGCGCAAGGCCACGATCAGGGATTGGGAAAGCGACCGGTCCGAGCCGCGTGCCAACCGCATGGCGACGCTGGCCGGAATGCTCAATGTTGCGCTGATATGGCTGATGCATGGCCATGGCGAAGCGCCGGCCGCCAGCAGGGAGGAAAGCCATTCACGCATGGTGTCAGGCCATCTGGAGCGCCTGAAGCGCCTCCACAGGGAAATGGAATGCGTGATCCTTCAGCTGGAGGCCGATATCAACCAGTTCAACAAACGGGCCTGATTTTTCGGGCACGCAGAAGCCGGTCCGCAAGGGCCGACTTCCTTCATTGAAGGATATGCCTTGGTCAGGCAACCTGATCGAGAAGCGGCTTCAGCACGGGGTGAATGTCGCGCGATTCAGCGCGCAGGAAGGCCAGAAGCGCCTTTTCGTTTTCATGCAAATGACCATCCCGGCCGATGCGGGCCACCAGCCACTCAGCCTCGCCCTGATCGACACGCTCGGCGGAAACCATTTCGTCGTCCATGCGGCCGTTCTTTTCGGCGTAATAGGTCTCGATCCCGTCATTGCGGCCATAGGATGAGAGAATGCCTGACAGGCCGCCGGACACCATACGCGAGAAGAACCGTCCGACATTGACATCGGCCTCTTCAAGGAAGGCATCGCGCGCCAGCGCCTGCTCGCGCGACGGAGCGACATAGCCTGACGCGCACATCAGGTAGTTGGCGAGCGCCTTGACGAACAGGTCGTTCCAGGAGGGATGATTGCGCGCGCTGACCGTGCGGTCATTCAAATCAAACAGCACTTCGGCCTCGTCACGCGTGATCCCGGCATTGCCATCGGAGCCATAGGCGTAAAGCACCCGGCGCATCATCGCCACTTCGGTTTCGCCGATCACGCCCTTGTCGAACCGCGAACGTCCATCCGCAAGCGGTCCTTCATTCTCCGTCACAGCAAGGGCAACCTGGCGCAGCGCAAAGGCTGAAAGGGTCTGCGGTACGGTGTTCGCATTTTCGATGACCTTGACCAACAGTTCCAGTTCGCTGGCATTGTCGACAATGCCGTCGTGAGAGATCGCGCGGACCAGCCAATCGGCATTCTGCACCGACACATGGCCATGCGGCTGCTCCTGATGGACGATGTAGTCGGTAATGGCCTCGACAAAGAAGGCGTGCCATTGCGGGCAGCGGTCGACACAAGAGGCATCAAGGGCAAAGAGGGATTCGGCCTCGCCACGCGAGACAACGCCATCACGGAACACTTCCCGGCGCAGCATCAGCACGTCTTCAGGCGTGATGCGGTTCCTAGAAGCCAGTCCCGCGACCGGCGCACCCAGCAAAAGTTCACCCATTTGTCTGTCCCCTCGTCCCCGTGCCCGTTCCCGTTTGGTCAGCTCTTTGAGAGCAATTTCAAGTTGGCCTCGACCACCGGATCGCCCGGCATGGACTTGCGCGCTTCGGAAAGCAGCTTGCGCGCCTCCTTCTTGTTTCCGCGCAGCAATTGCGAATAGCCCATGTTGTTGATGATCTGCGGCTGACGGCCGGCAACCTTCACCAGCTGGCCATAGGCCCGGTCGGCAAAGTCGAAGCGGCCAAGCTGGTCGTAGGATGCTGCGAGGCCCATCCAGGCTTCGGCATTGTCGGCGCGAAGCTCGACAGCCTTGCGGAAGTGCTTCTCGGCCAGCCCGTAATTTGATTCGATAAAGTGACCCTTGCCCAGCTTGAGGTCAGCTTCGGAAATATCCTTGGAGACGCTGAGAGCCGCCGTCTCGGTGCTGTCGATCTTGGCAACCGAATTGGCCGTGCAACCAGCCAGCATCATCAATCCCGCGAGGGAAACCAGTGTCGTGTAACGCATCGCCCTGCCCTTATGTCCGGTTGATCCGGATCGTTTGCAGGATTGACACTAGCGGAGAAAGTTTAATTCGCCGTGGGCAAACAATGTCAAAAATCCCTTTCCGGTCAAGGAACCGGAAACCATCATTCCATGTTGGAAACCTGGACGATGACAGGGATGATGGCGACCAGAAGGACAACCGGCAGGATGCAGGCGGTCACGGGCACGGACATCTTGGCGGGAAGCGCATAGGCCTTTTCCTCGGCGCGCGACATGCGCTTGTGGCGCATCTCGTCGGAGAAGACGCGAAGGGCCGAAGACAGCGACGTGCCGAGTTCCTTGGACTGCTGGAGCAGCGTGGCGAAGGCGCGAACCTCGTCAAGGCTGAGCCTGTCTGCCAGCGATTTCAGCGCATCATTGATGGAGCGGCCGGCGCGCAATTCCAGCGAAACAAGCTGGAGATTGTAGGACAGCGACGGATAGGTGTGGGCGAGTTCGCGCGAAACGCGGTCAATGCCCGCCTCCATCGACATGCCGGCGTCCGAACAGACGACCATGAGGTCCATGAAATCAGGAAAGCCGTTGCGATATTCCTGGATCCGGACCGAGATCATCCGGCCAAGCGCAAGGCTCGGCACGAAATAGCCGATTGCCGCAGCGCCGACCACGGGCACCCAGTCATTGCCGCCAAACGAATAACCCATGGCAAAAACGAAAATGGCGGCCAGAATGGCGAACAGGATCATCGAAACTGCGCGGATGACGAAGAACAGCGGAACAGCGCGCGGATCAAGATAGCCGGCGCGGATCAGCTTCAGCCGCAGCAGCGCGACATTGTCGGGATCGGTGCGGGCATAGAATTCCTGCGCCTTCTGCAAGGCCTTGTCCTGAACCTGCGTTCCCTTGGCGCGGATGATGCGCACATCCTCGTCCGGCACGCCTGCCTCGCTGGCATCGACGCGCAGGCGGCGCTTCAGAACGGTGCGGTTCTTGCCTTCCGTGACCAGTGGCCAGGCCATGGCTGCACCGCCTACGGCAAAGAGCAGCAAGGCAATCGGGAGGACTATGCCTGTCGAACCGGGAAGGATCATGTCAAACATCGCGGCACCTAAAACTTGAAGTTGGACATTTTGGACATGATGAGATTGCCGAGGCCGAGCCAGCCGACGGCCGCGCCCAGCAGATACCAGGTGAGCTCCTCATGGGCGACACCCTGGTAGTAGCCGGGATTGGTGAGCCAGATGCCCGCCATCAGCAAAATGGGCACAGCCGTCAGGATGTAGGCCGACATGCGCCCTTCCGTCGAAATCGAACGGACCTTGCGGCGAATCTTGCCGCGCTCACGAATCGTCGCCGACAGGCCATCGAGGATTTCGCGCAGGTTTCCGCCTGTCGTGGACTGGATGGAAACAGCGGTGATAAACAGCGGCAGGTCTTCCTGACCGACACGGTCGAACATGGCGGAAAGCGCCGAAACGAGATCAGACCCATAGGTGATCTCATCGACGACAATGCCAAATTCGGTGCCGATGGGATCCGGCATTTCGCGCGCAACAAGCGAAATGGCGACCGGCACGGGATGGCCCGCTCGCAGCGAGCGCGTGATCAACTCAAGTGCCTCGGGCAATTGCGTGCCGAAGGCCTTGTGGCGGCGCTTGCGAAGGTGCCTCAGAACCATGACCGGCAGGATGAGGGCCAATTCCGGGACCACCATCAGCGACATCGGCCAGGAAAGCCCGTAAACGATCAGGCCGAGCGCGATGGCCAGCGCCACGGAAAAGCAGATGGCAAAGAGGCGACCAAGCGACATGGCAATGCCGGATTGGGTGCGCAGCGTTTTCAGCCAGCCCAATTCCATCAAGGACTTGGAAAGCCCCGATGCATCGCCGCGCTCCTTGCGCAATTGCATGAACACCTGCTTCTGGGTGATCTTGCCATCCTGCAGCTTCAAGCGGCGGTTGATCGACTGCTTGCGATCATGGCGGCCCGAAAACACCAGATATCCGGCTTCCGCGATCAGGATGCCGGTGATCGCGGCTGCGGCATAGATGACATGGATGGTTTCGAACATGGCCATGGGTGATTATTCCGCAGCCAAATTGCCGGGTTCAAAATAGCTTGCCGGAAACTCGATGCCCATCGCCTTGAGGTCTTCCAGGAAGCGCGGGCGGATGCCGGTCGCCTCGAAGTGGCCGATGATCTCGCCATGCGGCCCCATTCCGGTGCGCACGAAGCGGAAAATGTCCTGCATCTGGATGATGTCGCCTTCGAGACCCGTCACTTCCGAAATGGCTGTCACCTTGCGCTTGCCATCCGACAGGCGGGTCAGCTGGACGATGACATCGATGGCCGAGGCGATCTGCGAACGGATCGACTGGACTGTCATCGGCATGCCGGTCATGCCGAGCATCTGCTCAAGGCGTGAAATGGCATCGCGCGGCGTGTTGGCGTGGATGGTCGCCATCGAGCCTTCATGGCCGGTGTTCATGGCCTGAAGCATGTCAAAGGCTTCCTCGCCGCGGCACTCGCCGAGGATCACGCGGTCCGGGCGCATGCGCAGCGCGTTCTTGACGAGATCGCGCTGCTTCAGCTCGCCATGGCCTTCGATGTTGGCAGGCCTGGTTTCCATGCGTGCCACATGGGGCTGCTGAAGCTGCAGTTCTGCGGCATCCTCGATGGTGATCAGGCGCTCGTCTTCGGGAATGAAGGCCGACAGCGCGTTCAGCATGGTGGTCTTGCCGGTACCGGTGCCGCCGGAAATGATGGTGGTCTTGCGGGCGTGGACGGCAGCAGCCACCACTTCCGCCATGGCCTGGGTGACAGCGCCGAATTCCACAAGCTTCTGCAGGCTGAGCTTGCTGGAAGAGAACTTGCGGATCGACACCAGCGGCCCATCGACGCCGATCGGGCGGATGGCCGCGTTGAAGCGAGAACCGTCGAGCATGCGCGCATCAACCAGCGGCGCGCTTTCATCGACCCGGCGGCCGACCGCCGACACGATTTTCTGCACGATGCGCAGAAGATGGGCTTCGTCCTTGAAGGGTACGTGGATCTGGCGAAGCTTGCCGCCTTTTTCCACGAAGCAATTCTCATGGCCGTTGATGAGGATGTCCGAAATCGCCGGATCCTTCATCAAGGGTTCCAGCGGGCCAAGGCCAACCATCTCGTCGACAATATCGTCCACGAGGGATTCGAGTTCGACCACGTTGATGGCAAGCCGTTCGGCCTTGGCCTTCTCCGCAACGAATTCATGCACCTGGGCGCGCATTTCATCACGCGGCAGCCGTTCAAGCGACACCAGGTTGATTTCGTCGATCAGCATGCGGTGCAGGCGCACGCGCGCATCCACCACGCGGTCGTTCTGGCGGGCGGCAGGCTGAACGGCGTCGGGTGCAACGCTTCCCTTGGCCTTCAATTTGTTCTGGATCGCATCATCGCCGGTGGCCTGAACCATCGCGTGGATGTCGGCACCCTGCTCGTGGGCACGGTTGCGCAAGACCGAGAAACGGCTGCTGCTCATGACGGTCAACTTCCCTGCATTGTTATTTTTGCTTGAGGGGAGCTTATCCGGCCTTTCTCAACATTCCCTTTCCGATCTGGAAGATTGAGCGGGATTTTTTCGGCGTCACAATGACTTCCTCAGGCAGGATGATGCGCTTGAGGTCGTGGATCACGTTGGCATCGGGATCAATCGCCTGCAGAGGCACGCCACGGTCAACTGCTTCGCGGACAAGCCGGTAGTTGTTGGAAATGCCGCCGGCAAAATGCTCGCCAAGGATTTCCTCGACATCGGCACGGCGGATGCCACTCTCGAACATGCGCTGTTCATACCGGTTTACGATGACCTGCGGCTTCACTTCCTTGCCGACCGTCTCATGGATCGCATTGATCAGTCGCTGGGTATGGCGCAGGCACGGCACGGTCATTTCAGAGACGATGAAAAGATGGTTCGACCCCAGCAGCACCGTCTCTGTCCACGGGAACCAGGTGCGCGGCATGTCGATGACCACATTGTCGAAATAGGCCGACACGAGGTCAAGCATGCGCACGACAACATCGGCGTTGAACGAGCGCAGTTCAGCTGGCGCGGTCGGCGCAGCCAGCACGCACAATCCGCTTTCGTGCTTGGACAGCATCACGTCCAGCAGCTGCCGGTCGAGGCGCTCAGGCTGGTTCTCGATTTCCGAAATGTCGAAGCGTGGCTCCAGATCCAGATATTCCGCGCAGGATCCCTGCTGGAAATTAAGGTCCACCACGCATGTGGAGGCGCCGCGCGTGGCCGAATTGTGAAGCTGAAAGGCTGTCTGAAGCACCAGCGTGGTGGTGCCGACACCGCCGGCTGCCGGCATGAAGGTGAAGATCTGGGCTTCAGTCTGCTCTTCGCGGCCGGGGCCCTGAAGGGCGCGGATACAAGAGCGCACGAGGTCGGCGGTGGTCACCGGCTTGGTCAGGAAATCCGAAACCTGGAGCTGGACAAGGATGCGAACGGCAGCGGCGTTGAATTCCTGGGTGACAACGACAACCGGGGCATGGCCATCCAGCCGGCGCTTGACGCGCTGGAGCGATTCCACTTCCTCAAGTTTCGAGGCGTCCATGTCGATGATGACTGCACCGCAATCGGCATCCTGGATTTCGCCGCGCAACTCGCTGACATTCTTCTCGATGACAACCAGTTCAATGACATCGGAGGCGGCAAAGGCCGTCCGGACCGTCTGGATGAAATCCTTGTCCTGCGTCACCAGCGCTACGCGCTTGGAAGTGCTCTTGGTGGTGCTCATGTCCCTGCTTTCCGTCCCATTTTCCCGGCCCCGTTTTCCGCCCGTGGCCGGCTGTTATTCCGTCAATCCGTTGTGGAAGGCGCGACCACCTGGATCTGTTGCGGCGCGTCTGCGGTCGCCTTTTCAGCGGCCTTGCGTTCTGCCGGCGTTTTCAAGTCGGTATCCTCGACGCCTTCCGGCCAAGGGTCGACCATCTGCATGGCCGTGTTGGCGGCAATCGCATTGCCCGCATGGGTAGTGACACCTTCATTGCGCTGGAAATTCTCGTGCGTGCAGCCTGCCAGCATCGTCAGCGACAAGAAGAGGGCCGGTACGGCGAACCTGGTTGAAAGGGTCATGGCCTGTCTCCTTACTCGGCTGACGGAAGATCGAGGAAGTGGCCGGAGCGCGCGACAGGTGAGCGGCCTTCGGCAACCTTGGAGGCATTGATTTTCGACGTTTTCATCGTGTCGACATTGCCGAGGAAGAAATCTGCCGGGCTCAACGGCTTCTCGTCATCGGCCGGCGTCAGCATCTTCTTCGAAGGATCAACCGGCTTGACCAGATGCGGGGTGACGATGATCACGAGATCGGTCTCCTTGCGCATATAGGCCTTGGACGAAAACAGCGCTCCCAGCACCGGCACCTGGCCGACGCCCGGCACGCGGTCATTCGATGTCTGGTTTTCAGATTGCAGCAGGCCGGCCATCATGAAGGACTGGCCTGACTTCAGATCGACCGAGGTCTTGGCTCGGCGAACGATGAAGGAGGGAATGGAGATGTTGCCGACCTTGTAGGTGTTCGACATGTCGACCGAGGACACTTCCGGAGCGATGTCGAGCGAGATCAGGCCGTCCTCCAGGACAGTCGGGGTGAACTCCAGGCTGACACCGTATTTCTTGTATTCGACTGTCACGGTCTGATTGTCAGAGGCCACAGGAATGGGGAACTCGCCGCCAGCCAGGAAGTTGGCGGTCTGGCCGGAGCGCGCGATCAGGTTCGGCTCGGCAAGACGGCGGGCAACGCCACGGTCTTCAAGCGCCTTGATGGCAAGGTCAATCGTCAGGCCGCCGGTCGCATAGCGGCCAATCACATCCATGGCGGACGGATTGGCGGTGGTTGCCGTGTTGGAATTGAACGAAATGTTGCCGGCGGGACCGGTGTAGCTGGCGCCGATCTTGGCACCCAGCTCCTGGCCGATGACCCGGTTGATCTCGACGAAGCGAACATTCAGCTGAACCTGCTGAGACGAGGTCACGGACACTGAATTGATGATTTCCTCATCGCCGGAATATCGCTTGGCCACGGACTGCGCCTTTTCGGCCTGAACGGCGTTCTTGGCCGAGCCGGACAGCACCACGCGGCCATTGGCCGAGGTGACCTTGATATCGGAGTCAGGCGCCACTTCGCGGATGGTGGCCGACAGGTTGCGCGTATCAAGCGTAACCTCGATATCAACAGAGCCCACCAGGGTGCGGTTGGCATCAAACAACGCAATGCCGGTGGTGCCGAGCTTGTTGCCGAGCACGTAGAAGGAATTGTCGGTCAGCGGATTGACGTTGGCGATTTCCGGATCGCCCACCACGATCTCGTAGAAAGCAGCGTTGGTGCGGATGGTCTGGGGCTTGCCCTTGGCAACCTTGACCTTGGCGCTAGCACCGGTGGAAATGCGGATCACATTTCCCTCTTCTGCCGCCTGCACAGGAACCAGTGTCAAGCCGCCCGCCAAAACGATGAAGGCGGTTGCGACGATTGCGGTCTTGCGCAGCGCCCCGGCAAAGCCCTTGGCGCACGCAGCATGAAAACCCTTGGAAACCCCGTCTGTCATTTTGTCCCCTGCCCCGGTTCGATCCGGACGATGCTTATTGGCGCGCTTCTGCGGCACCCGGCTGACCGGCAACCGCCGGCACGTTGTAGACTTCGCCCACCAGTCCTCGCGTCACCTTCACTTCGGTGAACTGCTCTTCTTTCGGCTCGGCGGCTGTTGCGATTTCGCTGGCCTTGTCAGCAAGGGCCGACAGCGCCGATACATCCTCGTCCGTGGTCGAGGCCGACAACAGGCTCAGCGACAGCTGGCCGATGTTGCGCGACAGCACGATCTTGCGCGCCTCTTCCGGCGTGACTTCAAGCGTGACCGAACTGGCGATGCGCGGCGATGTTTCGCGCTCGTCGGTGCCCTGACCGACGGTCAGCACCTTGGCGCCTGAAATGACTGTTTCACTGACCATGCCGCCATTTTGTGCGGGCTTGGCCGGAGCTTCACCATCCCTGGACGACACATTGCCGGAGCGGATCAGAACCACGTCAACCCGGTCGCCCGGCGTGATGAAGCCCGATACGCCAGCCACTTCATCGGTCTGGATCGAGATGGCCTGCTTGCCGCGCGTCAGCTTGTTGGAAAGGGTTGCCCGGCCATCCGGACCTGAGAGCTTGGCCAACAGGACAGGCTCATTGGCTTCAACCGGAGACAACACGATGCGGTTCTGGTCGGAAATGTCGGAAACCTTGGAAAAGGCGCCTTCGGGAATATTGTCCTTCGGCCAGGGAATTTCTGACAGCACACCGGCCTTGAGCGGCGCGCCGTAGCGCAGCGGCTCATTGGCGACGACGATGGTGCCGAATTCCACCTGCGGGGCTGCCGGAATGGCCGCTACCGGCTCCGGATCCGGCGCCTGCACGGCTGCTGCGCTCTGCAGCCAGGCATTGGCCGCGAAGATCGACAGTGAGCCAAAAACGGCCGCCACGCCCAGCATGGGCACTATTTTCTTGTTCATTCACTGCTCCCTGCAGCCGGGTTCAATTCTCTATGCACAAGGGAACGGTAACAGCCATTCCTAAAAAATCTCGGAATCAAACCCTTGAATTCGAATTATTTCCTTTGGCTGCAATCAACCCATGGCAGGGGAAGGCAAAGGCGGGCAAAAGTCGCGCCGGGCCCGCAAAAATGCCATCATCCGCACTGATTCGAAAAAGAACCGCACGGACATCCATGGACGATACCAACGACCTTTTTGCTGCCATCGAGCCGCAGCCGCGCCCTGTAGAAAAGCCTGCGGTTGCCCCCGCACCGGCCCGGGCGAAGCCTGCCGCTTCGCAGGACAGCGCCAGCGATGGCTATTCGGCATCCGACATCGAGGTGCTGGAAGGGCTGGAACCGGTTCGCCGGCGGCCGGGCATGTATATTGGCGGCACCGACGACAAGGCGTTTCATCACCTCTTTGCCGAAGTCATCGACAATTCCATGGACGAGGCGGTGGCAGGCCATGCCACTTTTATCGAGGTCGAGCTGGATGCTGCGGGCTTCCTGACCGTCACGGACAATGGGCGCGGCATTCCCGTCGATCCGCATCCCAAGTTCAAGGACAAGTCGGCGCTCGAAGTGATCATGACGACGCTTCACGCGGGCGGAAAGTTCGATTCCAAGGTTTACGAGACCTCGGGTGGCCTGCATGGCGTCGGTATTTCGGTGGTCAATGCGCTGTCGGACGTGCTCGAAGTCGAAGTGGCGCGCAATCGCAAGCTCTACCGGCAGGACTTTTCGCGCGGCCATCCGGTCACCAAGCTCATGGAACTGGGCGATGTGCACAACCGGCGCGGCACGCGGGTGCGGTTCCATCCCGATGCGCAGATTTTCGGCGCGGAAGCCCGGTTCGATCCAGAGCGGCTCTACCGCATGGCGCGCTCCAAGGCTTATCTGTTCGGCGGCGTTGAAATCCGCTGGACTTGTCCGCCCGAACTGATCGACCCGAAGACGCCGGTCGAACCAAAGGCGACGTTCCATTTCCCCGGCGGGCTGAAGGATTATCTGGAAGCCACGCTCGGCAAGGAGCGCCAGGTGACCCGCGAGCTCTTTGCTGGACGCAGTGAGCGGCCGGGAGGCCACGGTGCTGTTGAATGGGCGGTGGCATGGTTCGGCGGAGACGGCTTCGTCAATTCCTATTGCAACACCATTCCGACAGCCGAAGGCGGCACCCACGAGGCTGGCCTGCGTTCGGCGCTGACCAAGGGGCTCAGGGCCTATGCCGACCTCACCGGCGTCAAGCGGGCCTCCATCGTTACCAATGATGATGTGATGGTGTCCTCGGCGGCCATGCTTTCGGTGTTCATCCGCGAGCCGGAATTTGTCGGCCAGACCAAGGACAAGCTGGCGACAGCCGAAGCCCATCGCATCGTCGAGACAGCGATCCGCGATGCCTTTGACCATTGGCTGGCGGCAAGCCCGCAGCAGGCTTCGCAGCTACTCGAATGGGTGATCGACCGGGCCGACGAGCGCCTCAAGCGGCGCCAGGAAAAGGAAGTCAGCCGCAAGAGCGCGGTGCGCAAGCTGCGCCTTCCCGGAAAGCTCGCTGATTGCACGCAGAACGCCGCGGCGGGTGCGGAACTCTTCATCGTCGAAGGCGATTCGGCTGGCGGCTCGGCCAAGCAGGCACGTGACCGCGCTTCGCAGGCAATCTTGCCGCTGCGCGGCAAGATTTTGAACGTGGCGAGCGCCGGGCGCGACAAGACCGCCGCCTCGCAGGCAATCCAGGATCTGGTGCAAGCGCTAGGCTGCGGCACGCGCTCGAAATACCGCGAAGATGATCTGCGCTACGACCGCGTGATCATCATGACCGACGCAGACGTGGACGGCGCGCACATTGCCTCGCTGCTGATCACCTTCTTCTACCAGGAAATGCCGGAGCTGATTCGCGGCGGGCATCTCTATCTTGCCGTGCCGCCGCTCTACAGGCTCACGCAGGGCGGCAAGACCATGTATGCGCGCGACGATGCCCACAAGGAAGAGCTGCTGCAGACCGAATTTTCCGGCCGCTCCAAGGTGGAAATCGGACGGTTCAAGGGCCTGGGCGAGATGATGCCGGCGCAGTTGAAGGAAACCACGATGGACCCGCGCAAGCGCACGCTGCTTCGCGTGGAAGTGCAGTCCGATGTCGAGGTGACCCGCATCGCGGTGGACGACCTGATGGGAACCAAGCCGGAAGCCCGCTTCCGCTTCATCCAGGAAAACGCAGCGTTTGCCGACGAGGAAATGCTGGACGTTTGATGCTTTCCGCTGCCTCAGGCAGCGGCGATGGCCAGCGCATGACCGCGCGCATTGCGGCGAAGCTGATCGAGATGGATCGATTTCAACAGCGCGATCAGGTCGTCATTGTCGGCATTGCGGACCGTTGAGGCGCCGGGCGTTCCACCGATTTCCTTCAGCATCAGCCAGGTGACTTCCTGCACGCCGGTGACCAGCTTGCCATTGGCAACCTCGCGCCAGACCTTCAGCGCCCGCAGGATGACCATGTGCGCGCCATCAGACAAGCCGCACGAGCGGAACAGCGCGCATAGCGCATTGTCGCGGCCATTGGCGAGAAGCGCGCCTATGCGCTTGTCGGACTGGCCGGAGAGGCAGGCGAGGATCGCGCCGAGAAAATCAACCTTGCCATGGGCCACCACACGAACGATGAAGCCCGGCGTCAGGTCGCCGCGCAGGCGGAAATGTTCGGCGAGCGCACCATATTCATGGTCCGGAACAGTATCGACCAAGGAGACCGAGGCTTTCACGCAGGCATCCTTGACGACGCGGGCCGCGCGCGCCTGACCGATCAGTGCGCGCACCAGCGGCGAGCTCGACAGCGCATCACCAACCTTGACCAGCAGGCTGTGGCGCACTTTTGACGGCAGCGCCTTGTGGGCGAGCAGAGCCTCACGCACGGCAGGCAGATGACCATGGCGCTCCGCCATGCGCTCAAAGCTGATGCCCGCAATGGAAGCACCGGTGTTGCGCAACACTTCGATGCAGGCTTCCGCTTCGCCCACTTCGGCAAGAGCTGCGCAAACCTGGCGCGAAAGACCGGCGCGCATGGCAACAAGGCGCTGGATGGTGGCGCCACCGGTGGCAGCAATGTCCACCAGATCGCCCTCGCCCAGCACCGGCGAGCGCACGATGACCATGGCGGCGACTTCCGGCTGGTCGAAGGCAAGGGCTGAAATGATCTGTGGCGGGGCGATGTGCGACAGCGAAAGCGGCTCGGCCATGGCGGCGCGCACCTGCGGCGAAGGATCGTCCAGAAGAAGCGTCAGGGCCGATTCGGCGGCGCAGCGATCCTCGAACGAAAGATCAGACTGGAGCCAGGCCCGCGCCAGCGCATTGGCAGCAGCAGCGCGCTCGGGAACCTTTGCCGTGTCGATCCATTTCAGGAAGTGCTGGATAATCATGGAACCCCGCTTACGAAACTCAAACCCCATAGGAAAAGACCTTAGGGAGAAATGGTTTACGAACGGTTCACCATGTTTCTTCACTCCTTCGCCACGCTTGCGGCGACCGTTTCCAGCCCCTATCACTGAACGGCGCACTTGTTCCGGGAGGGTTGAATGGCCGGTCTTTATCTTGATGAGTTCACACCGGGAATGGTGATCCGCCATGCGCTGACCAAGTCGGTGACCGAAAGCGACAACATGCTTTTCTCGGTCATGACGCTCAACCCGCAGCCGCTTCATATCGATTTTGATTTTGCCGCAAAGAGTGAATGGGGCCGCCCGCTGGTCAATTCGCTGTTCACGCTCGGCCTGATGATCGGCATTTCCGTTCATGACACGACGCTGGGAACCACGCTTGGCAATCTCGGCATGACCGACACGGTGTTTCCGCATCCGGTCTTTCACGGCGACACGATCCGGGTGGAAACGGAGGTGAAATCTGTGCGCGAATCGAAATCACGCAACGACCGTGGCATTGTCGAGTTCGAGCACCGCGCCTTCAACCAGAACGGCGTGCTCGTGGCGCGCTGCGTGCGCCAGGCAATGATGCTGAAAAAGACGCTGGAGGTTTGAGCCATGCGATCGCTGCTGTTCGTGCCGGGTGATTCGGAACGCAAGCTCGCCAAGGGCCTGTCGGGCGCGGCAGACGTGCTGATCATCGACCTTGAGGATTCGGTTGCCCTTGCCAACAAGTCCGAGGCGCGCTCCATCACCGCCGCTTTTCTCAGCACCCATGGAGAGGCGCATCCGGGCCGCCTGTATGTTCGGGTCAATGCCTTTGACACCGGCATGACCGCCGATGATCTGGCCGCGATCATGCCTTCAGGGCCTGCCGGCCTGATGCTGCCCAAATGCGCCGGACCGCAGGATGTGCGCCGGCTCGCTCTGATGCTCGACAGGCTGGAAACTGCGCACGGGCTGGCCAGCGGATCGACTGCCATCTTGCCCATCATCACGGAAACAGCTGCGGCCACTTTGAATTATTCTGCCTATGGCCCGGGCTTGCCGCGTCTTTCCGGCATGACATGGGGTGCGGAAGACCTGTCGGCTGATATCGGCGCACGTTCCAACCGGGACAGTGTGGGCCGCTACACCGATGTGTTCCGCTTTGCCCGCACCGTGACACTGCTGGCTTCAACTGCTAGTGCGACCAATGCCGTTGACACGGTTTTTGTCGATTTCTCCGATCCGGCCGGCTTCGAGGCTGAGTGCGTGGCCGCCGAACGCGACGGCTTCACCGCCAAGATGGCCATCCACCCGGCGCAGGTGGACGTGATCAACCGCGTTTTCACGCCGTCAGCTGATTCGGTTCTCGAATCAAAGTCTATCATCGAAGCCTTTGCCGAAGCCGGAGATCCCGGCGTGGTGGCCATCGGCGGCAAGATGTATGACCGGCCGCATTTGCGCCGGGCCGAGCGCATTCTGGCACGTGCAGCGGCAATCGGGCTGACTGCGTAGTTGTCATGGTCCACGTCATGTTTTCAGCGAGGCCCCATTGATTGCCAAGAACGGATCATGGCGAAGGCCGTGGCCCTGGCGCGGATCATAGAACATCAGGCCTCTGCCTCCGGCGGTACATAGTCGGTGAGGATGTCAGCCAGATCCGGCCGGGGGCGTTCGATCCCCTCGCCTACCCGGGTGCCGATGTGGACGAAGCCCACTGCCTTTTCACCTGGCTTCAAGCCCAGAATGGCCCGGCCTTCCTCATCATCGGAATACCAGTTGGTCACCCAATTGGCGCCATAGCCCAGCGCATTGGCAGCATGGACGAGGTTCATGGCCGCTGCACCCGCCGACAGGAACATTTCCCATTGCGGGATCTTGGGGTTCTCGCGCGGCACGAACACCACGCCGACCACGAGAGGCGCGCGCGACAGCCGCGTCAATTCCTTTTCTTCCTCGCCCGGAGTCAGGTCCCGCCCGAGAAGCGCTGCATAGCGCTTGGCCAGCAACCGGCCTGCAATCACCCGCGCCTCGCCCCGGTAAGTGATGAAGCGCCATGGCACCAGCTTGCCGTGATCAGGCACGCGCGAGGCAATGGTGATCAGTTCCGCAATGGCGGCATCATCCGGTCCCGGTTCCACCAGCCGGTCAATGGGATGGGATTTGCGGGTCAAAAGATGGCTCTTCAGGGAGTCTGTCACAGGAGTTCCGATTCGTTTGGGAGAAAGTGCACCGACGAAGTCCCGGCATCGCGCGAAATGGTGTCTTGAAATTGCCACTCCCTTGGGTTTGATGGCAAGCATGATGTGTCGCAAAATCCCACATGCTATTTTGGCTGCGCTGGCAATCTCCTGCCTGCCAGGGATCGCGTTTGGGCAGGATAGCGATCCCGCCTTCAAAGTGCCGGATGTCAAGCTGCCCGGCCTCAAGGCCTTTACGGCAGAGCCGGCGGCCAAGACGGCTGCAGCTACGGGCCGCCTGACGCTGAAAGCCCTGATGGTGGAAGGCGGCGAAGAAGTGACCCGCGGCATGGTGTGGAGGGTTTTCGAGCCTCAGGCTACAGAGAACGGAAAATTGCCGCTGGCAGCATCGGCCCAGGGCGGAAGCACTGTTCTTGATCTTGCACCCGGTTCCTATCTGATCCACGCAGCCTTCGGGCGCGCTGGTGCGACAAAGCGCATCACCATTGCCGCCAAGGAAACGCGGGTGGAAGAATTCGTGCTGGATGCCGGAGGATTGCAACTCAATGCGCTTTTGCCCGGTGGCGTGCTGATTCCGGCCGAAAAGCTGCGGTTCTCGATCTATGACGTGAATGAAGACGCCAATGGCGAGCGGGCGCTCATCCTGCCCAATGTGAAACCCGGTGCGGTGGTGCGGCTCAATGCCGGAACCTATCACGTCGTTTCCACCTATGGCGCAGTCAACGCCGTTATTCGCTCCGACATCCGGGTTGAGGCAGGCAAGCTGACTGATGCAGTCGTCGAGCACCGCGCAGCCCAGCTGACCATGAAGCTGGTGCGCGAGGCTGGCGGCGAAGCCATGGCCGACACTTCCTGGGTGGTCATGACCGATGCCGGTGACATCATCCGTGAAAATGTCGGTGCATTCGCCTCAATGGTTCTGGCGGAAGGAAAATATGCTGTCGTCGCCAAGAACCGGGATCGCATCTACCAGCGCGAGTTCGAAGTGACTGCCGGGCGCAACCAGGATGTGGAAGTGCTGGCCACCGACTAGCGTCCGGACCCTAAGCCGCCTTGCGAATCAAAGGCCTGCGCCGGGGAGCAGGCGCAGGCCTGTTGTTGTCCTGCTCAAGCTCGAACACCGCGCGATGAAGCCGCGCAACCAGTTCCTTGCGATCTGCCAGAGCCGACAAGTCAGCCGCCTGGATGATCTCACCGACCCGCGCGCGGATGGTCTTGCCGCGCAGTCTGGCGAACTCACGAATGAGAAGCGAAATGCGAAGGGTCAGCGAATAGCGGCTGGCCAGATGGAACAGCCAGCCATTCTGTCCATCGAAATGGATTGGGAGCACGTCGGCACCCGATTCGCGCACCAGACGCGCCACGAACAATTTCCACGGCAGGTCTTCGGCCTTGCCAAAAGGCTTCTTTGCAGTTGCGACGCCACCGGCCGGGAAAATCACGATGATGGTCCCTTCGCGTATCAGCGACAAGGCGGTCTTCCTCATTTCCAAATTCGAGGCCATGGCTTCGCGTGTCTCGGAAAAATCAACCGGCAGCGAATAGGGCTCTATTTCGGAAACCTTCAACAGGTCCGCATTGATCATGACGCGGAATGGCCGGCCGAACTGCTCTGCGAGCGAGAGAATGGCGATGCCATCGCCAATACCGAATGGATGATTGGCCACGATGACGAGCGGACCCTGAGTCTCGCGCGGCGGCCAGTGGCCCGAGATTTCAAGGCCGATCGAGCACATGGCAAGCATACGAGCGAAGATGCGGTTGCATGTTGGCGCAACATCGCGCCTCCATATCCGATATAGCTTGAGATAGCGTCGGCGACCCGACACCTCTTCCACCGAGCGAATGAGAAGCCGCTTTGCCAACCGATCATTCGGATTGGCATAAGTCAGCTCGCCGTTGCCAGAACTGAACTCCATTTTCATGCGCCGAGATTTGCCAAGAAGCGATGACAGCAAGATGACATGCGCGATGGTTCTGAGGTCAGGACGCATGATATTGAATGCGGGATGAACCTCAACCTGTGTTGGACAAAGCACGTTTGGCGCAATAAACCCGGATCATGGACCTGAAGAGACAAATGCGAGCGCTCTACCAAGGGACCTCGCGCAAGGCGAAGCTGTTCCGCTGGGGTATCGTGACCTTTGATGTGGCAACGATTGCCTTCTTCCTGGCAACCGCCATAGACGAGCTGACTCCGACCATCCTTGCCATCGACATCGCCATCGGCCTCACCATCCTGGCTGAATTCCTGGTGCGGCTGTGGATCCAGGAGAATCGCCGCCGCTTCCTGCTGTCCGGCGCAACAGTGATCGACCTGATCGTGATTGCCTCGTTCCTGGCGCCTCTTTTCCTGCAGAATTTCGCCTTCCTGCGGGTGCTGCGTATCCTGCGCTTCCTGCAGGCTTTCCGCCTGATGGATGATCTGCGCGATCTGCTTCCCGCGTTACGCGGGCGCGAGCATGTCATCAAGGCCGCCGGCAACCTCGTCGTCTTTGTCTTCATGGTGACGTCGCTGGTCTGGGTGCTGGAAGCCAAGCAAAATCCGGACATCACGAGATACGAGGATGCGCTCTATTTCACCATCACGACGCTGACAACGACGGGGTTTGGCGACATCACACTGGATGACCGCATGGGCCGGTGGCTGACCATCGCGATCATGGTGTTCGGTGTCGGCCTGTTTCTGCGACTCCTTCAGCAGATTTTCCGGCCAATCAAGGTGGACGAACCCTGTGTCCATTGCGGGTTGCGCTATCACGATGCCGATGCCAGCCATTGCAAGCATTGCGGCAACATCATCCACATCGAGACAGACGGCGACAGCTGAGATCCTTCTTTCCGGTCACGGATGAACCATAAAAAAGGCCGGGCGTTGACCCCGGCCTTTTCCATTTTTTGCCATGCAATCCCGTCAATTGAGACGGGCGGCCTTGGCTTGCGCCTTGCGCACCAGATCCGGAGGCGTCGCTTCCTCCACCAGCCTGTTGACTGCTTCCTCGACCGTCATCGATTCCTGGTTCTGGCTGCCGAGGCGGCGCAGGTTGACCGTGCCCTCCTCGGCCTCGCGCTTGCCGCAGACGAGGATGGCCGGGACCTTGCCCATCGAATGTTCGCGAACCTTGTAGTTGATCTTTTCATTGCGAAGATCGGCTTCAACGACAAGGCCGGCTTCCTTCAGCCTTGCTGTCACTTCGCGGGCATAATCATCGGCGTCGGACGTGATGGTGGCGACGACGACCTGCAAGGGTGCAAACCACAGCGGCATGTGGCCGGCATAGTTTTCCAGCAGGATACCAAGGAAGCGTTCCATCGAGCCGCAAATGGCGCGATGGATCATCACCGGCTGGCGCTTGTCGGACTTGTCGTCGATGTAGAACGCGCCGAAGCGTTCCGGCAGGTTGAAGTCCACCTGCGTGGTTCCGCACTGCCATGAACGGCCGATGGCATCCTTCAGCACATATTCGAACTTCGGACCATAGAAAGCGCCCTCACCAGGATTGATGCCGGTCTTGATCTTGCCACCGGACTGCGCCTCGATCTGCTTCAGCACCTTCAGCATCACTTCTTCGGCGTGATCCCAGTTTTCGTCTGAACCGACGCGCTTTTCTGGCCGCGTCGACAGCAGAACCGTGATGCCGTCAAAGCCGAAATCGCCATAGGTCGACAGGATCAGGTCATTGATGCGCATGCATTCGGAGGCTAGCTGTTCCTCGGTGCAGAAGATGTGCGCATCGTCCTGCGTGAAGCCGCGCACGCGCATCAGCCCGTGCAGCGCACCGGACGGCTCATAGCGATGCACATTTCCGAATTCTGCAAGCTTGATCGGCAGATCCTTGTAGGACTTCAAGCCATGCTTGAAGATCTGCACATGGCCGGGGCAGTTCATGGGCTTGATGGCGAAGACGCGGTGATCGGCTTCCTCGTCATCGGGATGGGTGAAGGCATGGGCGGACTTCACCGCAAACATGTTTTCCTGGTACCAGCCCCAATGGCCTGACGTTTCCCACAGGCTCTTGTCGAGGATCTGCGGGGCGTTCACCTCGTCATAGCCCTGTTCGTTCAGGCGGCGGCGCATGTAAGACACCAGGCTCTGGAACATGCGCCAGCCCTTGGCGTGCCAGAAGACGACGCCCGGCCCTTCCTCCTGGAAGTGGAACAGGTCCATCTCGCGGCCAAGCTTGCGGTGGTCGCGCTTTTCGGCTTCCTCCAGCATGTGCACATAGGCATCCAGCTGCTGCTGGTCGGCCCACGCGGTGCCATAGATGCGCGTCAGCATGGGGTTGTTGGCGTCGCCGCGCCAGTAGGCGCCCGCCAGCTTCATCAGCTTGAAAGCCGTGCCGATCTGGCCGGTAGAGGCCATGTGCGGCCCGCGGCAAAGGTCAAACCAGTCGCCCTGGTAGTAGATCTTGAGGTCCTGATCGGCGGGAATGGCGTCAACCAGTTCCACCTTGAAGGCCTCGCCCTTGTCGGCAAAGACCTGGCGCGCCTTGTCGCGCGACCAGACCTGCTTGGTGAAGGGCTGGTTGCGGGCGATGATCTCCTTCATCTTCTTTTCGATCTTCGGCAGGTCCTCCGGCGTAAAGGGCTCGGAGCGCATGAAGTCGTAGTAGAAGCCGTTCTCGATGACCGGGCCGATGGTGACCTGCGTGCCGGGCCAAAGCTCCTGCACGGCTTCTGCCATCACATGGGCGGCATCGTGGCGGATCAATTCCAGCGCGCGCGGATCTTCGCGGGTGATGATCTCGATCGCGCCGTCCGTGATCGGGTCGGAAAGGTCGCGCAGCTCGCCGTTGATGGCGATGGCGACAGCCTTCTTGGCCAGCGACTTGGAAATGGCGTCGGCGACATCGCGGCCGGTCGTGCCGGCGGCATAATCGCGCTTTGAACCATCGGGAAATGAAAGGGAAACGGCAGATGCCATCATGTCTTCTCCTGTGTTCCAGTCCCGCCTACGGGCGCGGGTGGGTTGTGGCAGTGATGCGGCGCTTAGTTAGGTGATTTGGCCTGATCGGGCAAGGGTTTCGGCGCGGTTGCGCTTAACCGTGGTCGTGAATGTGGCGGCCGTTGCGCAGGAACCGCCAAGGCGTCCACCAATGCTGGTCGGGGTCCAGCGTCACCGGCACATTGTCGATGCCGCAGGTGCCGCCCGGCCCACAGCGCCCTACCCTGAACAGCGTCAGCCAGCCGCCGCTCCATAATCCGTGGCGGGCAATCGCCTCATAGCCATATTCCGAGCAGGTGGGCATGTGGCGGCAGGAATTGCCGATAAAGCCGGACAAGGTCAGCTGATAAAGGCGGATAATACCGGTGCCGAGAAGCCTGCCCGGCGTCTTGCGCCAAGGGTCGGAGAAATTACGGCCCATGGCGTCCGTCGAGTGCGGATATCCAGCCCGTTACCAAACGATGCATATCCGGCACATCCGTTCGGGCTATTTCCAGCAACAATCGGGAGTCCAAGCCGTCATTGCCATGGATGAGCTTGTTGCGCAGGCGATAGGCGTCATCCAAAACGAGAGACCGCTTGTCAGAAGCCCATTCTGGATGTTCGGCAATCAGACGACCACTGATCTCGCCAATCACCTCCAATGTTCGGGCCAATGCCAGTTCCTGGACCTGGTTCGGCGACGAATTGGTTGCAGCAATGTCACGTTCCACCATCTGCATCTTTCCGATCCACTCGTCCAGATGAAGCAGATAGTCCATCACCGACCGACCGGCCTTTGGCATCACAACGGCCTCAGGTCTTTTTCAATCCGCGAGCGCATGCGATCACCAAATTCCGGCATGGTGTGCACATCGACATCGACTTGCAACAAAGAACGCATAGCGTCTTCGATGCGAAAGAAATGCCGGTAGGAACATCCGTCGAGTGGATCGACCACTATGTCAATGTCGCTACCCTCGACATCCTCGCCGCGTGCAACAGATCCGAAGATGCGCGGATTGGCGACAGGATAGCGCGCAAGGATGGCGAGCGCTTCCTCGCGGTGAAGTGCGAGCGCTTCGGACGGTCTCATGCTGCCGCCTCCGCCTTGCGCTCGATCTGGTCGAGGCAATCGACCACGGCGTCGAAGGACAGCATGGTGGAAGCGTGGCGGGCCTTGTAGTCGCGCACAGGTTCCAGATATTTCAGGTCGGCAAAGCGGCCCTCCGGCGGAGCGCCGTTTTCCTTCAGCATGCGGAGCATGGTCTCGCGCACTTGCCGCAGTTCCTCCACAGTGGCGCCGACAATGTGGTTTGCCATGACCGAGGACGACGCCTGGCCAAGCGCGCAGGCCTTCACCTCATGGGCAAATTCCGTCACCACGCCGTCGCGCACCTTGAGATCGACAGTGACCGTCGAGCCGCACAGCTTGGAATGGGCGGTCGCACTCGCATCGGGAGCCGAAAGGCGTGGCATGCGGGGAATATTGCCCGCAAAGCCAAGGATTTTTGCATTGTAGACGTCGTCCATCACGGCATTTTCCTGTTGCGGCGCGCATCGGCATCAAAATGGCGTGCGCATCTTTGCATTCGCCTGCCACGCCATATATAAGGTTGGCCTAGGCCGCAGGGCAAGCTGTGCAAAAGAACAGCCTCCTTGGGTTCGGCAGGAGACGCCACCAGACGGTACGGAAAAAATCCGTGTCAGGCAGTGGTCCGTTCAACTCGTTCCTCCGTATTTGAGAGAGGAACTACGGGAGACGCCTTCATGGATGCCATCGTCAAGACCTTCCCTGCACCGGACAGTGACCGGATGATACTTGCCAAGAATGAGCGCCCCAGCCGCGCGGAAGCGGAAGCCGCGGTGCACACGCTGTTGCGCTGGGTTGGAGAAAATCCGAACCGCGAAGGCTTGCTCGATACGCCGTCGCGGGTGGTTAAGGCCTATGAGGAGCTGTTTGGCGGCTACAATGCCGATCCGGCAGAAGCGCTTGGCCGCACCTTTGAGGAAGTGGCCGGCTATGACGATCTCGTCGTGGTGCGCGACATCCATTTCCATTCCCATTGCGAGCACCACATGGTGCCGATCATCGGCAAGGCGCATGTTGCCTATCTGCCGGACGGCAAGGTGCTGGGCCTGTCCAAGATCGCCCGCGTGGTCGACATCTTTGCCCGCCGCCTGCAGACGCAGGAGGCCATGACCGCGCAGATTGCCGCTTCCATCCAGGACGTGCTAAACCCGCGCGGCGTCGCGGTGATGATCGAGGCCGAGCACATGTGCATGGCCATGCGCGGCATTCGCCAGCAAGGATCGACCACCACGACCATGACTTTCACCGGCGCCTTCCGCGACAGCCCGGAAGAGCAGGTTCGTTTCATCTCGCTCGTGCGGGCTGCTGGCGGCAAGTAAAAGGCCGGCGGTTCCGCCATTTACGGAACCGCCATGACCCTTTCGCCATTCTCTCCCCCCTCCACCGACAAGCGCGCCCTTGAACAGGGCACGGCGTTTACGCCGCGTTTCGATGCAAACGGACTGATTACCGCTGTCGTCACCGATGCGACCGACAACATGCCTCTGATGGTGGCGTTCATGAATGCGCAGGCCTTGGCGCTGACGCTGGAAACCGGCATTGCGCATTACTGGTCGCGCTCTCGCAACCAGCTTTGGAAGAAGGGAGAGACCTCCGGAAATCTCCAGCACGTGGTGGAGATACGCACCGATTGCGACCAGGATGCGATCTGGATCCGGGTGCGTGTCGATGGCCATGATGCGACCTGCCACACCGGAAAGCGCTCCTGCTTTTACCGGATTGCGCGTGCCGAGGGCGGCCAAGCCGTGCTGGAAGACGACGGAACGCCAGCGCGTTTCGATGCGCAAAGCGTCTACAGCAAAGGGTGAACCGCAACGATACAAGTCGTTCAGCACTGGTTTACCTGATATCAACCAGGATGATGATAAGTTGACGCTCAGGGAAAGGAGTCCTGCCATGCTGCAATGGGCTTCACATCGCAAGGACAAGGCCGTGCCACCGGGCATCCCGGCGACCGTCCATGATGTTCCTCCGCTTTCCCCTGCCCCATCTCCATCGCAAAAAGGCATAGCGCTGGCGCTTGGCGGCGGCGCGGCGCGCGGCTGGGCCCATATTGGTGTGCTGCGTGCGCTGGACGAATCCGGTGTCAAGGTCGGCATGATCGCCGGCACATCGATCGGTGCCTTGGTCGGTGGCTGCTATCTGGCAGGCAAGCTCAACGAGTTGGAAGAATTTGCGCGCTCGCTCACCAAGCGGCGAATGCTGGGATTGCTTGACCTGAATTTCGGCGGCTCCGGCCTGCTCGGCGGCATGCGGCTGGACCAGCGGATGCGCGAGCACATGGAAGGCCTGACCTTCGACGACTTGCCCGCGCCGTTTGTCTGCGTGGCGACCGAAATCATGACCGGTCATGAAATCTGGCTGCATTCCGGCAACTTGATCACCGCCATGCGCGCTTCCTATGCACTGCCCGGCGTGTTCGAACCGATCAATGCCAATGGCCGCCTGCTGGTCGATGGCGCTCTGGTCAACCCGGTTCCAGTGTCGGTCTGCCGGGCGCATGAGCAGCGGCTCGTCGTCGCCGTCAACCTGCATTACGACCTGTTCGGCCGGGCCGCCGTCGTCAAGCATGCAGCATCGGGCATCGCCGCTCTCAACGGACAGGGCGAAGCCGATGCACTCAAGGCGCAAAAGCTCGGCATCACCGGCGTGATGGTGGAAGCCTTCAACATCATCCAGGATCGCATTGCGCGGGCCCGCCTTGCCGGCGATCCGCCAGACCTGTCACTGTTCCCGGCGATGGCGCAGGTGGGTCTCACCGAGTTTCATCGTGCTTCCGAAGCCATTGATCTCGGCTACGAGGAAGCCATGCACCGCATGAGCGACATCAAGCGGCTGATCGCGGTCATCGCCTGACCTGACGTCTCAAAATCACCGGTTCTCGGCAGCATCCAGCAGGCGGATTTGCACCCGCTCCTGACCATTCCAATGGTTGATCGAGAGCGTTCCGGCAAGATGGACAATCTCGCCGCGCTTGCGCATCAGGAAATCACCCAGATCGGTTCCGGCTGCACGGAAGGCCACAGCATCAGCCTTGCGGCCCGTTCCCGATTCCAGTGTGACGCGGAAATGCGCACCGGCCGCCCCCATCGGCATGATAGAGACGATCCGGTGGCGGGGAAAGGCAAAGACCGGCTGCGAATGGCCGGCCCCATAGGGACCCGCCCGCTCCAGCACATCGAGCAATTCTCGTGTCGCGCCATCGACCGACAGGCCGGCATCGATCTTCAGCGATGCGCCTGCCCCAAGTTCGGCAATTTGGGCAGCAGCCTGCTCCTCGAACCAGGCGCGGAGCGCGCCCAGCCTTGACCGCTCGACCGTGATGCCGGCCGCCATGGCATGGCCGCCACCCTTGACCAGCAATCCTTCGTGCACGGCCTTTCCCACCAGCCGCCCGAGATCGAAGCCCGGGATCGAGCGGCCCGATCCGGTGCCCTTGCCATTGGCATCAAAGGCGATGGCGAAGGCCGGGCGGCGCATGGCGTCCTTCAGGCGCGACGCCAGCAGTCCGACAATGCCGGGATGCCAGCTATCGCTTTCGGTGATCAGCACGGCAGGCCCGTTGCCATGGGCCATCTCGGCCATGGCCTGCGCCTTGGCCTCTTCCAGCATCACCTGCTCCATCGCCTGACGCTCCTTGTTCAGGCCGTCAAGGCGCTCGGCGATGGCGCGAGCCTCGGCCTCATCATCGCTGGCAAGAAGGCGGCTGCCGAGTGCG
>JBGSQC010000059.1:0-4229 GCA_041738295.1 Zhengella sp. | reverse complement strand
GCCACCGGCGGCATTGGCGAGGCGATTGCCCGCCAGCTCCATGCGCTTGGCGCAACCGTCGGCCTGCATGGCACGCGGGTGGAAAAGCTGGAGGCGCTGGCCGCTGATCTGGGCTCGCGAGCCGTGCTTCTGCCCGCCAACCTGTCGGACCGTGATGCCGTGAAGGCACTTGCCGCCAAGGCCGAAGCCGATCTCGAAGGCGTCGATATCCTGGTCAACAATGCCGGCATCACCCGCGATGGCCTGTTCGTGCGCATGTCCGACAAGGATTGGGACGATGTGCTGGAGATCAACCTGACCTCGGTGTTCCGCCTGACGCGCGAACTGACGCATCCGATGATGCGCCGCCGCCATGGCCGCATCATCAACATCACCTCCGTGGTCGGCGTCACCGGCAATCCCGGCCAGGCCAATTATTGTGCTGCCAAGGCGGGCATGATCGGCATGACCAAGTCCTTGGGCCAGGAAATCGCCAGCCGCAATGTCACTGTCAATTGCGTGGCACCGGGCTTCATCGAATCCGACATGACCGAAAAGCTGAACGACAAGCAGAAGGAAGCCATCATGGGTGCCATTCCCATGAAGCGCATGGGCAAGGGCACCGAGATCGCCTCGGCTGTCGCCTGGCTTGCTTCCGATGGCGCCGGCTACGTCACCGGCCAGACCATCCACGTCAATGGCGGCATGGCAATGATCTGACAAAGGCCGGTTGCGCCTGCGTCCTTATTTGCACTTTGCCGCCGGGCGGCAATCATGCTAATGCGGCCATGGAGGCCTTCCGGAACGCTTGCGGACCGGAAGGGGGAGACAATTCGGGTGGAGACGGGGCGATCAGTCAAACCGTGAAGACAAACCGGGGATACCCCACAATTCCGTCATCTTTCAGCTTGATTAGCGGCAGGCCTTCCGCTAACGAGGGCACACTTTAAACCAAGTCGAGGGTTCCGACATGAGCGATATCGCAGACCGCGTTAAGAAAATCGTTGTTGAGCATCTGGGTGTTGATGCCGACAAGGTCAACGAAGGCGCGTCCTTCATCGATGATCTGGGCGCAGACAGCCTCGACACCGTCGAGCTGGTCATGGCTTTCGAAGAAGAATTCGGCGTGGAAATCCCCGACGATGCTGCCGAGACCATCCTGACGGTCGGCGACGCAGTGAAGTTCATCAGCAAGGCTTCGGCTTGATCTTGGGACCGGCGGCTCGCGCCGCCGGGTTCCCCCGTTCGGGCAAAGTTGTTTCCTGCACACGCTGAACACGCTGGAGGTGCTCCATGAGACGCGTAGTTGTCACTGGCATCGGCCTCCTTTCTCCCTTCGGCATGGGTGCAGAACACACTTGGAAACAGATTCTGGCCGGCAAGTCTGCCGCCAGGGCCGTTGACCAATTCGATACGTCGGATCTGGCCTGCCGCATTGCCCATGTCGTCCCTCGCGGCGATGGCACCAATCATACCTTCAATCCGGATGCCTTTCTGGAGCCCAAGGAACAGCGCAAGATCGGCGACTTCATCCTCTACGGCATTGCTGCCGCCGAGGAGGCCATTGCCGATTCAGGCTGGAAAGCCGAGAGCTACGAAGACCAGTGCGCCACCGGCGTGATGATCGGCTCGGGCATCGGCGGCATCGACGGCATCTCGTCAATGACCCAGACGCTGGCTGAAAAAGGCCCGCGGCGCATTTCGCCCTTCTTCATTCCCGGAAATATCGCCAACATGGTGTCCGGCCAGGTGTCGATACGCCATGGCTTCAAGGGTCCGAATCACGCCGTCGTCACGGCCTGCTCGACCGGCGCCCATGCCATCGGTGATGCGTCCCGCCTCATTATTTTCGGCGATGCCGATGTGATGGTGGCCGGCGGTGCGGAAGCGCCGATCACCCGCCTCTCGCTTGCCGGATTTGCCGCCTGCAAGGCGCTTTCGACCAAGAACAACGATACGCCTGAAAAGGCGTCGCGCCCCTATGACGCCGACCGCGACGGGTTCGTCATGGGCGAGGGCGCCGGGATTGTTGTTCTGGAAGAGCTGGAACACGCGCTTGCACGTGGCGCAAAGATCTATGGCGAAGTGGTCGGCTATGGCCTGACCGGCGACGCGTATCACATCACCGCGCCGTCCGAAGATGGCGACGGCGCCTTCCGCTGCATGACCAATGCATTGAAGCGCGCCGGGCTGACACCGTCTGATGTCGACTACATCAACGCCCATGGCACCTCCACCATGGCCGACACGATCGAGCTTGGTGCAGTGGAGCGTCTTGTCGGCAACGCGGCCTCGAAGATATCCATGTCGTCGACCAAGTCGTCGATCGGCCACCTTCTGGGTGCGGCAGGGGCGGCGGAAGCCATTTTCTCGCTGCTGGCGATTCGCGACAACATCGCGCCGCCCACCATAAACCTGGACAATCCGGCGGTGGAAACCGCCCTTGACCTGGTTCCGCACGTGGCCCGCGAGCGCGAAATCAATGTCGCCTTGTCAAATTCCTTTGGATTTGGCGGCACAAATGCCTCGCTGGTGTTCAAGCGCTACGCCGGCTGAGGACGCCAATCGCTGTTTCGCCATAATGAATGGCACAATCGGCACCGGAGTTACCCGACGGGCAGGATGGCTGGACAACGATGAACGAGACGCCTGACAATCGATATGGCCGACAGGACGGGGCACCCATCGTGCCCAAGTCGCCGAGCCAGGTTCTGCGCCCGGAGCAGGGCGCTCCGCCGCCGCGCCGGTCACGCACCGCCCGCAGCCAGCTGGTCGTGTTCCTGAATTTCCTCATGTCGGTGATCATCTTCTCGATTGCGGCCATCGGCATCGCGCTTTGGCTTGGCCGCGGCTGGTTCCACGAGCCTGGCCCGTCGGAACGCACCACCACCTTCTCCGTGCCCAAGGAAGCCGGGACCAGCCGGATCGCCGATCTGCTGGCCCAGCGCAATCTCATCACCGACCAGCGCACCTTTGCGCTCGGCGTGCGTGCCTATGGCAAGGACGGCAAGCTGAAGGCCGGCGAATACGAGATCAAGGCCGGCGCCTCCATGAAGGAGATCATGGATCTGCTCGAAAGCGGCCGGTCCATCCTCTATTCGCTGACGATTCCCGAAGGCTGGACAGTGGCCCAGGTCTTGGCCCGCATCGCCGAGAGCGAGATCCTGACCGGAGAGATGCCGTCGGAAATGCCGCCAGAGGGCAGCCTCATCGCCGATACTCAGAAATTCGAGCGCGGCACCACCCGGCAGGAAATTGTTGACCGGATGCAGAAGGCCCAGTCTGATCTGGTCAAGCGCATCTGGGACCGTCGTGATCCCTCGATCCCGGTCAAGGACATCAACGAGTTCGTGACGCTTGCTTCGATTGTCGAGAAGGAAACCGGGCGCGCCGATGAGCGTCCGCGCGTGGCATCGGTGTTCATCAACCGGTTGCGCAAGGGCATGCGCCTGCAATCCGATCCGACCATCATTTACGGCATTTTCGGCAGCGCCGGTAAACCCTCCGACCGTCCGATCTACAAGTCCGACATCGAGAAGCCGACGCCCTACAACACCTACACGATCGACGGACTGCCGCCGACGCCGATTGCCAATCCGGGCCGCGCCGCGCTGGAGGCCGTCGCCAATCCCTCCGTCACAGAGGATCTGTTCTTCGTCGCCGATGGCACCGGCGGCCATGTGTTTGCCGCCACGCTGGAAGAGCACAATAACAATGTGCGCCGCTGGCGCGAGCTTGAGAAGAAGGCCGAGGAAGCCGCCAAGGCAGCGGCTGAGAAGCCTGCAGGCGAAACGGAAGCCAAGCCGCAATAGACGAACAAGGGGTGGGGGACGGGCGCATGACATTGCAATCCATGACCGGCTTTGCCCTTGCCAGCGGAGCCGTGACCGGCGCGTCCTTTTCCTTGGAACTGAAATCGGTCAACGGCAAGGGCCTTGAGGTGCGCATGCGGCTGCCGCAGGGCATGGAGCGGCTGGAGCAGCCGGTGCGCGCTGCCCTGCAAGGTGCGTTCTCGCGCGGAAACATCTACGCCAACCTGTCCCTGAACCGCACTGTCCAGGCGCCTTCGCCGGTCATCAACGAGACCTTCCTTGCTGCCGTCTCCGATCTGGCGGTGCGCCTGCATCGCGACCACGGTTTTGCGCCGGCGTCTGCCGACGGCATCCTCGCGCTGCGCGGTGTGCTCGACGTGCCGGAGGTCAGCGAGACCGAGGAGGACCGTGCCGCGCTGGATGCTGCCCTTCTGGCAA
>JBGSQC010000191.1:0-13761 GCA_041738295.1 Zhengella sp. | reverse complement strand
CAGAGCACGACGGTGAGCCCGAGCGCGATTGCGGACGCCGCAAACAACGCGGCGCGCGTGCCGGCGGCCTGCACGTTGAAGCCAAGAATGTCCTTGAAGTCGGTCAGGCCGTTGTTGCCGCCGAAACCGAAATCGTTGCGGAAGAAGGCCAACATCAGCGCGAACACCATCGCCTGGCTGATGATCGAGAAGTAGACGCCGGTGATGCGCGAGCGGAAGGCCAGCCAGCCGAAGACAAAGGCCAGCGCCCCCGGCACCAGCAATGCCATGGCGACGGCGAAGCCGAACTGGTCGAAGCCCCACCAGTACCAGGGCAACTCCTGCCAATTCAGGAACACCATGAAGTCCGGCAGATCCGGATTGCCATAGACGCCGCGTTCGCCGATGGCCCGCATCATGTGCATGCCGACGGCATAGCCCCCGAGCGCAAAGAACGCGCCATGGCCGAGCGACAGGATGCCGGCATAGCCCCAGACCAGATCCAGCGCCAAGGCCAGAAGGGCATAGGTGAGATATTTGCCGACGAGCGCGACGATATAGGCCGGCACATGGAAGGCGCTCTCCTCCGGCAGCGCCAGATGCAGCACTGGCACAAGGACAGCCAAGCCGAGGATGAGGGCGATGGTGACCAGGATGGGCGTGGTGAAGCCCTTGGCGAATAGGCGCTGGGTGATCATGCTTCCACCGACCTTCCCTTGAGGGCGAAGAGGCCGCGCGGACGCTTCTGGATGAAGATGATGATGAAGACCAGCACGAGGATCTTGCCGAGCACGGCACCGGCATAGGGTTCAAGGAACTTGTTGACGATGCCGAGCGACATCGCGCCGACCAGCGTGCCCCAGAGATTGCCGACGCCGCCGAAGACCACCACCATGAAGCTGTCGATGATGTAGCCCTGGCCGAGATTGGGCGAGACATTGTCGATCTGCGAAAGGGCAACACCGGCAAGCCCCGCCACGCCGGAACCGAGCGCAAAGGTCATGGCGTCGACCCAGGGCGTGCGGATACCCATGGCGGACGCCATGCGGCGGTTCTGGGTGACAGCGCGCATCTTGAGGCCAAGTGATGTGCGGTTGATCGCCCAGAGCAGCACGGCAAAGACGGCCAGCGCAAAGAAGATGATGTAGAGCCGATTCCAGGTGATGGAAATGTCGCCCAGCTGCACCGCGCCCGACATGAAGGCCGGGTTGGACACTTCGCGGTTGGTCGGGCCGAAAATGGTGCGCACTGCCTGCTGCAGGATGAGCGACACACCCCAGGTGGCAAGCAGGGTTTCCAGCGGGCGGCCATAGCGGACGCGGATGATGCCGCGCTCCATGACGAGGCCGACAGCGCCTGACACGAGGAAGGCAAGCGGCAGGGCGATCAGCAGCGACCAGTCGATCAGCCAGGGCGCGGAGGCGCGGATCACCTCCTGCACCATGAAAGTGGTGTAGGCGCCGATCATCACCAGTTCGCCATGGGCCATGTTGATGACGCCCATGACGCCGAAGGTGATGGCAAGGCCGATAGCCGCCAGCAGCAACACGGAACCGAGCGACAGGCCGTAAAGCCCGTTCTGGGCGAGGTTCCACAGCGCGAGGCGGTCCTCGATGCGGGTGACGGCCTTGTCGGCGCGCGCCTTGAGGTCGCCCTCGGCGGTGGCAGCAAACTGGGTGAGCAGGCCCATGGCATCGCGCGAGCCGATGGCGGCAATGGCATCGACGGCTTCGGCCTTGGCGGTTTCGTCACGGTCGGAGCGCAGGATGGCGGCGGCGCGCGCGGTTTCCAGCAAGATCTTGATGGCGGCATCGCTTTCCTTGGCAAGCGCAGCCTCGATGCTGTCCAGCATGGAGGGATCAGGATTGGCGACAAGCGTTCGAACTGCGGCAGCGCGCACTGTGGCATCAGGCGCTGACAGGGTCAGCGCACCGACAGCATCACGGATGTCGCGGCGCAGCGAATTCTTGATCTTGACCTTGGTGAGAGCGGCCTGCGGGGCTTCGCCTGCCGCCTCGCCGCTCACCGGATCGAGAAGAGTGGCAGGATCAGCCGTACCACGTACGATGAAGAGCGCCTTGTCGGCGCTGCGCACCACCAGTTCGCCCTCGGAAAGGGCATTGAGCGAGAGGGCTGCGCGCGGATCACCCAGCGCGACCAGATCATCCACGACCTTGCCGATCTCGTTGAAATTCGTTGCGGTGGCAAAGCTGCCGACGAGGGCGCGCAGGGCGGCATCATCGGCCTGCGCATGGGCGGACCGGCCGGCACCGATGAGGACGACAAGCAGGAGAAGGAAGCGGATCAGGAGGTTCATGGGCGCTTGGACTTTCGGGGTCGGCAATTCCGGCCTTGGGCCGAAACAGGGGCTCCGGGAACGAAGGGGGCGGCGCGGGTGCCGCCCCCTTCCCGATCAGGCTTGGGAGGCCTCAATCACTTGGCGTCGCCGAGGCAGGTCTTGGTCTCGGTGTTGTAGTTGCCGCACTTCAAATCAACCCAATCGGCTTCGAGCACCTTGGATTCCGGCAGGAAGTCGGTCCAGGCATCGCCCGGCACGAGGCCTTCGGTCTTCCAGACGGTCTCGAACTGGCCGTCGGCCTGGATTTCGCCCACGAGCACCGGCTTGGTGATGTGGTGGTTGGCGAGCATCTTGGACATTCCGCCCGAAAGGTTCGGGGCCTCGATGCCCGGCAGCGCGTCGATCACCTTGTCCGGATCAATGGTACCGGCCTTTTCGACGGCCTTGATCCACATGTTGAAGCCGATGTAGTGGGCTTCCATCGGGTCGTTGGTCACGCGCTTGTCGTTCTTGGTGTAGGCTTTCCAGGTCTTGATGAACTCGGCATTGGCCGGAGCATCTGCGGATTGGAAATAATTCCAGGCAGCCAGATGGCCGACCAGCGGAGTGGTGTCGAGACCGGCCAGTTCCTCTTCGCCGACCGAGAAGGCGACGACCGGGATGTCTTCGGCCTTGATGCCGGCATTGCCCAGTTCCTTGTAGAAGGGAACGTTGGCATCACCATTGATGGTCGAGACGACAGCGGTCTTCTTGCCGGCCGAGCCGAACTTCTTGATGTCGGCGACAATGGTCTGCCAATCGGAATGACCGAACGGCGTGTAGTTGACCATGATGTCTTCGGGCTTCACGCCCTTGGCCAGAAGATAGGCCTCGAGGATCTTGTTGGTCGTGCGCGGATAGACGTAGTCGGTGCCCGCCAGCACCCAACGCTCCACGCCTTCTTCCTTTTCCATATAGTCGACAGCCGGGATGGCCTGCTGGTTCGGGGCGGCGCCGGTGTAGAACACGTTGCGCTCGCTTTCCTCGCCCTCGTACTGGACGGGGTAGAACAGGATGCTGTTCAGCTCCTTGAAGACCGGCAGCACGGACTTGCGCGACACCGAGGTCCAGCAACCGAACACGGCGGAAACCTTGTCCTTGGCGACGAGTTCACGCGCCTTTTCGGCAAACAGCGGCCAGTCGGAAGCCGGGTCAACCACAACGGCTTCCAGCTTCTTGCCCAAAAGTCCGCCCTTCTTGTTCTGCTCGTCAATGAGCATCAGCATGGCGTCCTTCAGCGTGGTTTCGGAAATCGCCATCGTTCCGGAAAGCGAATGCAGGATGCCGACCTTGATGGTGTCCTCGGCATGGGCCGAGAACGACAGGGTGGAGGCAGCGAGCATCGCGGCGAGGCCGGCAAGCGTGGTCTTCTTCAATGCGGTCATGGAAAACTCCGACAGGTTTGTTTGCACCGCAAAGGGATTAGCAACTGCCGTGCCAGTTTCGGCGACAACAGCCCGCGAGGCGGAATGCGCTTGGATTCCAATTTGTTGCACCGCAAAAAGACCCTGAGCGCCGAACAAATAGGCAATCCTGCATGTTGCCTATTCTTTTTGCATCCAGGATGCAGATGGCGCGGAAATGGGCATGCTTGCGGCATCTGCATGCATCATGGCTTGGATTGGCAATCCGGCGCGGCTATCATGCGGCGCTGCATTCTAGCGGCAGGTTGTTTGCACCAACGAACGGCCTTGCGCCTCCCGCCCGCCAGCGGGAGGCGCTCATCTGATGTGGGTTCGTGCAGAAAAAGACATTTCCCGGAGGCAGCTTTTTGCCGCCACTTGATCTCGCTCAAGGACTGTCTTTAGAACGATGACAAATAGTAGCAGCCAAGCGGGGTTGGCTCCGGATGCCATATCGGCCATGATGTGCCGGGCTTGACGGGCGGCCCCAACCGAAGGCTTTGCCAAAAGTGTGACTTTTCGCACTGGCCAAACCTCACCGGGTACGATAATAAACATGCAAACGACTGCATGTGACGGCGGGAGAAAACGGGATGGACTTTGAAACGCATTTCCAGGAGCGGTTGGCTGACCTGAAAAAGGAAGGCAATTACCGCGTTTTTGCTGACCTGGAGCGCCAATCCGGCTCGTTCCCGCGCGCTGTCCGCCACCAGAATGGCGAGACGCGCGATGTTACCGTCTGGTGCTCAAACGATTATCTCGGCATGGGCCAGCATCCCGCCGTCGTCCATGCGATGAAGGATGCGATCGACCGCTGCGGCGCAGGCGCCGGCGGCACGCGCAATATTTCCGGTACGAACCATTTCCACGTGCTGCTGGAAAATGAACTGGCGGATCTTCACGGCAAGGAAGCCGCGCTTCTGTTCACGTCGGGCTATGTGTCCAACTGGGCTGCGCTCGGCACGCTGCTGGCCCGGATCCCCGGCATCATCTGCTTCACCGACGAGAAGAACCATGCCTCGATGATCGAAGGCATCCGTCACTCGCGTTGCGACAAGGTGATCTGGAAGCACAATGACGTGAAGGACCTTCGCGCCAAGCTGGAGGCCGCCGATCCCAAGGCGCCCAAGATGATCGCCTTCGAGAGCGTCTATTCCATGGACGGCGACATTTCGCCGATGAAGGAAATCTGCGATCTGGCTGACGAATTCGGTGCCATGACCTATCTCGACGAGGTTCATGCGGTCGGCCTCTATGGTCCGCGCGGCGGTGGCATTGCCGAGCGCGAAGGCCTGATGGACCGCATCACGGTCATCGAAGGCACGATCGGCAAGGCCTTCGGCGTGATTGGCGGCTACATTTCCGGCTCTGCGGCAATGGTCGATTTCGTGCGGTCCTTTGCCTCGGGCTTCATCTTCACCACTGCCCTGCCGCCTGCGCTCGCTGCCGGTGCTGCCGCTTCGATCCGCCATCTGAAGGCCAGCCAGTTCGAGCGTGCCCGGCATCAGGAGCGCGTTGCCAAGGTTCGCGCCACGCTGGATGCGCGCGGCATTCCGCACATGATGAACCCGAGCCACATCATCCCGGTGATGGTGAAGGATCCGGTCAAGTGCAAATGGCTGTCGGACATCCTGCTCGACAATTATGGCGTCTATGTCCAGCCGATCAATTATCCGACCGTGCCCAAGGGCACCGAGCGCCTGCGCATCACGCCGTCGCCCTATCATTCGGATGCCGACATTGCCCATCTGGCCGGTGCGCTGTCTGACCTGTGGAGCCAGTGCGCGCTGGCCCGCGCCGTCGCCTGACCCGGCTCACATCGAAAAATGCTGAAAAGAGCGCCCGAGAGGCGCTCTTTTTGTTTCTGCAAGCTGTTGAAAAACCTTGTGGTGAACAGAAAACGGGGCGGACCGTTAAAATGCGGCGGTTTCCTGAAAGGAAGCAGTGAACTTCCGGTCGGATGATCATTCAAGGCGGGCGACAGTCAGGGATATGATCATGAAACTGGAACGCATCGACACCAATTTCACCGAAGTGCTCGACGGGCAGGCTTTCTCGATGATGAACGGCGCCATGCGCGTCATCGTGATCGTGGCCAACGAGACGCTTGTGCGCATGGACATGCCGATGGCGACCGACCGCCAGCAGGCTTTCCTCTACGCGAATCTGCCGCTTTGGCAGGACATTGCCAGCGCGAAATATGATCGCGGTGCCTATGAAAATCGCGGCAGCCGGGTCCGGCTCCTGCCAGCAGACATGCTGGCGCACCGCAAGCGCGCGGCCGCCTGACGGTTCACGCCAAATCAGACGCCGCAAGTTCGGATGCCCAGGGAGGGTTGGCCCCCGCCCGCGACACGGTGACCGCAGCGGCATGGACGCCGAGTTCCATGGCAGCCCGAATGGTGGCCGGATCAATGGCGGAGATCGCCTCCAGGGACAAGGCATCAGCCTTGGCAAGCCCTGCCAGGAAGCCCGCATTGAAGGTGTCGCCTGCTCCCACCGTGTCCACCACGTCGACACGGCGGGCCGGGACATGGACCTCGTGCCCGCCAAACCAGGCACCGGCACCTTCGGCGCCACCGGTGATGAGCACGACCTTCGGTCCGCGCTGCAGGATCGCGCGGGCAAGATCGCCGGCAAAGCCCGGGCCTTCCAGCCAGTGCAGGTCCTCGTCTGACAATTTCACGATGGTGGCTGCCGCGATCATGCGGGACAGGCGTGCCCGGTAGGTCGCCTCGTCGCGGATGAATCCGGGGCGGATGTTAGGGTCGATCATCAGCGTGCGCTTGCCAGCCTCGCGCAGCATCAGCGCCTCATAGGCGAGGCCGCCGGGCTCCACCACAAGGCTGATGCCGCCAAAGAACAGCGCATCCACATCGTCGCCGATGTCCGGCATATCGTCCGGCGTGATCATGCGCCCGGCGGTCATTTCGTCATAAAAGGCGTATTTCGCCTGGCCGTTGACCAGTTGCACGAAGGCCAGCGTGGTCGGCCGGCCGGAGCGGATGATGCGGGAGACATCGACCTTTGACGCAGTCAGGGCCTCGGCCAGCTGCACGCCGAACATGTCGGTGGAAATGCCGGAAATGAAGCCTGCCAGTGCGCCAAGGCGGCCAAGGGCAATCGCGGTGTTGAACACCGCGCCGCCGCAATGGGGCGCAAACATCGCCTCGCCATCGCCTGCCGTGCACGGCAGCATGTCGATCAGCGATTCGCCGCAGCACAGGATCATGGCCGGATCACTCCCTTTCTGATGATCATGTTGGCATAGAGCGCCGGTTCGGATGTGGCAACCACGGCATAGGCCGCGCGCACGCGGTCATAAAACTCTGGTCCGGCGAGCGGCACGAGACGATGGCCGCGCGCCTTTTCTGCGCAAAGTTCGTCCATCCGGTGGTGGATCGGATCGGCCTTTGCCGGATCGCCGCCGGGCGCCGCACGGAATAGGGCTTCGGGCACGAAATCATCCACCGGCAGCACGCTCAGCACGGCGCGGGCCACATCGATCAACCCGTGGCCATCGCATCGGATCACACGGCGGCCATGCTCGGAAGCCGGATAATTGCCATCGACAATGGCGATCTCGTCGCCATGACCCATGGCGCGCAGAATGGCCAGAAACTCAGGACCAAGAAGCGGAGGAATGCCGATCAGCATGGTCAGGTGTCTCCGGTGTCGTGGGTCTGGCCCGCAAGAAACTTTTCCGCCAAAGGCAAGGTCGCCGCGCCCAACGCGCGGGCATTGAAGCCGACCGAGCCTTCGCGGATTTCCAGCGGTTCAATGCCTGCCTGGTTCAGGCTGTCGAGATGGCGGGTGGTGGCCGCGACAAGCCGTGCGCGCACGCCCTTTGGCATCCAGCCGTCAATGATGGCGGCGGAAAAATCGATCACGCTGGCGGAAGCGAGGATGGCCTGTGCCAGCCCATGGGCCGCGCCTTCGATCCAGTCGTCAAGAAGGGCCGGATCGACGTCCCAATCCTCGGATGAGGCATAGAGGCTTTCTGCCGGAAGGCCGCACGCGGTGAGCGCCTTTTCAAGGGTGCGCAGCGACGCGACATCGATCAACTGGCACAGCCTGCCAGTCCTGTCGGTCACTGGCATGGAGCCGAGCGCCCCTGCATTGCCGGTGCGGCCCGGATAGAGCGCGCCATTGAGCACGATGCCGCCACCGGCAAAGAAGGCGATGTAGAAATAAAGGAAATCGCGCGGGACGCCTTCCGGCGCAAACACCAGCTCGGCATTGCAGGCCGCCGAGGCGTCGTTCTGGACATAGACCGGCAGGCCCGTGGCCACCGACAATTCGGCGCGGATATCAACATGACGCCAGGCCTCGATGGCGCTGGCGGGTGCGCCCATGGCTTCTGCCCATTCCCACATCTGGAACGGCATGGCGACACCGAGACCGGCAATGCGGGCGCGCTGGGCGGGCGAAAGGCCTGCCGTCAACTCCCGGATGGAAGCGGCAGTAAAGCTGGCGACAGTTTCGGGCTCCGGCCATGGCCAGATCTTGTGAACTTGGCCGAGGATATCTCCGGTGAAGCCGGTCAGCACGATATCGGCAGACCGCCGTCCGAGCTTCAAGCCGACAAAATAGGCCCCGTCGGGATTGAGCGCCATCGGCACGGATGGTTGGCCGACCTTGCCGCGCACCGGCTCCTCGCGGATCAGCAGACCTTCGACTTCAAGCGCGCGCATGATCACGGAAACGGTCTGCGCCGACAGGCCGGTCATGCGGGCAATGGCGGATTTCGGCATGGGGCCGAGGCGGCGCAACAGCGTCAGGACAAGGCGCTCGTTCAGCTGGCGCATGCCGGTCTGGTTCGTCCCGCGATGATAGCGGTCCGGCAGCGGGGCATCGTCTTCGCGCACTGTGTGGCCAGTGTCCGTCACGCCTTCGTCCTCCCTCAGCCGCATGTTCATGGCATGCGATCCTTGGCGAGACAATGCGGAAGGCCGTCGCTCCTGTCAATAAATAAATGAGATTGATTTATCTATTGACAGGGCGATCCATTTGAGGCTTGATTGGGACAAGGCAGGCGGATGGAGGTCCATTCCTGCCGGGCCACACATGGCCGGGTTCTAATCACAACGGGAGGACTACCCTTGAACAAGCTCGCAAAGCTCACCCTTTCGCTCTCCGGCGCCGTCGCGCTGGGTGCATTCATTGCTGCTGCCCCGGCTTCGGCCGCCGGGGTCGGCGCCTGCCTGATCACCAAGACCGAAGGCAACCCCTTCTTCGTCAAGATGAAGGAAGGCGCACAGGCCAAGGCCAAGGAACTCGGCGTTGAGCTGAAGACCTATGCCGGCAAGAAGGACGGCGACGTCGACAGCCAGATCCAGGCGATCGAAACCTGCATTCTCGACGGTGCCAAGGGCATCCTGCTCACCCCGTCTGACTCGGCCGCCCTCGTGCCGCTGGTCAAAAAGGCGCGTGACGCCGGCATCCTGACCATCATGCTCGACACCCCGCTTGATCCGCCGAGCGCAGCCGACGCCACCTTCGCCACCGACAATTTCAAGGCCGGCGAACTGATCGGCGCCTGGGCCAAGGCCCAGCTCGGCGACAAGGCCAAGGATGCCAAGATCGCCTATCTTGACCTGTTTGAGAACCAGATCTCGGTCGACATCGCGCGTGACCAGGGCTTCATGAAGGGCTTCGGCATCGACCTCAAGGATCCCAACAAGATTGGCGACGAGGATGATGCCCGCAACATCTGCCACGACGTGACGTCCGGCTCGGAAGAAGGTGGCCGCAAGGCCATGGAAAACTGCCTCCAGAAGGATGCCGGCATCAACGTCGTCTACACGATCAACGAACCGGCAGCAGCCGGCGCCTATGAAGCGCTGAAGGCCGTCGGCAAGGAAAAGGACGTGCTGATCGTCTCCGTTGACGGCGGCTGCCCCGGCGTCAAGAACGTTGCCGAAGGCGTCATCGGTGCCACTTCGCAGCAGTATCCGCTGCTGATGGCCTCCATGGGCATCGAAGCCATCGTTGCCTTCGCCAAGGACGGCTCCAAGCCGAAGGTCACCGAAGGCCTCGACTTCTTCAACACCGGCGTGACGCTGATCACCGACAAGCCGGCCGCTGGCGTCGAGTCCATCGACTCCAAGGAAGGCCTGAACAAGTGCTGGGGTTGATCCCCGCCTGATCTGACTTCACCATTGCAAATGGGCGGGGGCGGCCTGACGGCCGCCCTTTGCATAAGTACGGTTTGCCGGGGCGCCGCCCGCCCGCGCCGTGACAGGAGGAACCCCATGACCGACGCAGCACCGCGCGGCCCACAGGACTTCGAGAAAGTCCTGACCGCCAGCGCCAAGACTGTCGCCCAGTTCGAGGACAAGAAGGGACCGCTCCAGCGCATGCAGCATGCGCTGCACGCCAACCCGTCCGGTGTCCCGCTGATCGTCCTGATCCTTTCGATTGCCGTGTTCGGCATCCTGCTCGGATCGAAGTTCTTTTCCGCCTTCACGCTGACGCTGATCCTGCAGCAGGTGGCGATCACCGGCATCATCGGCGCGGCCCAGACGCTGGTCGTGCTGACGGCGGGCATTGACCTGTCGGTCGGCGCCATCGCAGTGCTGTCGTCGGTGGTGATGGGCCAGTTCACGTTCCGCTACGGCCTGCCTGCCCCGGTGGCGATTGCCTGCGGCCTGGCCGTCGGCGCATCGCTCGGCTTCATCAATGGCTGGCTGGTGGCGCACATGAAGCTGCCGCCCTTCATCGTCACGCTCGGCACCTGGCAGGTGTTTCTCGCCGCCAATTTCATCTATTCGGCCAACGAGACGATCCGCAGCCAGGACATCGAGGCGCAGGCGCCACTGCTGCAGCTTTTCGGCACGACCATCAACATTGGCGGCGCTGTGCTCACTCTCGGCGTCATTGCCATGCTTCTGCTGGTCTTCGGTTTGAATTATGTTCTCAACCACACCGCCTGGGGCCGCCATGTCTATGCCATCGGCGATGATCCCGATGCCGCCCAGCTTTCGGGCGTGCAGGTCAAGCGCACGCTGATCCAGGTCTATATGCTGGCTGGCCTTATCTGCGCCTTTGCCGGCTGGGCGCTGATCGGCCGCATCGGTTCCATCTCGCCCAATTCGGCACAGTCGGCCAACATCGAATCCATCACTGCCGTGGTGATCGGCGGCATCTCGCTCTTCGGCGGGCGCGGCTCGATCCTCGGCATGATTTTCGGCGCGCTCATCGTGGGTGTCTTCAATCTCGGCCTGCGCATCATCGGCACCGATCCGCAATGGACCTACATGCTGATCGGTTTCCTCATCATCGGCGCAGTCGCCATCGACCAGTGGATCAGGAAGGTGTCAGCATGACCGAAGATCTCATCCTCACCGCACGCGGCCTCGTGAAGCGTTATGGCCGCGTCACCGCCCTCGACCAGGCCGATTTCGACCTGCGCCGCAACGAGATCCTGGCCGTCATCGGCGACAATGGCGCGGGCAAATCCTCGCTCATCCGGGCGATCTCCGGCGCCATGACCCCCGACGAAGGCGAGATCCTGCTGGAAGGCCAGCCGATCCGCTTCACCTCGCCCTTGCAGGCTCGGGCCGCTGGCATCGAGACGGTTTACCAGAACCTCGCCCTGTCGCCGGCCCTGTCGATTGCCGACAACATGTTCATGGGCCGCGAAATGCGCGTTCCGGGCATCATGGGATCGGTGTTCCGCAAGCTTGACCGCAAGGCGATGGAGCAGATTGCCCGCGACAAGCTGACCGAGCTTGGCCTGATGACCATCCAGAACATCAACCAGGCGGTGGAAACGCTGTCCGGCGGCCAGCGCCAGGGCGTGGCGGTGGCGCGGGCCGCTGCCTTCGGCTCCAAGGTCGTCATCCTTGACGAACCGACTGCGGCGCTCGGTGTCAAGGAAAGCCGGCGCGTGCTGGAACTGATCCTTGACGTGAAGGCGCGCGGCATTCCGATCGTGCTGATCAGCCACAACATGCCGCATGTGTTCGAGGTCGCCGACCGCATCCACATCCACCGGCTCGGAAAGAGGCTTTGCGTCATCAATCCGAAGGATTACACCATGTCGGACGCCGTTGCCTTCATGACCGGCGCCAAGGAACCGCCACTGGAAGCGCTTGCTGCATGAGACGATCCGACATCAACGCCATCATCGCCGAGGGAGAGGCCTTCATCCGCTCCTTCGGCTATGAGCTGCCGCCCTTCTCGCGCCTGACGCCGGATGCGATGAAAGCCCGGCGGGCCGAGATATCGGGCATCATTGACGCACGCCTCGGCTGGGACGTGACCGACTATGGCAAGGGCGATTTCGCCAGGACAGGCCTCTTCCTCTTCACCGTGCGCAACGGCCGCGTTGCCGACTTGGCTGCCGGGCGCGGCATGCTGTACGCCGAGAAGATCATGATCTCGCGGCGTGACCAGCTGGCGCCGATGCACCGGCACAATCTGAAAGCCGAGGACATCATCAACCGGGGCGGTGGCACGCTTGCCATCAAGCTTTATGCCAGCGCGCCCGACGGCAGCCTTGACCGCGAGGCGAAGGTCACCGTTGCCTGCGACGGCGTGATGCGCAGCTTCGGTCCGGGCGGCATTCTGCGGCTTGCGCCAGGCGAAAGCGTCACCCTGATGCCGGGCGTCTGGCACGCCTTCTGGGGCGAGGAGAAGGACGTGCTGATCGGCGAAGTGTCGACCGTCAATGATGACGAGACCGACAACATCTTTGCCGAGCCGATTGCGCGCTTCTCCTCCATCGAGGAAGACGTGACGCCCGACCGGCTGCTGGTCTCCGATTATGTCCGCTGGCTCGGCTGAACCGGTGACGGTCACTGCCAGTGACCTGCCTGCGCTTGTGCTGGAAAAAGCCCAAGGGCGCGACCGTTTCACGCTCGCCATTGCCGGGCCGCCCGGTGCCGGCAAATCAACGCTGGCCGCAAGCCTTCTCGAAGCGCTGACGGCAACAAGGCAGAGCGCCGCCATCGTGCCGATGGACGGGTTCCATCTCGACAACTGCGAGCTTGACCTTCTCGGCCTTCGTGCCCGCAAGGGCGCGCCGGAAAGTTTCGATCGTGCAGGCCTTGACGCCATGCTGGCGCGGATCGCCCGCGAGGACGAGGTGCTGATCCCGGTGTTTGACAGGACGCTCGACCTTGCGCGTGCCTGTGCGGCGCGCGTGACGGCGGCAACGCGCATCCGCATCGTGGAAGGCAACTACCTTCTGCTGGACGAGCCGGGCTGGCGCGATCTTGTCCGCCACTTTGACCTCACCGTCTTTCTTGATGTGCCGGAAGCGGAACTGGAGCGCCGGCTGGTGCAGCGCTGGCTTGACCATGGCCATGACGCGGCTGCCGCGCGGGCGCGCGCACTGTCCAACGACATTCCCAATGCGCGGCGCGTGATGGCCGGATCGCTGCCTGCCAACTTCATCATCTCCGCCTGACGCTTTCGCCCTCGACAAGTGGCATGGGGATTGCAAGTCTGCGACCAGACACAACAGGCAACCCATGAACCGGATCATGCAGGCAGAGGAACGGATGCAACGGGCGGCCGGCACCGGCCGCATTTCCGTGCGCCATGGCCTTGGCCGCACCCGGCTCGACACATTCTACCAGGAAGGCGCGGCGAAGATCCGCGTGCCGCGCCATGTCGAGGGCGAAGGCCTTGAAGCCGTCATCATCAACACCGCAGGCGGGCTGACCGGCGGCGACCGTCTTTCCTGGCAGGCCGAAGCCGGTGAAAACACCACGCTGACGCTGACGACACAGGCCTGCGAGAAGGTCTACAAATCATCCGGCGGCACGGCGGACGTGTCGGTCTCGCTCAAGGCCGAAGCCGGCGCGCGCATCTGCTGGCTGCCGCAGGAGACCATCCTTTTTGACCGGGCACGGCTTGCCCGGACGCTCACCGCCGAGCTTGCGCCTGATGCGCAGCTGCTCGCCATCGAGGCCGTGATCTTCGGCCGGCAGGCGCGCGGCGAAACCGTGCGCGAAGCCTTCCTGCATGACCGCTGGCGCATCCGCCAGAACGGGCGGCTGATCCATGGCGAGGACCTGAAAGTTGATGGCG
>JBGSQC010000160.1:0-9280 GCA_041738295.1 Zhengella sp. | reverse complement strand
CGCGGAGCTTCGCCTGCCGCCAAGCGTCCGGCCTGGATGCCGAAGGCGGTGATCGCTACGAAGGTGCCGCCCAGCAGCGCGCCGCCGATCAGCGGTCCGGCGGTTCCGCCCAGCGAAACGGATGCCCCCACGCCGACAGCTTCGACAAGGCAGCCGATGGCAAAGGCCTTGGCCAGGCCCGAGCGGCGCTGCAGGAACCCCCAGAGCCAGACCGCGGGTGTGGCAGCCAGACCGGTAACCAGCCAGACGGCGGATTCAAACAGGGCACCGCCAACACCGGCACGCACAATGGCAACAAGGAAGGTGGCGGTGACGATGTAGCCTGCGCCGAACAGGCCATACGCAATGGCAATGCGGACCAGTTGCGCATTCCAGACGAGCGGCGGTTCCGGTCGCGCCTGGCCTGCTGCCGCTGAACGATCGGCGGGGATCAGAGCGACAACCGCGATGACGCCTGCCAGCGACAGGACGGCAGCCGCAATCCAGCTTTCCCGCCAGCCCATGCCGGCCAGATGGGTTGCCCCGGTTGCCAGCGCCGACAGCGCCATGCCAAGGCCGACGCCGCCAAAATGCACGGCAGTCAGGTCCGGCCGCCCCGCCTTTGCCAGTCCGGCAAGGATGAAGGTCGAGAAATAGACCATCATGTAGGAACTGGCGATGCCGGCAAAAAAGCGGATCGCAAGGAAAGCCGTCATCGAGTGACCGAACGCCATGGCAAGGCAGAGTGCGGCCGAGGCAGCGAGGGCGGCAATCCCAATGACCCGCTCGCGCCCGGACCCGCCGCTGACCGAGGCGAGCAGCGCGCCGACGAGATAACCCAGATAGTTGGACGAGGCGATCAGCCCGGCATCGCCGGCCGAGAGGGACAGTTCCTGCATCATCGAGGGCAGGATGGGCGTGTACACAAAGCGTCCGATGCCCATGGCCGTTACCATGCCGAAGAGCCCGCCCACGGCAAGGGCGAGCGGCGAAAAATGAGTGCGGGTGGATTGGGTCGCGTCCATGGCCCCTGATGGCATTGCGGCCATGGCGCTTGCAAGTGGACAATTTTGCGCGATCACATCAAGGAGGCTGAACGGCCACATTGCGGTGAGGCCAGTCGCATTCTAGAATGCGGCAGGACCCAAGGAGCTTTCCCCAAATGATTCTAACCTCCGTTGCCGCCGTCGGCCTCTACACCGCGCTCAATGCCTTCATCCTGCTGTGGCTGACCGGGGCGACCGGCAAGGCGCGCGGCAAATACAAGGTGTCGATCGGCGATGGCGGCCATCCCTATCTGATCCGCGTGATGCGCGGGCATGCCAATGCCATCGAGATGATGCCGATGTTCCTGCTGATGCTGGGCTTGGCCGCGCTGCTCGGCGCTCCGGCCATTGCCATCCATGTGCTCGGCCTTGCCTTTACCGTTGGACGCGTGCTGCACGCCTGGCACTTCATCCAGGAGGATGCTCCCGGCTGGCAGCGGGGTGCGGGCTTCGGCCTTGCCTTCTTCTCTTTCCTCCTGCTCGGTCTCGGCCTGCTGGTGCATTCGGTGATGGTGCTGCTCGGCTGATTTCCGGACACTTGACCTCGGTCAACGCCAGACACATGGCTTCATGCGAATATATGATCCGCATTGACGTGTCCGGAGACGCACCATGGACCTGACCGAACTGGCGGAAGCTTGGGGAGAACCGACCCTTGCGGCGGTCGGCGCCGTTGTGATCGGCTTTTTCTTCGGTGCCTTTGCGCAGAAGAGCCGTTTTTGCCTGCGGGCTGCCGCTGTGGACTTCTCACGCGGCAACATGACCGGCAAGATTGCCGTGTGGCTGCTGGTCTTCGGCACGGCGCTGGCAGCCACGCAAATGCTGGAACTGGCCGGGCTGGTCAATCTGAAGGAAGCCCGACAGCTGGCCTCGCCGCAATCCCTGATGGGGGCTGCCATTGGCGGGCTGATGTTCGGCGCGGGCATGGTGATGGCGCGTGGCTGCTCTTCGCGCCTGCTCGTGCTGTCGGCAACGGGAAACCTTCGCGCGCTTTTGTCCGGCCTTGTCTTTGCCGTGGTGGCGCAGGCGAGCCTGCACGGCTTTCTGGCGCCGGTGCGCGAAGCCATTGCCGGAACCGTGACCAGCACCACCATCGGCGGCAACGACCTGCTGGATTTCACCGGTGTTTCAACAAGCGGGGCGCTTGTCTTCTCGCTGCTCTGGCTGGCGGCAGGCGGCTGGTTTGCCTGGAAAAACCGCACGACGCCCTTGATTGTCATCACCGCCATCGGCACCGGGCTGATGATCCCGGCCGCCTGGTGGTACACCGCGCATCTTTCTTCGATTGCCTTTGATCCGGTGACGATGACAAGCCTGACCTTCACCGGCCCTTCCGCCAAGACGCTGATGCATTTCCTAGAAGCCACCGATCTGGATTTCGATGTCGGGCTGGTGCCAGGCGTGTTCCTGGGTTCGTTCCTGGCCGCGGCCTTTTCCGGCGAACTGAAACTTCAAGGCTGGGATGGCGGGCGCTCCATGCGCCGCTACATAATCGGCGCAGCACTGATGGGCTTTGGCGGCATGCTGGCGGGTGGATGCGCAGTGGGTGCCGGCATCACCGGCGGGTCGGTGTTTGCGCTGACCGCCTGGATCACGCTGTTTGCCATGTGGCTGGCAGCGGGCCTCACCGACCGCGTGTTCGACTACGGCGTGGAAGTGGGCCAGGTGCCTGCCAAGGATGCCTCGCCGGAACTGGTCAGCGCCTGATCCACGGTCATTAACTCTCTGCTTACCATGCAGGCGTTCAATGAGCGGGAAGACCAGCGATTCGCCCCCGGGCTTGTCGCTCCCCTCCCGCCAGCAGGAATGCCGCATGCCCTTGCCCATTGCCGACGAAACCCAGACGCCCAAGGCCCGTATCCATGTGGTGACGACACCGCCGCTGGCGCCGGTGGACCTGCCGCCGCTGGAGGATTTCCTGATGGATGCCGCGGATCTTGACCCGGAGACCTGCCCGCCGGACATGCGCTTCTTCCTCGGCGACCGCGAAGCCTGGGTCTATGACCATGGCGATGTGGCAGACCTGATCTTCGTGCGCGTCTGATCCCCTCAGGCTTTTGCGCCTCCCTCCTGCTCCTGCTGCCCTCGGCAATGCACCCCTTGACAGGTTCGCCAATATACTTAACATACGAACTATATGAGGAAGGACGGCAGGTGATGCCGTTCACGCGGAGGATCATCATGGGCGACATCAGCGCGACACTTGCCGCATTGAACGGCCATCTGGAGCGCTATCGCTCGCAGGGCATCGAAAACCTGATCGGCGGCAAGTCCGTGCCTTCGCTCTCCGTCGGGACCTTCGAAACCCGCTCGCCGGTGGATGAAAGCCTGATCGCCAGCGTGGCCAAAAGCGATGAGCGCGACATTGACGCCGCTGCCAAGTCTGCCAAGGCGGCCTTCCCCGCCTGGGCGGCGATGGATGGAGCCAAGCGCAAGGCGATCCTGCACAAGATTGCTGATGGCATCGTGGCGCGCGCTGACGAGATCGCCATGTGCGAATGCTGGGACACCGGACAGGCATGGCGCTTCATGTCCAAGGCTGCGCTGCGCGGGGCCGAGAATTTCCGCTACTTTGCCGACATGGCCCCTTCGGCGCGCGACGGCAAATCACTTCCCACCAGCGACCACATGAATGTGACCTCGCGCGCGCCCATCGGCCCGGTGGGTGTCATCACGCCGTGGAACACACCCTTCATGCTGTCGACCTGGAAGATCGCGCCGGCGCTCGCCGCTGGTTGCACGGTCGTCCACAAGCCGGCGGAATTCTCGCCGCTGTCGGCCCGCATCCTGGCCGAGATCGCCCATGAGGCCGGCCTGCCGGACGGCGTGTGGAACCTCGTCAACGGCTTTGGCGAGACCGCCGGCAAGGCGCTGACCGAGCACCCCGACATCAAGGCGATTTCCTTTGTCGGCGAAAGCCGCACCGGCTCGATGATCATGAAGCAGGGTGCCGACACGCTGAAGCGTGTTCACTTCGAGCTTGGCGGCAAGAACCCGGTGATCGTGTTCGAGGATGCAGACCTTGAGCGCGCGCTCGATGCGGTGATCTTCATGATCTATTCGCTGAACGGCGAGCGCTGCACCTCGTCCTCGCGTCTCTTGGTGCAAGAGAGCATTGCGGCCGACTTCCATGCAAAGCTCGCTGCCCGCGTCGCCAATATCAAGGTCGGCCATCCGCTGGACCCTGCAACCGAGATCGGGCCGCTGATCCACAAGACGCATTTCGACAAGGTGGCGTCCTATGTCGAGATCGGCAAGGCGGACGGCGCGGTGCTGACAGAGGGCGGGACACGCGTCGGCGACACCGGCTGGTTCATCCGCCCGACGCTGTTCACCGGCGCCACTTCCTCCATGCGGATTGCGCAGGAAGAGGTGTTCGGCCCGTTCCTGACCTCTATCACCTTCAAGGACGAGGCCGAGGCGCTGGCCATTGCCAATGACGTGCAATACGGCCTGACCGGCTATGTCTGGACCAACGACCTGACACGCGCGCTGCGGTTCTCGGAGAAGCTCGAGGCCGGCATGATCTGGGTGAATTCGGAGAACGTGCGCCATCTGCCGACGCCCTTTGGCGGGGTCAAGGCATCGGGCATCGGGCGCGATGGCGGCGACTGGTCCTTCGAGTTCTACATGGAGCAGAAGAACGTGGCCTTTGCGCTGGGCCATCACAAAATCCAGCGCCTCGGCGCCTGAGCAAACGGCTGAGCCGACCTACCGGAGGAACAATCCATGCCGATTCCCGCCGCCAATCTGAACCCGCCCTTCAACATCGTGCGCCTCAGCCATTTGGAACTGCGCGTGACCGATCTTGCCTGGTAGCGTGCCTATTATGCTGACCTGCTCGGCCTGCAGGTGAGCCACGAGGAAAAGGGCGCGATCTATCTTCGCGCCATGGAGGAACGCGGGCACCACAGCCTGATCCTGCGGCAGGCGGACAAGGCAAGTGTCGGCGTGCTCGGCTTCAAGGTGTGGAGCGAGGAGGACCTCGACAAGGCTGAAGCCTGGTTCAAGACCCGCGCCCTGCCGACCTCATGGATCGAGCGGCCCTTCATGGGCCGCGTGCTGGCGGCGCGCGACCCGTTCGGCGTGCCGCTGGAATTTTATGCCTCGATGGAGCGCCTTGCGCCGATCCACCAGCAGTACAAGCTCTATCACGGTGTGAAGCCGCTCCGGATCGACCACTTCAACCTGTTCTCATCCCATGTCGACGAGAGCGTTGCCTTCTATGGCGACATGGGCTTCCGGGTGACCGAATACACCGCCGACGAGGAGACGGGCCGCACCTGGGCTGCCTGGATGCACCGCAAGGGCGGCGTCCACGACATCGCGTTCACCAATGGCACAGGTCCGCGCCTGCACCACACGGCGTTTTGGGTGCCGACACCGCTCAACATCATCGACCTGCTCGACCTGATGTCGACCACCGGCTACCTTTCCAACATTGAGCGCGGACCGGGACGGCATGGCATTTCCAATGCCTTCTTCCTCTATATCCGCGACAAGGACGGCCATCGCACCGAGATTTACTGCTCGGACTACCAGACTGTGGATCCGGATCTTGAGCCGATCAAATGGGACTTGAAGGACCCACAGCGCCAGACTCTTTGGGGAGCGCCGGCGCCAAAGAGCTGGTTCGAACTGGGGTCGGTTTTCGAAGGCGCTTCGCTCAAGGACAGCGACCTCAAGGCGCAGCCGATTGTTGCGCCTTGAAACAGCGGAAAGAACACCATGAAATTTGCAAGCTTCACCGCTGACGGAACGCAACACTGGGGCGTGGTCACAGAGGGCGGCGTGATCGCGCTGTCACCAGAGTTTCCGCAGTACCGCACGCTGCGCAACGTGATCGAAGCGGGCGCGCTGGAAGCGGTCGCCAAGGCAGCTGCGGGCCGCGCCCTCACCCATGCCGACGGCTCCTTCCGCTTTGACATCCCGGTGCCGGACCCCGAAAAGATCATCTGCGTCGGGGTGAACTTTCCCGACCGCAATGCCGAATACAAGGACGGGCAGGATGCCCCGCCCAACATGAGCCTGTTCATCCGCTTCCCGCGGTCGTTTACCGGCCATGGCAATGCGCTGGTGCGCCCGCAGGAAACGCCGCAACTCGATTATGAGGGCGAGATCGCCATCGTGATCGGCAAGGGCGGGCGGCGTATTCCGGAGGCCGATGCGCTTTCCCATATTGCCGCGCTCACGCTCTGCAACGAGGGCACGCTGCGCGACTGGGTGCGGCACGCGAAATTCAATGTAACCCAGGGCAAGAACTGGGACAGTTCCGGCTCGATCGGCCCCTGGCTGGTGCCGTTCACCGATCCCGCCCAGATCACCGATGTTCGGCTGACGACGCGCGTGAACGGCGAGACGCGGCAGGATGACCGCACTTCGCGCATGCTATTCCCGGTCGCCCGCCAGATCGCCTACATCTCCACCTTCACCACGCTGGTGCCGGGCGACATCATCGTGACCGGCACACCGACCGGGGCTGGTGCGCGGTTCGATCCGCCGCGCTTTCTGGTGCCTGGTGATGTGATCGAGGTGGAGGCCGACGGCATCGGCATTCTTCGCAATGGCGTGGTGGACGAATGACACCGGACGAGATCAAGGCCGCCGCCGCAACGCTTCTGACCGCCGAGAAGACCGGCGTGCAATGCGGGCTCTTGAGCCTCGCCCATCCCGGCATGACGCTGGACGATGCCTATGCGGTGCAGTCCGCCCTTGTCGCAGCCAAGAAGGCGGAAGGGCGGCGTATCATCGGCTGGAAGATCGGCCTGACCTCGCGCGCCATGCAGCAGGCGCTCAATATCACGACGCCTGATTCCGGCGTGCTGCTGGATGACATGCTGTTTGCCAGCGGATCGACGGTTCCGGCCGGCCGCTTCATCCAGCCGCGCATCGAGGCCGAGATCGCTTTCGTGATGAAGCGCGACCTGAAGGGCATGGACGTGACGCGCGCCGACGTGATCACGGCGACAGACCATGTGCTGCCGTCGCTCGAAATCCTCGACACGCGCATCCTGCGGGCAGACCCGGCCACCGGAAAAGCGCGCATCATCACCGATACGGTATCCGACAATGCCGCCAATGCCGGCATCGTGACCGGCGAAGCACGCCACGCCATTGACGCCTTTGACCTGCGCTGGACCGGCTGCATCCTCAAGCGCGACGGCATCGTGGAGGAAACCGGCCTTGGCGCAGGTGTGCTGGATGATCCTGTCACTGGAATTCTCTGGCTGGTGCACCGCCTTGCTGCCTATGGCGACGGGTTGTCGGCTGGCGACATCGTGCTGTCGGGTTCCTTCGTGCGCCCAGTCGAGGCCCCGCCCGGTTCGCGCTTTGAAGCAGATTTCGGCCCGTTCGGAGCGGTCAGCATTGCGTTTGGCTGATCTCTCCAGCTTCTGATCCTTCATCTCCCGTTCAGATCGATTCATGCTAATTTGCGGCGCGTGAGCCTTTTCATAGTCCTGTCTCACCCATTTGGGTGAAGTGCGACTTGGCAATTGGCTGTAGGGTGCTTGCAACGGGGCGATTGCTTGGAGAGCGGACGATGATCAAGGTCACACGAACGGTCCTCGCAGCGCTGGCGATTGGTGCGCTTGGCATTGGTCCGATGAAGGCGCAGGACACCGGCCCGCTGATCGAGCCGGGCATCAATGCCGTGACCGGCTTTTCCGGCGCGCTGACGGCGGAAAGCTACGACACGCTGTCGCGCCCGGTGGACGAGACTTTTCTGGATAGCGATGGCGCCACACTGAAGGTGATGGACCTCAGGCAGGCCGACCATGTCTGGGACGGGCGGCTGGAAAATGACGTGCCGCCGCGCTTCGCCGTCAGTGCGGGCCAGATTGGCCAGGTGTTCGGCTTGGCGATGGACCGGGGCGACCCGAAAGACGGGGCCAATGCCGCGCCCAATATCTATGCCACCGCGACTTCGGCCTTCGGCCTGCACCTCGTCACCCCCGACAATGACAATGACGGCCTGCCCGAGCGCGTGATCACCGGCGCGCCGGAAGCCGGGTGGATGGCGGCGCAGTGGGGTGACAATCCCGACGCCGGGCCCGGATCGATCTGGAAGATCGACGGCAAGACGCGCGAAATCTCTCTCTTTGCCAATGTGATGCTGGACGGACGTCCGAACAGCGGCGCGGGGCTGGGCAACATCGCCCATGATCCGGCAACCGACCAGCTTTTCGTCTCGGACCGCGAGACCGGCATGATCCACCGGCTCGACCGGACCGGCCGGGACCTTGGCCATTTTGACCATGGCGTAACAGGGAGGCAAGCCGCAGGCTTGGCGCCCGTGCCCTTTGATCCGGCCAGCGGCATCGACCTTGCCTCGCCCGATTTCGATACGCTGAACCCTGAAAGCTGGAACCTTGCCGCGCCCGAACGCCGGGTCTGGGGCCTAGGCTTGCAAAATGGCCGTCTGTTCTATGCCGTGGCTGCCGGCGGGCCGCAAGGCGGCGCGCAGGTCTGGTCGGTCGGTATCAACGAGGCCAATGGCGACTTTGCCGGCGATGCGCGCGTCGAGATCGATGTGCCGGTCGATGGCCCGGCGCTGGAAATTTCCGACATTGCCTTTTCCATTGACGGGCCGATGCTGCTGGCCGAGCGCGGCACGGCCATGCCGGAGCATGATTATTCCGCCTTTGCCAAGCCGGACGAGGCGCGTGTCCTGCGCTACTGGCGCGAGAGCCCGGATGACCCGGCAACGCCCGGCACATGGACGCCGGAGCCCGAGGAATATGCGGTCGGCTTCAAGCCGGAGCACCGCAATTCCGATGGCGGCATTTCGCTTGGCTATGGCTATGACGAGCATGGCCGCGCCAACCCTGCCGTGTGCGGCCAGTCGGTCTGGTTCACCGGGTCGGCGCTGCGCATCAACCGCGATTACCGCGCAGCACTGGAAGCCGGGGGCGACCTTGTTGTCCACGGCCTGCAAGTCTCGCCATTCTATTCGGTGCGCGATGCCAACCTGCCGCCTTGGGCTTCCTATTTCGCCGATTTCGACGGCCGCCATGATGACCCGCAATCATCCGGCAAGACCGGCGACGTGGAAGTCTACGCGCCCGGCTGCGAAGGCCAGGAAATCCCGACCGGTACTGTTGCCAACGCCTATTCGCTCGGCCCCTGGTGGACGGTGACGGAGCGGCCCGGCGGTTACCCGGTGTGTTACGGCCCTGACTGCGCGCCAGCGCCCTGCTGGGTGACCGGCACCTGCGCGCCGCCGCCTTCGGCCTGCATGGCCATCAAGACGGACC
>JBGSQC010000148.1:0-6801 GCA_041738295.1 Zhengella sp. | reverse complement strand
CCCGATGAGGCGGGTGGCGACATCGGCGGCGTTGGAGCGGCCCATGTAGACGGCAACAGTGGCGCCCGCGATGGCGAGCTTGGCCCAATCCGGCAGGCTCTTGCCCTTCAGATCATGGCCGGTGGTGAAGACCAGCGAGGAGGAAACGCCGCGCAGTGTCAGCGGCAGGTCGAAATCCACAGCGGCGGCGATGGCGGAGGTGATGCCCGGCACCACTTCATACGAGACTCCGGCCTCGCGCAGCGCAGCCATCTCCTCGCCGGCGCGGCCGAAAATCAACGGGTCGCCTGCCTTGAGGCGCACGACTTTGCGGCCTTCAAGGCCGAGCTTCACGAGCAGCGCGTTGATCTCATCCTGGGTCTTGGAATGGCAACCCTTGCGCTTGCCGGCAGCAATGAGGTTGGCGGAAGGATTGGCGAGCGCGATGATTTCGTCTGGAACCAGGGCATCATGGACGATGACTTCGGCCGCCTGCATCAGGCGCAGCGCGCGGATGGTCAGCAGGTCTTCGGCACCCGGACCGGCACCGACAAGTGCGACATGGCCGGTTGAACCGGCAAGGATGGTGTGGGCGGCAGCGGACACGGGCAGAACTCCATTCCAGAGCCCGCATTGTCGCGTTGCAGCGCACAAACGGGAAGGAAGGAAGCCATCGCGCCCAAGTCCGGCGACAGATTGCTTTTCGACAGATGGCGACGGGCGAGAAAAATCCTACCCGATGTGCCGGTCAGGCGGTCAGGAGGCTAGGAACCGCGATAGTACCATGATCTCGGCAGGGGTGGCCAAAGTGGGCGCATGGCCAGCGCCTGCGAACTCCACCAATTCAGGCTTCGGGCCGCGCCGGGTCATCTCTTCGGCGACCGCCACGGGCAACACATCGGAGGCGGCGCCGCGCAGGAGAAGCGTCTTTGCTTCAATGGCATCCCATTGCGGCCAGCAATCGAGATCACCCTTGTGCAGCGTCAACTGGGTGACGATCTGCGGATCGTAATGAACCGTGACCTTGCCCTTGTCGGTCCGGCGGCTCGACGTGTCGGCCATGCGCCGCCAGAAGGCGTCAGAATTGTCGCCGAAGGGCGCGTAATTGGTGCGCAGCCAAGTTTCCAGCTCCGCCATCGTGTCAAACAGCGGCGGATTGCCGACATAGGAGGCAATGCGGCCGGTAGCGCTTTCCGGGATCGACGGGCCAATATCATTGACGACGAGGTGGCTGATGCGGCCCTTGAGGCGTCCGGCGGCCAGCGTGACGCCGATCAGCCCGCCCATCGAGGTGCCGACCCAGCGCAGGGTCTCCGCCTTGTAATGGTCGAGGATCGCCAGCGCGTGGGTGCCAAACGAGGCATAGGAATAATCGACTGCCACATCGGTTGCCCAGGATGACAGGCCGCGCCCCAGCGTGTCCGGGCAAATCACGAAATAGTCCGCGCTCAGTGCAAAGGCTGCCTCGTCGAAGTCACGCCCGGTGCGCGCCAGCCCGTGCCACATGACGAGCAGAGGCTTTCCCGGATCGCCCCATTCAGTGACGTGAAGCTCGTGGGCGCCGGAGCGCACATAGGCCGATCGTGGAGACGCGGACAGGGGGGCCATCAGTGCGAACCTTTTTTGAGCAGCGTTCCGGCAATGCCGGCCGGGAAGAAATAAACCAGCAGGATGAAGAAGATGCCGAGCCAGAGCAGCCAGCGGTCGGGTTCCACCAGATGCTGGATCAAGGGCACGGAGGCGGTGGCTTCGGCTGCCACTTCCATCAGGTCTTTCAAGTAGAACTGCGCTAGGCTCATCACGGTGACGCCGATCACCGCGCCAACCATGGTGCCCATACCGCCGATAACGACCATCAGCAGGATGTCGATCATGATCGACATGGCGAGCGTTGTTTCCGGCCCGGTGTAGCGAAGCCAGACCGCCCAGACTGCGCCTGCCAGCGCCGCCATGACGGCAGCGATGACGAAGACCGCCGTGCGGTAGGCGACCACGCGGTAGCCGATGGCCTCGGCCCTCATCTCGTTTTCACGGATGGCTTCCAGCACGGTGCCGAGCGGCGAGCGGACAATCCGGGTCAGCAGCCAGAACAGCACGAGACAAGTAAGGAAGACGAAATAATAGGCGGCGATCTTGCCGTTCATCGCCACGCCGAAGATTTTCAGCGCCTTGCCGTCGGCATCAGCCAGAAGCACGGTTGCCGGCGAAAACAGCCTTGGCGCTGTATAGACGATGCCGTCCTCGCCGCCGGTGAAGGCCGACAGCTGCGAGGCGAGAACCATCATCACCGAGGCTGCTGCGAGCGTGACCATGGCAAAGAAGATGGCCTTCACCCGCAGGCTGAGCACGCCGATGAGCACGGCCAGCGCGGCAGCTGCGATCACGCCGAGCGACCCGCCGAGAAAGACGGCATCCCAGCCCGCACCCATGCGCTTCAAGGCTATGGCGACGCCATAGGCCCCCAGCCCGAAGAACATGGTGTGGGCAAAGGAGACGATACCGGTGTAGCCGATCAGCAGGTCATAGGAGGCGGCCAGCACGATGAAAATGCAGATGCGCGCCGCCACCTGCTGGGCGCGGACATCCGGGAAGAGGAAGGGCGCAAACAGCAGCGCAAGGCCGATGAGAGCCGCCGCTCCATAGACGAGGATGCGGCCATTGCGGATGCTGCGGTTGGTGGTCAAAGCGGAGGTCATGGATGCGTCCTCCTCACAGTTTCAGCGCGGGGCGCAGGCCCCAGGGCCGCCACAGCAGGATGGCCATCATCAGCAGCATGTTGGAGGCCAGCGACAGCTTGGGAAACAGGAAGGCAACGTAATTGCCGAGCAGGCCGACCAGCAGCGCGCCCAAGAGAGAGCCCTCGATGGAACCCAGCCCGCCGATGATGACGACGATGAAGACGAGGATCATCAGTTCGGCACCGAGCGCGCCGGTGATCAGGCCCTGATAGCCCGCCCACATGGCGCCACCCATGGCAGCCAGCGCCGAACCCACCATGAAGACGGCGATGAAGAGGCGATCAATGCGGAAGCCGAGCGCCTCCACCATTTCGCGGTTCTCGACACCGGCGCGGATCAGCAGGCCAATGCGGGTACGGTTCAGCACCACATAAAGCGCGATGAAGACGGCAAGGCCAAGGAAGAAGGCGAAGACGCGGTAGATCTCGATCGCCACGTCGCCGATGATGAACGAGCCTTCCAGCAGCGCCGGGCGCGGCACCGCCACCGGATTGCCGCCCCAGATGGCGAGGATGATCTGCTCGGCAACGATCAACGCGCCGATGGTGATCAGGATCTGGCGCAGATGATCCTTGTAGACCGGCTTGACGATGACGCGCTCGAAGAACCATCCCGCGACGAGCCCGAACAGGGCCGCCGCGCCAATCGCGGCAAACAGAGCGAGGAAATTGAGCGCAAGCGAATCCGCCTGCACCCAAGTGGCAAGCGAGGCCAAGACCGTTGCCGCGATGAAGGCACCGAAGGAGATGAAGGCCGAATGGCCGAAATTGAGCACATCCATCAGCCCGAAGATGAGGCTGAGGCCGGACGCCATCAGGAAGATCATCATGCCCATGGCAAGCCCGGCAACCGTGAGCGTGACCCAGGACGGGAACGAGCCGATCAGTGGCAGGGCGAGGACCATCAGCAGGACCGGGAGCGCGTTGACGCCGCCAATTCGATTGAAAAGGGTGGAGGCATTCATTGTTTCTGTCCCCGCATCACTGGTGCGCATCGAGCGAAAGGCTGAGCAGGCGCGTCTGGAGGTCCTTGTCGGAAACCAGTTCATCCATCGACCCGGAATGGGCGATGTGGCCGTCTTCGATCACCGAAACATTGGACCCGAGCGACGAGGCAAACATGAAATTCTGCTCGACCAGCAGGATGGTGGTGTCGCGCGCGATCTCCCTGAAGGCATCGATCATGGCGCGGATGATGGCGGGTGCCAGCCCCTTGGTCGGCTCGTCGATCAGGATCATCCGGCGCGGCTCGATGATGGCGCGCGAGATCGCCAGCATCTGCTTCTGGCCGCCTGACAGCGACCAGGCAGGCTTTTCCCAGAAGATCTTCATCGCCGGGAACAGGTCCTGGATGCGCTTCAGCCGGGCGGGATCAAACCCCTTGCCGGCCGAAGCCAGGCGCATGTTTTCCTCCACCGTCAAGCCTCCAAAGATGCCCATGTTTTCCGGCACATAGGCAATGCCGAGGCGGGCGATTTCAGAGGTGTGGAGGCGGGTGATATGCTTGCCATCGAAAACGATGCGCCCGGCGCGCGCCTGCCAAAGGCCCATGATGGTGCGCAGTGTCGTCGTCTTGCCGGCGCCGTTGCGACCCAGCAGCACATAGGTGCCGCCCTCGGGCACATCAAAGGAAATGCCGTGCAGGATCTGGTACTGGGCGATGTCGGTGTGAACATCCTGAAGCGAGAGGATGGGCGCGCTCATGCCGCTTCTCCTGCAGGGATGCCGAGATAGATTTCGCGCACGATCGGCAGTGCGATCACCGTCTCCGGCTCGCCATCGGCGACCAGTTCGCCATTGTGCAGCACGACGATGCGGTCAGCCAGCGCGCGTACCACATCCATCTTGTGCTCGACCAGCAGGATGGTGCGGGACGTGTCCTTCTTGATCCCGGCGATCAGTTCCAGGATCACCGGGGCCTCGTCCACGCTCATGCCGGCAGTCGGCTCGTCAAACATGAAGATATCGGGCTCCATGGCCATCAGCAGCGCGACTTCGAGTTTGCGCTGGTCGCCATGCGGAAGCGCAGAGGCCGGCAGGTGGGCGACCTTCTCAAGCCGCGCCGTTTCCAGATGATGGCGGGCCTTCTCTTCCAGTTGAGGAAAGGCGCGGACACTGGCGAAAAGACGCGGGCCGATGCCTTGCCTGGCCTGCACTGCAAGCCGGATGTTCTCCAGCACGGAGAGCTTTGGAAAGAGGTTGGTCAATTGGAAAGCGCGGCCGAAACCGGCCTTGGCGCGTGCCGAAGGGGGCAGCGCGGTGACATCGCGCCCGTCCTTCAGGATGCGCCCGGCTGTCGGCGTCAGCTGGCCGGACATGAGATTGAACCAGGTGGTCTTGCCGGCCCCGTTCGGGCCGACGATCACGGTCAGTTCACCCGGCTTGAAGGCGCAGGTGACATTGTTGACCGCCGCGTGGCCGCCAAAGCGGATGGTGAGATCGCGGGATTCGAGCGAAGGCTGGGTCATGGTGGTTCCATGGATGAAAGGAGCCCTTCTCCCCCGTGAAAGGGGAGAAGGTGAAGTCTGGTGACGAACCGGCTGAAGGATGGCAGCACCCCACCCCGTCCGCGCATGTCGCTTTCGCCCATGCTTGGCCGACCCTCCCCACAAGGGGGAGGGTAAGCCGGATCTGGATCAGTTCGTGCGGCCGATGGGGATGTTCATCTCTTCCGGCTTGATCTCGCGGACGAGTTCCGGGATCGCCCACTTCACATTGTCATCCACCTTGATCTTGAAGTGGTACATCGACTGCAGCGCCTGATGATCTTCCGGACGGAAGGTCATGGTGCCCTTCGGCGTTTCCCAGCTCATGCCTTCCATGGTCTTGATCAGCGTCTCGGTTTCCCAGTCAGACGCAGTTTCCAGCGCCTTGACCACGGCGAGAGCCGCCGCCATGCCACCGGCGGTGAAGAAGTCCGGCGGGGACTGGAAGCGCTTCTGGTGCTCGGCAACCAGCCAGTCGTTCACGGCGTTCTTGGGGATGTCGTAATAGTAGTAGATCGCGCCTTCCATGCCGGGCACGCGCTTGTAGGTGGGCAGCACGGCCAGGATATGGCCACCGGTCGAGATTTCGATGCCGTGGCGGGACGGCTCCATGCCGACGAGGGCACCCATCGGATCACCGGAACCGGCGACATAGATGAGGATGACCTTGCGGCCCTGCTTGTCCTTCAACGCGTTGAACAGGCGCTCGCCGACAGCGGTGTAGTCGGTGGTCTTCAGCGGCACGTATTCTTCCGTGACGATGGTCGCGCCTGTGCCTTCGAGCGCCTTCTTGAAGGCGGCGATGCCGTCCTTGCCGAAGGCATAGTCCTCGGCCAGCGTGGCGACGAAAAGCTTGTCATCCGGGTTCAGCGCCTTGGCCTGCGCCTGCATGTCCATGGACGAGTTGCGCGAGGTCTTGAAGACGAAGCGGTTGGAATCCTTGCCGGTCAGCGAGTCCGCCACGGCGGGTTCAACCAGCAGGATCTTTTCGTATTCGGCAGCCACCGGCAGCATGGCCGTGGTGACGCCGGACGAAGTGCCGCCGACGGCGAGCAGCACGCCATCATCGCCATAGGCCTCGGCCAGAACCGAGCGGGCGACATCGGGCTTGAACTGGGTGTCCTTCTCGATCACCTCGATCTTGCGGCCCTTGACCATCATGGTGCCATTGGTCGCGTATTCGAGGCCCATGTTGAAGCCGGTCGAGGTCTGCTTGGAGAAGGCCTCCAGCGGCGAACCCGACAGGCCGTGCACGATGGCGATCTTGACCGGACCATCCTGCGCGGTTGCGACGGTGAAGGCACCGGCGACAAGGGCCGTTGCCACCGCCAATGCGGATATGAGTTTCTTCATGCTGTCTCTCCTCCTTGAAAGAAGCGGGTGACGCGCCGGACCATCCGGCGCGCCGTGGTCATTGGGCGGTCCATCCCCCTTCAACGGGGAAGGAAGCGCCGGTGATGTTGTGGGCGCGGGCATTGCAAAGAAACGCTGCCAGCGCGCCGATTTCAGCCGGGTCGGAGGTGCGCAGGCTCGGCTGCTTTTCGCCAAGCAGGCTGGCGATGCCGGCCTCTCGGTCGCCGCCGAATTGCTCGGCCCGCG
>JBGSQC010000133.1:0-3607 GCA_041738295.1 Zhengella sp. | reverse complement strand
AAAATACGGCGATGGTATTATATCGTTAACCGATTGAATGGCTGAGATACGCGCATGAACCTGTTGACACACCTCCAGCGCGGCCTTTCGCGCTTTGCCACCGAATTCCTGCCGCGCGTTTCGGCCAAACGCGACACGGCCCCCATCGGCAGTGTCGAGCGGGTCTGCCATTTTGCGGTGACCCGGTCAGCCTTCGTCGCGCAGAAGAAGCTGTTCGGCTATGTCAAGGAACGCATGGGGATGACCTATGCCAAGGCGTTCCAGCGCGATGACATGGCCGAATCGCTGACCATCGCCACCTATGAGATCTATGCAGCCTGCCTGGCCGATCTCACGGTCTACTGCGTTGCCCATGCGACGGCCACTGCTGGCTTTGCCAATGAGGACCGCGTGGCCATTGCGCGGCGCGCTTTCCGCGAGGGCCTGATTGCCAACACTTCTCCGGGCAAGGGCGCCGAGAAACGGGACAAATGGATCAGCGCCTTTGAACAGCGCCTGGCATCAACCGTCTGGTTTCCGGCCGGTGAGGGCGAATACTACTTCACCCAGAGCGGTCCGGCGCTAGTCTACTGGTCACCCATTGCCGATGAGCTGAAGAAACGGGACGAGGAAATCGTTCTGAATTCGATCCGCTTTGCCTGGGTGGACGTGCGCGCCGATTATCTCGAGCGCCTTGACCGCGATGCGGTGATCGCGGACTGGAATCATCAGGCCTGACCTGCCGGCCGGATCTGAGCAGCCCTCATCGGCACGTTTCATCTCTCCACAAAACGCGGCCATGAAAAAACCCCGGCAGTTTCCTGCCGGGGTTTTTCCTTTGTGCTGACCGGAGGATCAGACCGAGTAGTACATGTCGTACTCGACCGGATGCGGGGTCATTTCGAAGCGCATCACTTCGGCCATCTTCAGCTCGATGAAGCTGTCGATCTGGTCGTCGTCGAACACGCCGCCGGCCTTCAGGAAGCCGCGGTCCTTGTCGAGGCTCTGGAGGGCTTCACGAAGCGATCCGCAGACGGTCGGGATCTTCTTCAGTTCCTTGGCCGGCAGGTCATAGAGATCCTTGTCCATCGGCTGGCCGGGATGGATCTTGTTCTTGATGCCGTCGAGGCCGGCCATCAGCAGGGCTGCAAAGCCGAGATAGGGGTTGGCCGTCGGATCGGGGAAGCGGACTTCAACGCGCTTGGCCTTCGGGTTGGAGCCGAAGGGGATGCGGCAGGAGGCCGAACGGTTGCGGGCGGAATAGGCCAGCAGCACCGGAGCTTCATAGCCGGGGACCAGACGCTTGTAGGAGTTGGTCGACGGGTTGGTGAAGGCGTTGACGGCCTTGGCGTGCTTGATGACGCCGCCGATGAAGAACAGGCAGCTTTCCGACAGGCCGGCATATTCATTGCCTGCGAAGGTCGGCTTGCCGTCCTTCCAGATCGACATGTGGACGTGCATGCCCGAGCCGTTGTCGCCGAAGATCGGCTTCGGCATGAAAGTGGCCGTCTTGCCATAGGCATTGGCAACCTGGTGCACGACGTATTTGTAGATCTGCATCTTGTCGGCGTTGCGGGTCAGCGCGTCGAACTTGACGCCAAGCTCGTGCTGGGCGGCAGCCACTTCGTGGTGGTGCTTTTCGACGGTGACGCCCATTTCCGACATGACGGAGAGCATCTCGGAGCGCATGTCCTGCTCGGAGTCGATCGGGGGAACCGGGAAGTAGCCGCCCTTGACGCGCGGACGGTGGCCGAGGTTGCCGGTCTCGTAGTCGGTGTCGTCGTTGGACGGCAGCTCGGTCGAATCCAGCTTGAACATCGTGTTGTAAGGATCGGCCTTGTACTTCACGTCGTCGAAGATGAAGAATTCGGCTTCGGGGCCGACGAAGATGGTGTCGCCGATGCCTTCAGCGCGCAGATAGGCCTCGGCCTTCTTGGCGGTGCCGCGTGGGTCGCGGTTGTAGGACTCGCCCGAGACCGGATCGAGAATGTCGCAGATGATGACCATCGTCGACTGGGCGAAGAAGGGGTCCATGTGGGCGGTGGCCGTGTCGGGCATCAGCACCATGTCGGACTCGTTGATGGCCTTCCAGCCACCGATGGATGAACCGTCGAACATCACGCCATCAGCGAACATGTCCTCGTCCACGCAGCCGACGTCCATGGTCACGTGCTGGAGCTTGCCCTTGGGGTCGGTAAAACGCAGATCGACGAACTTCACGTCGTTGTCCTTGATCTGCTTCAGGATGTCTTTGGCAGTCGTCATGTCACAAATTCCCTTTTGATGACGAGTAAAACCCGGATGTGCGAATGGCAGACGCCTTAAACGGCGTCAATACCGGTTTCGCCGGTGCGGATGCGGATCACTTCCTCGATGTTGGAAACGAAAATCTTGCCGTCGCCAATGCGGCCCGTCTGGGCAGCCTTGCGGATGGCCTCGATGGCGGCATCCACCGCATCGTCGCCAAGCACGACCTCGACCTTCACCTTCGGCAGGAAATCGACCACATATTCGGCGCCGCGATAGAGCTCCGTGTGGCCCTTCTGGCGCCCGAAGCCTTTTGCCTCGGTGACGGTGATGCCCTGCAGGCCGACTTCCTGAAGGGCTTCCTTCACTTCGTCGAGCTTGAACGGCTTGATGATCGCTTCGATCTTCTTCATGGAAAAACGGCCTCCGCTAGAGTGGAAAACGGACGCGAGCCCGCTTCGCCCTCTTGTAAGCAGGAAGCGTGCCAAATGCAAAAATGCCGTATTTTTCCCTTTGCCGGGGCCTTTTCATCGAAAGTGCCGGTCAAAACTGATCGAAAATCATGCAAAGGGTGCTTGTTTCATCCGATCCGGCCTCAAAAGCGGGCATTTCCGGATTTTCGAATGGTTTCTATATGGCCGAAGTCACATGCACAAAAAACAGGCAATGTGCATCCTAAACAGGCTTGATGCACGGATGGTTTGTGGGCAGACCATCTTTGCAGTTGCAGCGACAGCGCGCTAGTCTGGCCGGTGATCAAGGGACGGGCTGGCAGGGAGCTTCTGACACCGGACGAAATGGATGAGGCCGACCGGCTGGCCATTGCGGGTGGGCCGTTCGACGGGCCTGGCCTGATGGAGAATGCCGGGCGCGCGATTCACCGCGCAGTGTTGCGGCATTTTCCCGGTGCGGGGCGCGTGGCGGTGTTGTGCGGACCGGGCAATAATGGCGGCGACGGGTATGTGGTGGCGCGCTTGCTGGCGGAAGACGGTGTGGCGGTGCGCATCTTTGCCTTGGCAGTGCCCAAAGCCGGGACGGATGCTGCATTGGCGTCAGCGGCTTGCCCGGTGAAGGCCGAGCCGCTGGCCGCGTTTGATCCGTCGGATTGTGATCTGGTGGTGGATGCGCTGTTCGGGGCGGGGCTTTCCAAGTCGCTGGATGACAGGCTTGGCATGCTGGCATGCAAGGTTTCAGACAGTGGTGTGCCGGTTGTGGCGGTTGACCTGCCGTCCGGCGTTTCGGGGCTGACGGGCCAGCCGCTCGGCATCTCGTTTCGTGCAGACCTGACAGTCACCTTCTTCCGGCTGAAACCCGGCCATTTGCTGGGGCCGGGGCGCAGCCTGTGCGGCGAGATGGCGCTGGCCGATATCGGCATTCCGGC
>JBGSQC010000039.1:0-2979 GCA_041738295.1 Zhengella sp. | reverse complement strand
ACAGCACCAGGCCGAGTTCGGATCTCCCGCGAAATACTTCGGCGCAGGCGTGGTGGAGGGCGCCGCAAGGGGCGGACGCGCGCGCACCGGATCGCTCTCCGGCACGCTCGCAGCAATCGAGCGCGTTCATGGTGTGCCCGGCCGCATCCTGTTGGCGGTCTGGGGCCGCGAGAGCGGCTATGGCGCAGCAAAGATCCCCTACAATGCCTTCGAGGTGCTCGGCACCAAGGCCTTCATGTCAACCCGCAAGGACATGTTCGAGGAGGAAGTGCTCTCGGCGCTGGTGATGGTGGAAAAAGGGTTGGCGACACCGGCGCAGATGAAAAGCTCCTGGGCGGGCGCGCTCGGCCAGCCGCAGTTCATGCCGTCCTCCTACCTGAAACATGCTGCCGATGGAGACGGTGACAAGCGCGCCGATATTTGGGGGTCGCAGGCGGACACGCTCGCCTCCATTGCCAACTACCTCAAGCACTACGGGTGGCAGAAGGGCCGCGACTGGGGTTTCGAGGTTTCCGTTCCGGTCTCGGTCTCCTGCACGCTCGAAGGCCCCGACCAGGGCAAGACCTTTGCCGAATGGTCACGGCTTGGCGTCAAGCGCATCAATGGCAAGGACTTCCCCGCCGCCGAGATGAAGGGTCAGGGCTTCCTGATGATGCCAGCCGGTCGCAACGGACCGGCCTTTCTGGTGACGCCGAATTTCTACGTCATCAAGGAATACAATGAGAGCGATCTCTACGCGCTCTTCATCGGACATGTCGGCGACCGGATAAACAGATTTGCCGGCGACTTCACCGCCGCCTGGGGCCTGCACGACAAAATGCTTCGCTCCGACATTGCCGCCATGCAGCGCACGCTTGAAAAGCAGGGCCATGATGTCGGCGGCGCTGATGGATTGCCGGGCTTCAAGACGCGACGCTCAATCGGCAAATGGCAAGAGAACAACGGACGCGCCGCCACGTGCTTCCCCGATGCCGGCTTGCTGAAGGCCATCCGTTAGGCGTCGTTCAAAGCGTCGGGTCGTCGCTGACACGGATGATCAACTTGCCGCGGTTCTGTCCGGTGAGTAGGCCCTGGAAAGCCTCGACTGTGTTTTCCAGCCCGTCGACAAAGTCTTCCACATAGCGGATCCTTCCGTCGCGTACCCATGCGCCCATCTCGCGGTAGAAGTCACCCATCATCTCGGCCTCGTCGTAATTGATGAAGCCGCGAACCGAGAGCCGCTTGACGAGGATGGCTCGCATGAAGGCCGGCAGATGGTCCGGCGCGTCGGTGCCCGAACCATTGTAATAGGCAATGGTGCCGCAGACCGGCATGCGGGCGAACTCGTTGAAGAGCGGGATCACCGCCTTGAGAACGTCACCCGCCACATTCTCGAAATAGACGTCGATGCCATCCGGGCAGGCGCTAGCCAGCTTCTCGCGGAAATCGGCATGCTTGTAATTCACGCAGGCATCAAAGCCGAACTCCTCGACCGCCATCGCACATTTGTCATCAGACCCTGCAATGCCGACGGCGCGGCAGCCCTTGATCTTCGCGATTTGCCCGACCAATTGACCGACAGCCCCCGATGCGGCTGAGACCACCACCGTCTCGCCGGGTTTCGGCCTTCCATGCTTCAGCAATCCGCCATACGCGGTGAAACCCGGCATGCCGAGCACGCCAAGGGCGGTGGAGACCGGTGCCAGCGCCGGATCGAGCTTTCGCATCTGATCGCCAGAAGCCAGGAAATGGCTCTGCCAGCCGGTGCGCGCCAGCACGATGTCGCCAGCAGCAAAGCCGTCAGCCTTGCTTTCCAGCACTTGCGAAACGCTTTCAGCTGTCACCACGCCGCCGATCTCGGTGGCCGCCGAGTAGGATTTCACCGGGCTCATCCGGCCGCGCATGTAAGGATCAAGCGACAGGTAGATCACCCGCAACAAGGACTGCCCTTCGCCAGGAGAAGGATAGGTTTCCGGCACAAGGTGCAGGTCGTCATGGCCCGGCATGCCTTTGGGATAGCGGGCGAGAATGATCTTGCGGCCAATGATGGTCATGGTGGTCCTCCCGAGGTTGGGGGGACAGTAGCCGCGCCTGACCTGCCCCGGCAAGGTGGAGAGCCAGAATGGTAAACAAAGCGTGACCGGGCAAACCGCTGCCATGTTTGCGGCGTAAATTTTTCACCAGAGGAGAAGAGCCATGATCAGGTCAAACAGATTTCGCGAACTCGCCCGCATGATGTTGCAGCAGGCTCGCCTGCTCAAATCTGCCGGATTGTCCGGCGAGGCGCGCCAACTTGCGCGCCGCGCCATCGCCTTCAAGGATTATGGCCAGACGGCCACGGTCCTGCAGCCGGTCCGGGTGCAGAGCCGCCGCATTCGCTGATCGATCAGGCGCAATTGCGGCAGAACGGCGTGTCGGGCAGCAGGTCCAGGCGTTCCGGCGAAATATCCTCGCCGCACTTGACGCAGACCCCGTAGGTTCCGGCCACCACGCGGTCGAGCGCCGCATCAATGCGTTTCAATTCGAGCAGGCCCTGGTTGCCAAGGCTTTCCAGAACCTCATCGCCTTCGCGCTCGGTGGCGCGTTCTTCCACATCCGGATTGGCCGGCGCATCCAGGTCGTGCTCGATGTCGGACAGCCGCTCATTGAGTTCGGCCTGGCGCTTCAGCAGTTTCTTCTTGTAGATCTCGACGTTGAGCATGAACTTTTTCCTTGTTCTGTTTCCCCGGCGTTTTGCCAGCTTGACTGCAAAACTAGCTGCTCGCAACGCTGATGATGTTGATTTCCGTCAACACGGCGTCATTCCTCGCCTGCGATCCGCAATCGGAGGCGCCCCTGCGGCGGGCCCTGGTCGCTGATTGCCTCGGGACCGGCAGGCGCAACCGGCAGCGCGGTAAACTCCAGCGCGCCGATACGCTGGCCCCGCCGCGCCAGCTTACCGGCTGACATCACGATCTGGTCAATGTCGCCGGTGTGGCGCCGATCATGATCCGGCTGGCG
>JBGSQC010000037.1:0-4439 GCA_041738295.1 Zhengella sp. | reverse complement strand
GCCGGACGAGTATCCGGCGGATAGTCGGCCAGTCGCAGATCAGGCGGCGAACTGGTTCATCGTGTTGTGTGTACCACCAGCCTTCAGCGCGGCTTCACCGGCGAAGTATTCCTTGTGGTCGTCGCCAATGTCCGAACCAGACATGTTCTGGTGCTTGACGCAGGCGATGCCCTGGCGGATTTCGGCGCGCTGGACGTTCTTGACGTAGCCCAGCATGCCTTCCGCACCGAAATACTCCTTGGCGAGATTGTCGGTCGACAGCGCAGCCGTGTGGTAGGTCGGCAGGGTGATGAGGTGGTGGAAGATGCCGGCCTGTGCCGCTGCATCGCGCTGGAAGGAGCGGATGCGGTTGTCGGCCTCGATGCCGATTTCCGTGCCGTCATAATCCACGCTCATCAGGCGGGCGCGGTCGTATTTCGACACGTCCTTGCCGTCCTTGACCATCGCATCATAGACCTGCTGGCGGAAGTTCAGCGTCCAGTTGAACGAGGGCGAGTTGTTGTAGACCAGCTTGGCGGTGGGGATGACTTCGCGGATGCGGTCAACCATGCCCTTGATTTGGCCGATATGCGGCTTTTCGGTCTCGATCCACAGCAGGTCGGCGCCGTTCTGCAGCGAGGTGATGCAGTCGAGCACGCAACGGTCTTCACCGGTGCCGGAGCGGAACTGGTAGAGGTTGGAGGCCAGCCGCTTGGGACGCAGCAGCTTGCCGTCGCGCTTGATCACGACGTCGGAGGAGCGCAGGTCGTCAGCGGTCACTTCCTCGCAATCGAGGAAGGAGTTGTACTGGTCGCCGAGATCGCCGGCTTCCTTGGAATAGGCGATCTGCTGCGTCAGGCCAGCGCCGAGCGAGTCGGTGCGGGTGACGATGATGCCGTCTTCGACGCCGAGTTCGAGGAAGGCGTAGCGGCAGGCGCGCACCTTGGCCAGGAACACTTCATGGGGAACGGTGACCTTGCCGTCCTGGTGGCCGCACTGCTTTTCGTCTGACACCTGGTTTTCGATCTGCAGGGCGCAGGCACCGGCCTCGATCATCTTCTTGGCGAGCAGGTAGGTGGCCTCGGCATTGCCGAAACCGGCGTCGATGTCGGCAACGATCGGCACGACATGGGTCTCGTGATTGTCGATCTTGGCGAGCAGTTCCATTTCCTGGGCCTTGTTGCCGGCATTGCGGGCGGCATCAAGATCGCGGAACAGCAGGTTCAGCTCACGGGCATCAGCCTGGCGAAGGAAGGTGTAGAGCTCTTCGATCAGCGCCGGCACGGAGGTCTTCTCGTGCATGGACTGGTCCGGCAGCGGGCCGAATTCCGAGCGCAGTGCGGCAACCATCCAGCCCGAGAGATAGAGGTAGCGTCCCTTGGTGGTGCCGAAATGCTTCTTGATGGAGATCAGCTTCTGCTGGCCGATGAAGCCGTGCCAGCAGCCCAGCGACTGGGTGTAATTGGCCGGGTCCTTGTCATAGGCAGCCATGTCGGCGCGCATGACCTTGGCGGTGTACTTGGCAATGTCGAGGCCGGTCTTGAACTTGTTCATGGCCTTCATGCGGGCCACGGATTCGGCGTCGATGCCGCTCCAGGGATTGCCCTTGGAGTTGATCAGGTTTGATGCTGCCTGGATGTCCTGGGAATATGACATGGCAAGGTTCCTCTGTTGGCTGGGTGTCAGTCTGTAAAACCCTGTAACGAAATGATCCGGCTATCTGGCTGGCAGAAGGGCCCGAACCGCCGCGTCACCGGCTGTTTCACCATCGGGAATGCCTGAGACGCGCCGGATTGTCACGATAATCATGGGTGCAGCGCACAAAATTCGAGTCACCTTGTGCAATGCAGTAAAAATCGCCAGTAAATTTGTGTGGATTTTGACAGGCGGATTTTGTCACAGCATTCTTCAGGATGCAGAAAACTTTAGAGGTTCCTCAAGCAAAGTCTTGATGGCTGGCGTGTCAGAAGAGGTGCACAAGCCGGAAAACCGGCGTCATTTTCGAGGGACGGGACATGAAGACACTGCTCTTTCCGGCGGCCTTTGCCTCCGCCGCGCTCACCGGCAGCGCTGTTCACGCGGCGACCGCCGACATTCCGTTCACCACGACCATCAGCGGGTCCTGCATGTTCATGGATGGCACGGCAGGCATGCTCGCCATCGATCCGCTGAACTACCAGAACCTGACCTCGCTGGCAGCGCCCGGAACGATCAAGGTGCTGGCCACATCGGCTGGCTACAGCATTTCCATGGACACACCGACGCTGGTGCGCCCGCCCGAGGACACTTCGCCGCTGGCCTCGATCGGCGGCGCCTATCACGCGACGGGGGCAACCGTGGTCAACAAGTTCAACACGGATGCGCCGCATCCGCTGAACCAGGGCATGACCAACCTCAACGTGTTTTTCTTTGCCGGCAAGACCGGCCTGAACATCTTCCACTCCGGCGTCTATGACGCGCAGATCACGATGCGGTGCGAGTGAGGGGCTGAAAGCCTCCGCCGCCTGCCTTGTCTTTGTCTGTCCTCTTGTCCCAGTGCTGTAACTAAACTAAGTTTAATGAACTAAGTTGAGGAACAGCCATGGAAACGGTCAATATTCACGAAGCCAAGACGCATTTGTCACGCCTGATCGACAAGGCGGCAAAGGGCGAGCCGTTCATCATCGCCAAGGCCGGCAAGCCGCTGGTGAAGGTGGTGGCGCTGGATGCGCCCATGCCTTCGGACCAGAAGCGCACCGGTTTCATGGCCGGGCAGTTCACCGTCCCGGATGATTTCGACCAAATGGGTGCCGACGAGATCGGTGCGCTTTTTGGCGGTGACGCGTGAGGCTGCTGCTCGACACCCATCTCTTGCTCTGGGCGGCAGGCGAACCGGGAAAGCTGCCACCAGCCGCGCTGGCCGCAATCAACGACGCTGGCAACGAATTGATCTTCAGCACCGCCAGCCTGTAGGAAGTGGCGATCAAGACCGGCCTGGGGCGTCCTGATTTTGCCGTTGATCCCCGCCTGCTCAGGCGCGGCCTGATCGACAATGGCTATGTGGAACTGGCCATCAGCGGCGAGCATGCTACAGGCCTGATGGCCTTGCCGATGATCCACAAGGACCCGTTCGACCGGATGCTGGTGGCGCAGGCAATCGCCGAGGAAGTGACGCTCATAACCGTGGACACCGTGCTGGCGCAGTATCCGGCACCGGTCAGGTGTGTGTGAGGGGAGAAATAGGGGCGCTGCTCTTCCTCATCCCGGACAAGCAGCCGCGCAAGCGGCTGCGCAGATCCCGGATCCATGCCGGTGAGGGAGCCAGGAAGGGCATCGGCCTCAGTCATTGAAATCGGTAAGCATTCGGACAATATTGGTCCGGTGGACAACGAGTGAATGTCGAATGGGCACGTCAAGCCGACAGATCGTCGAAAAGCTGCGCGCAGTGCGTTCCTTGCTTGAGGGTGAGGGCGTTTCTCACGTCACTTTGTTTGGTTCGCGGGCCAGAGGTGATGCCCGTCCTGACAGCGACATTGATATCGCAATTGATGTCCATCCCGGCATGCGATTCTCCATCTTGAACCTCGTCGGGGTGGAGCATGTTGTTTCGGATGCAACCGGACTTCCCGCGAACGCCTTCATGCGCCGTTCGCTGGATGAAGAATTCCGCCGCGAAATCCAGGCAGTCGGGGTAAAGGTGTTTTGACGCCTGACAGAACCCTGTTTCGCCTGCAGGATATCATTGATGCGATTGATCGCATTGACGGGTTGCTTGTCGGTATGGAATTCGACGCGCTCCTCACCGACCATGTAAAGCGTGCCGCGTTCGAGCGGTTTCTTGAGATTCTCAGCGAGGCATCGCGACATATTCCAGAGGAGTCGAAGGCTACCGAACAGGCGATCCCATGGCGCCGCATCGGCGATATCGGCAACCATCTACGTCATGCATATCACCGTGTGGATGCTGAAATTCTATGGTCCATCTGGGAAAGCGGCGAGCTCGCGGACCTGAAAGGTGCCGTCGCCCGAATGAAAGACAAGCTCTCGCCCTCTGTTTGATCACACCCTGTCCACGAAACTATCCAGTACCTTCTTCTGGCCGGCGCGGTCGAAATCGACGGTGAGCTTGTTGCCGTCGACGCTGGCGATGTTGCCATTGCCGAATTTCTGGTGGAACACGCGGTCGCCGGTCTTGAAGGCCGACGGGCTGTCGGACACCGATTTGGCGACGAGTTCGCCCTCGATGGTGCGCAGCTTGGTGCCCTTGGCCGCGCCGCGCCCTGAATCCGGCTCGCCATAGCCGATGCGCTCCACCGCATGGCCGGAGCGGTTGCCCCAGTTTTTCGCGGTGGCTTCCGTGCGGTTGGCCTGCGCGCGCTGCCAGCCCGGCGTCTGGTAGGTGTTGGCGAAGGGATCGCCGCCGCCAACCGAGTCAAAACGCGAGGCGCCATAGGGGTTCTGGCGCGCGCCGAACCCGCCCA
>JBGSQC010000023.1:0-24814 GCA_041738295.1 Zhengella sp. | reverse complement strand
CCCGGACGCGGTTCGGGATCGCGCCCTTCAAAACGGCCTGCCGGGCGCGCATCGGCGACCTGCGCTGTGCCGCTGCCGATCAAGGCGCGCATGGCATCGAAGGACACGACGGCATCCGCATCGAAATCCACCTTGAAGAAGGCCCCGGCGCAATGGGTGAGCTTGTCGGTGACCGGGCGGCCCTCGGCCTTCCAGCGATCCATACCGCCGTCCAGCACATGGACATTCTTCGCCCCGAAGGTCTTGAACAGCCACCAGGCGCGCGGGGCTGAAAAGAAGCCCGGCCCGTCATGGACGACGATCGTATCCTCGGTGGTGATGCCCATCGACGAGACATGGCGCTCGAATTCCAGCGGTGACGGCAGCGCATGTGGCAGGTCCACGCCAGGTTCCACCACCAGGTCATGGTCAAAGAAGATGGCGCCCGGAATATGGGCCGCCGCATATTCCGCCTTGGCGTCACGGTTCTGCGCGGGCAGATACCAGGAGGCGTCGAGAATGGTGAGGCCGGGCTGGCCAAGCCGCTCCTGCAGCCAGTCGGCAGAGACGATCGTGTCTGCAATGTTGCTCATGGCTCAGTCCACCTTGTTGCCCGTACGCAAATGCCATTCTTCAATGGATTCGTCGGGATAGAAATCATGAAGCCTGGTCGCGGTCGGACCCGGACCCTCGACCCAGTCGGGCTTGAAGGCCTTCATTATATGGGTCGTTTCATTGGCCTTCGGCAAGGGTGTGTCGATGGCCGAGGCAAAGGGATGAACCAGTTCCGGCCACCGCGGATCACTCAGCCAAAGCGCGGACCCGCAGCGGGTACAAAAATGGCGCGATGCAGGGCTTTCCTCCCCATCAATGACGGCGTGATAGACGCCGAGCGCATCATGGCCATCAACCTGAAGAGTGGCAGCATCGGCTTTCAGGTTGATGGCGTATCCGCCGCCGCCCTGGGTCTTGCGGCATACAGAGCAATAGCAAAACTGATAGGGAACCGGGGTATCGCTTTGGCATGAAAAGCGCACGGCGCGGCAATGGCATGTTCCCTCGAGTCTCATGACTGGCTGGCCGGCGGTTCACCGAAACGGATGCGGAACCGGCGGTTCTCGCGCCCCTTCTTCTCGATCTTGGCGATATGGATGTGACCGACCTCCAGTGTCGAGAGCACATGCGTGCCGCCGCAAGGCTGGGTGTCGACGCTTCCTACCGCCCCGATACCCACAAGGCGGATCGTGCCGGTGCCGGTGGGCGGGCGGACATTTTTCGATTTGACCAGTCCCGGATTGGCCGCCAGATCATCATCAGTAATGGTGGTGACGAAAATCGGGTGATCGCCCTCGACCAGTGCCATCAACTTTGCGGTCACCTCTTCCTTGGTGATGCCCGCTTCTTCCATGTCGAAATCAACGCGGCTTTCTTCTTCGCCGACCGAGGCACCGGTGATCGGAAAGGGGCAGACGACCGTCAGCAGATGGCAGGCCGTGTGCATTCGCATCAGCCTGTAGCGGCGCTCCCAGTTGATGTGCAGCACCAGCGTCTCGCCACTGTCCGGCACCGGCTGGCCGTCTGCAGGCACATGGATGATCTCGTCCTTGGTCTCGCCGGTGACCGTTGCAGCGATTTCGATCCGGGAGCCATCGGCGCGTTCCAGAAAGCCGGTATCGCCGGGTTGGCCACCGGAGGTCGCATAGAAAATTGTGCGGTCAAGGATGATCCCGCCGCGCTCATTGACGGCGACCACCGTGCCTTCGGTGGTCGAGAGATAGGCATCGTCGCGGAAGAGCGGCAGCGTTTTTGCCATGGTTCAGGCTTCCTCGAAGGGCACGGAGATATCGCTCCTGCCTTCCATCCATTCAGGGAATGGCAGGCCCTTGCCGCGCAGGAAGTCCGGGTTGAAGAGCTTGGACTGGTAACGCGTGCCGTAATCGCACAGGATGGTCACGATGGTGTGGCCCGGCCCCAGTTCACGCGCCAACCGCATGGCACCGGCAATGTTGACGCCTGACGACCCGCCGAGGCAAAGCCCCTCCTCGCGCACCAGGTCAAACACGATCGGCAGCGCCTCGCTGTCGGGCACCTGGAAGGAGAAATCCGGGGTGAAGCTATCGAGATTGGCAGTGATGCGCCCTTGCCCGATGCCCTCGGTGATGGACGAGCCCTCGGCCTTCAGCTCACCGGTGGTGTAATAGCTGTGCAGGGCCGCGCCCAGCGGGTCGGCGAGCGCGATCTTGACGTTCTTGCTGAACCCTTTGAGGCCGATGCCGGTGCCTGCCAGCGTGCCGCCGGTGCCGACAGCCGACACGAAGCCGTCCACCTTGCCGCCGGTCTGTTCCCAGATTTCACGCGCTGTGGTGGCGATGTGGCCCTCGCGGTTGGCGACATTGTCGAACTGGTTGGCCCAGATCGCGCCATGGGGTGAGGATTTCGCCAACTGTTCGGCAAGGCGCCCTGACAGCTTCACGTAATTGTTGGGGTTCTTGTAGGGAACCGCCGGAACCTCGATCAGCTCCGCGCCGAGGACGCGCAGGGCATCCTTCTTTTCCTGGCTCTGCGTGTCCGGGATTACGATCACAGTGCGGTAGCCGAGCGCTTTGGCGACCACCGTCAGGCCGATGCCGGTATTGCCCGCCGTGCCTTCGACGATAACGCCGCCCGGCCTCAGGAGGCCCCTCTTCTCGGCATCGCGGATGATGAACAGCCCGGCGCGGTCCTTGACCGACTGGCCGGGGTTCATGAACTCCGCCTTGCCGTAGATCTCGCACCCAGTCGCCTCGGAGGCGCGCTTCAGGCGGATCAGCGGCGTGTTGCCGATGCATTCAAGGACGGATGGCTGCATGGGATTGTTTCCTCACCTTCTTTGCGCTGACCGTAGAAAGGCCGCGCCCGGCTTGCAAGGATGGTTTTGTCCTTCCGGGGGCCTGTCACAGGGAATTTTATTCCCGTTCTTTTCCACGCGCCCCCAGTCAACGGCAGCGGAGGCGATTGCCGGAGTGCACCGGCTCTTGTAACGCTTTGACCCAAGATGGCTGAAGCCGCACGCAAGACCCAACGGAGAAACCCATGCGCAAATTCTTCACCGGCCTGCTGTTCCTAATTGTGGCGACGGGCATCGGCTTTGCAGTCGGTCCCCGCACGCCGGTGGACACCACCATCACGGTGGATCGCGCTTCCATCATGGCTGATCCGGTGGAATGGATTGCGCGCTCGGAAAGCGCTGCACCGGCGCTGACGCCCGGAATGGAAAAGGAAATCATCTGGGCCTACGACCAGTCGCGCGCCAAGACGCCGCTTGCCATCGTCTATGTGCACGGATTTTCTGCTACCAAGCAGGAAGTGCGCCCGCTGCCGGACATGGTGGCCAAGGCGCTTGGCGCCAACCTCTATTTTGCGCGGCTGACCGGCCATGGCGAGAATGGCGAGATGCTGGCGCGCGCCACGGTCAACAATTGGGTCAATGATTTTGCCTCGGCACTCGCGGTTGGAAAGGCGATCGGCGAGAAGGTCATCGTTATATCCACCTCGACCGGTTCCTCGATTGCCACGTGGGCGGCTGGCCAGCCGGAGCTCGCCAAGGAGATGGACGGGCTCGTCTTCATCTCGCCCAACTATCAACTTCAGGCCGACGGCTCGTTCCTGCTGACCATGCCTTGGGCGGAGCAACTGGCCAATCTGATCGTCGGGCCGGAGCGGTCTTTCGAGACCAAAAGCGCGGACCATGCAAAATTCTGGACGACGCGCTATCCAACGCGCGCGCTGCTGCCCATGGCCGAAACGGTCGAACTGGCGCGCGATGTGATCGTGGAACGCGTGATGATCCCTGCGCTTTTCATCTATGCACCCGCCGACACCGTGGTGGATCAATCGGTGACGGCAGCGATTGCCGCGCGCTGGGGCGGGCCGCATGACGTGATCGAGGTGACGGATTCCAGTGATCCGAACCAGCATGTGATCGCGGGAGACATCCTCTCGCCCAACACGACGGCTGGACTGGCTGACAAAACAACGGCCTGGATCAAAAGCCTGACAAAGTGAATCAGGCTTTCGCGGGCCTGGCATCCCGCGAAAAGAGATAAATCAGGACAGTTGCACCGAGGCATGCGGCGTAGAAGAACCAGAGCGTCTGGTAGGCTGCCGCCGGAACGCCCGGCACCGTGGCGGCAGTCACCACCGGGCCGGTGATGAATTGCATCACGCCGACCCCGCCGATGGAAAAGAAGTTCATCAGGGTGACGCCGCGACCGGTCAGATGGGCGGGAATGAAAGCGCGCGAATGAGCCATCAGCAGGCCGTAGCTGGCCCCTGCCACGCCAATGATCACAAGCGCGATAGTGACCGAGGCTATGCCAGCCAAGGGATTGAACGCCAGCCAGGTGATGGCTCCGACCGACAGGCTGTTGCCGGTGACCGCCACCCATTTGCGCGTGCCGAAGATGCGATCGAGCGGGCCATAGACAAAGCTGCCGGCGACCATAGCCAGCGCCATCATCAGCGTCACATGGCCGATCACAAGGGCGTCCGCGCCGTGAACATCGGTCAGGTAAGGCCCTGCCCACAATCCGCGAATGCCTGCGGCGGCGGCATAGTTGATCGCAACGAGCGGCATGATCGGCCAAAGCAGGCGCAGTTTCAGTAACTCGGCATAGCCGGAAAAGCCTGAGGACGGCGCTTCGCCTTCCGGCTTCACCGGGTCCATGACCAGCAAGAGCACGAGGAATGAGACGGCAAAGGTCACCAATGCCAGACCCGTCATCACCGGGCGCCAGCCGAAGCTTTCGGCGGCAGCAGCCAGCGGCGAAGCACCGATGACATTTCCAGCTGATCCGAAGGCGACCATCCAGGATGCCAGCATGGCGAATTTGGCCGGATCATAGAGCCGGGCAAAGAGGAAGAAGGACGCCATCAGGACCGGCGCGCAGCCGATGCCGATCAAGATCATCGCGGCTGTGATCATCCAGGGTGCAGTCGCTGCTGCAAAAAGAACCGCCCCTCCGCCCCCGCCCAGCGCCAGCAGGACGAAGGTGGTGCGTTTCGGGCCGTAGCGGTCGAGCGAGACACCGACCAGAAACTGCATCAGTGCAAAGGCGATGAACCAGGCACCGGACGCAAGCGACAGGTCCGCTTTGGTCGCGCCGATATCGGCGGCCAGTGCCGGCGTCAGGACAGCCAGAAACGAGCGGTAGAACTGCGATAAGACATAGGCCAGCGCCAATGCCGCGATGCCTGCCATGATGGACCGTCCTTCCCGTCTGTCAGGCCCGCGCAATCTCCAGCATGGACCTTCGGCCTCTTTTCGGGCCATGTCCGGTTTTCACCATAGCAACGGGTCGCACAAGAGGCTGACAGGAGGAAAAACACCCGCCACCGGTTCAATTTCCTTTCAGCGGCTGGATGCCTACTTGAAATTGGCAGTGAGCCAGTCCGAGATCACGGGGCGGACGGCCTCGCCGGTCGTCACACCAATATGGCTGACACCGGGCAGGACCACATAGGTTCCGGTTTTTGTCTGCGCTGAAATCACCTGCTCATAAAGCTCCGCCCGGAAAGCCTCGTCGGCATCGCCGGCTACCACGAGCAGCGGCTTGGTGATGGCTGCCAGATCCTTCTCGTAATCGCTGCGGGGCGAGAAGCCGGTGTTCAGGCGATAGGAATAGGTCGTGGTCGCGAGATCGCCATAGCGGCCTTCGAGCACCGAGCGCGGCATGGCGAAGCTGATCACCGGCAGGCGGTCCAGGCCGTGGAATCGCAGGGTGTTCAACATGGAAAGACCGATGACGCGCCGCGTGGCAACCTGTGCCCAGCCACCGGAATTTTCCCGAGTGGTCGGCGCATTGTATTTCAGGAAGGGTGCAAGCGTGATGTAGCCGTCGACAAGGCCGGCATTCTTGCCACCGGCAAACCGCACCACGAACCCGCCGCCCGACGAATGGCCACCAAGAATGAAGCGGGCGGTGCGGGCTTCCGGCTTCAGCGTGCCGATCAGGTCGGCAATGTCGTCTTCCATTTGGCCGACATAAGAAACATCGCCGCGAATGCCCTCATTGGCGCCATGACCGCGCATGTCGGGCGCTATCACCGTGGCAATCCCCTGCCCGGCAATCCAGCTTGCCAATGGGTGCCACTGCATGGAATTCCAAGCCGAGCCGTGAACCAGAATGAGAATCCGGTCGGTCGGGACAGCGCTGTCATAGCGCCGGTAGACAAGATCATTGCCATCACGCGCCTTGTACTTCACCGGCTCAGGCAGGCCGGAATAATCGGCATTGACAGCCTCGGTAAAGGCGATGGGGGCTTTTTCGCCAGCGGTGTCATCCACCGCTGCGGTTCCGGGCGACTGGCTGACGACAAGCGCGAGAGCGATCAGCACATAGATGGCGGCGGAGGAGAACACCATCATAAGGATTTTCTGAAGCATGGGAGACAACGTCCGATCAGATAATGAGGTTGGCGAGAATTTCGTTCTCGGTGATGTCCTGATAGCCCCAGCCTTCGCGCTCAAAGCGCTTCATCAGGGCAGGGAAATTCTTGCGGTTCCTCGTTTCGATACCGATGACAACGGCACCGAAATTGCGGGCCGACTTTTTCAGGTATTCGAAGCGGACAATGTCGTCCTCCGGTCCCAGCAGTTCGAGGAAGTCGCGCAACGCGCCGGGACGCTGCGGAAAGCGGAAGATGAAGTATTTCTTCAGCCCCTCATAGCGGAGCGCCCGCTCCTTGACGTCGGGCAGCCGCTCGAAATCGAAATTGCCACCGGAGGTCACGGCGACGACAGTCTTGCCCTTCAGTTCGGCTCGCGGAATGTCCTTCAGCACATCGACGGCAAGTGCACCGGCCGGTTCCAGCACGATGCCCTCGATGTTGAGCATCTCGATCATGGTGGCGCAAAGCCGGTTTTCCGGCACCAGAACCACATCGTCAGATGAGAAGCGGGACAAGGCGCGGAAATTCTCCTTGCCCACTTCGGCCACCGCAGCGCCATCGACAAAATTGTCGACGGTATCGAGCTTGACGCGCTTTCCGGCTTCCAGCGCTCGCTTCAGACTGGGTGCTCCCGCCGGTTCGCAAAAGATATAGCGCGGGCTCACGCCGGCCTCGGCAAAATACTGCGTGATACCGGCTGAGAGGCCTCCGCCGCCGACCGGAAGCGTCACGATGTCCGGGGTCACGCCGGACGGAAGCTGGGCCAGGATTTCCAGCCCGACTGTCGCCTGCCCTTCGATGATGTCCTTGTGGTCAAAGGGCGGGACCAGCTGCCCGCCTTCGGCCTTGGCATGGTCGATGGCGGCACGGTAGCATTCGTCGAAAATGTCGCCGACCAGGCGGATCTCAATGAACTTGCCACCAAAGGCCCGTGTCTTGTCGATCTTCTGCTGTGGCGTGGTGACCGGCATGAAGACCACGCCCTTGCGGCCGAAATGGCGGCAGGTGAAGGCAAAGCCCTGTGCGTGGTTTCCCGCAGACGCGCAGACAAAGATGCCCGCCCCGCCCTTTATCACGGCCTTGCGCAGGAAAGTGTAGGCGCCGCGCAGCTTGTAGGAGCGCACCGGCGTCAGGTCTTCGCGCTTCAGCCAGATGTCCGCGCCATATTTGCGCGACAGATAGTCATTGCGCTGCAAGGGCGTTTCGGGAAAGAAATCGCGAAGGGCAGCGGCAGCATCGCTGACACGGGCAGCATAGGAATTGACTGTCATGTGCACTCCGCCGGGCAGCTTGAACCTTGCCACCCCCTTGATCTTTGCACCTTTTGGCATCGCAGGGCCGCCAGTGCAAGGCGAGCGCGTGGCGCGCCGGCCACATCTGCTTGAAATGGAGGCTTCACGACAAGTTCAGGCGTGATGCTCATGGCCGAGCTGGCGGTCTTGCGTTATAGCAACCGTCAACCGGAACGAGGCCTGATGGCACTGCGCACCCTGACCTTGGCGATGCTGATCGCGCTGACCGCCCTGCTGGCTGGCTGTGCGAGTGATATTGCCTTGCGCATTGCCAATCCGGAGATCGAAGCGGCTGTGCCGCAAGGCGCGACGGTCCATCGCATCCTGGTGGCGACCACGCGCGAGCGCGATACAGATCCGTCGATCCTGTTCAATGGCGAGCGCGAGGGCGAGTTGGGCTTTGCCGCCATCGACGTGTCAGTTCCGCCGATTCACAAGACCGGCCAGACCGAGCGCCCTTCCCAGGGCAAGTTTGACCCGAAGAAGCATTTCGTTGCCCAGCAGGTGACCATGCTGCCGGATATGGGCGAGTTCATGCGACGCCTGCCCGACGGCACGGGCAATCGCCATGACGTGATGGTCTTCGTGCACGGCTATCGCACCAATTTTGCAGATGCCCTGTTCCGCATCACCCAGATCGTCCATGACACCAAATTCGAGGGGACAGCAGTGCTGTTCACCTGGGCATCACGCGGCAAGACGGTCGACTACATCTATGATCGTGATTCCGCGACGGCCGCCCGCGATGCGCTGGAGGCCACTCTGCTGGCCATCGAGGCTTCCAGGCCCAACCGGATTGATGTGATCGCCCATTCGATGGGAAGTTGGGTGACGATGGAAGCGCTGCGCCAGCTGAAGATCGCCGGCAAGGAGCGTCTCGGCGGGCATCTGGGCGATGTCATCCTCGCCTCGCCTGACATTGCTGCTGACGTGTTCATTGCGCAGATGAAGCGCTTCGGCAAACCGGCGACGCCCTTCTTCGTGATGCTGTCGCGCGATGACCGGGCTCTGCGCGTCAGCCAGCTGATTGCCGGCAACAAGCCACGGCTGGGTGATTACACCAACAACCAGGAACTGGCCGATCTCGGTGTCATTGTCGTCGACCTTACGGCGGTGGGCGATGCCGACAGCTACAACCATGCCAAGTTTGCCCAGAACCCTACCCTTGTCACCTTGCTCGGCGAACGGCTGCGCCAAGGCGAAAGCTTCACGCCGCAGACGATCAATGCCGGTGCCGGGCTCCAGACCGTGGGCGTTGGCGTGACAACGGTTCTGGAAAACACCGCACGCATCATCATCACCACACCGCAGCGTGTGTTCCAGACTGCCATCCCGCAATAGGGACAAGGGTGCGTCAGGTCAGGCCCTTGCCGATCAGCAGCAGCGCGGCAATTCCCGACACGGTCAGCAGGAATGGCCGGAAGTTCCTGTCGAACAGTCCGGTAAAGAGCGGCGAAATGGCCATTCCTGCAAGGAACGCAGGAACCAGCACGGCGGTTCGCCAGATATCGATGGCGCTCATATGGCCTCCTGCCCCCAGCACCACGATCAGCACCACGCAGCCAAGCCCGAAATAGGCCGACATGTTGGGCCGTGCATGGGCAGGCGTATGGTCCTGGTAGGCGATTGCCATGGGCGGACCACCCACGGAAGTGATGGAAGCCGACAGACCGGAAATGGCGCCCATCGCAAACAGCATCGGCATGGTGAAGCGCAGGCGAAGCCCGGCCACGGACATCAGGACGGCGATGCCGATGAACAGGCCGAAGACGAGGAAGAACTGTTTCTGCCCGGCAATCATTGTCAGCACAACAAGGCCGACCAGGGCACCTGCGAGACGGCCCGTCAGTGACCACGACACTTCAAGCCAGTTGACGCCGTCCCAGGTGCGGATCATCGCCCAGACGGCGGTAAACAGCGTGAGGATGATGATCGGAACCGGCACCAGCGACGGCGCAAAAAGTGCAAGCAAGGGCGCCGAAGTCAGCCCGAAGCCGACGCCCGCGCGGAACTGCACGATGGTCGCGATGCACACAATGAGGCAGGCAAGCGCCCACTGCCAGGCAGCAAGGCCAAGGAGCGGGAAAAGATCCAATCAGTACCAGCCGACGGCGACCTGCGCCTCTTCCGACATGCGGTCGGGCGTCCAGGGCGGATCAAAGGTCATGTTCACATCGACATGGGCAATGCCCTCCACTGAAGCCACGGCATTCTGCACCCAGCCCGGCATTTCGCCTGCCACCGGGCAGCCCGGTGCGGTCAGTGTCATGTCGATCTTGACCGAGCGATCATCCTCGATGTCGATCCGGTAGATCAGGCCGAGCTCGTAGATATCGGCCGGGATTTCCGGGTCATAGACGGTTTTCAGAGCCGCAATGATGTCATCGGTCAGCCGCGCCAGCTCGTCCTGCGGAATGGCAGAAGAAGCGTGCAGGCCGTCATCGGCACCGGTCGTCGTCGTGTTGTCGCTCATTTTGCTCACCCGAAAAACTTGCGCGCCTTTTCCAGCGCTTCAGCCAAGGCGTCAACCTCGGCAAATGTATTGTAGAGGCCAAATGAGGCACGGCAGGTGGACGTCACGCCGAGCCGCTTCAGCAGCGGCTGGGCGCAATGGGTGCCGGCGCGAACTGCCACGCCGGACCGGTCGATCACCATCGAAACGTCATGGGCGTGGATGCCTTCCAGCTCAAACGAGACGATGGCACCCTTGCCCGGCGCGGTGCCGAAGATGCGCAGGGAATTGATCTTGCCGAGTTGCTCGTGGGCATAGTCCGACAGAGCGGCCTCGTGTTCACCGATGGCATCGCGCCCGATCGAGCGCATGTAATCGAGGGCCGCGCCAAGGCCGATGGCCTGGACAATCGGTGGCGTGCCGGCCTCGAAGCGATGCGGCGGGTGATTGTAGGTGATGCGGTCCTCGCTCACCTCCTCGATCATCTCGCCTCCGCCCATGAAGGGGCGCATGGCTTCCAGCCGCTCCTTCTTGCCATAGAGCACGCCAATGCCCGACGGACCGTAGACCTTGTGGCCGGTGAAGACATACCAATCGCAGCCGATGTCGAGAACATCGACGGTGAGATGCACCGCGCCCTGGCTGCCATCGACCAGCACGGGAATGCCGCGCTCGTGCGCAATGCGGCAGATTTCCTTGACCGGCGTTACCGTGCCCAGCACGTTCGACATATGCGTGACGGCGATAAGCTTGGTCTTCTCGGTCAGGCAGGCAGTGAAAGCCTCCATGTCGAAGCCGCCGTCTTCCCTCACCGGCGCCCAGACCAGCTTTGCGCCGTTGCGCTCGCGCACGAAATGCCATGGCACGATGTTGGAATGGTGCTCCATAATGGTGAGGACGATCTCGTCGCCCTCGCCCAGATTGGCCAGCGCATGGCCATAGGCGACCGTGTTGATCGCTTCCGTTGCCGACTTGGTGAAGATGATTTCATCCACCGATCCGGCATTCAGGAAGGCGCGGACCTTCTCGCGCGCCGCCTCATAGGCGTCTGTCGCGGCATTGGAGAGGAAGTGCAGGCCGCGGTGCACATTGGCATATTCATGCGAATAGGCATGTGTCACGGCGTCGATGACGGATTGCGGCTTCTGGGCCGATGCGCCGTTGTCGAGATAGACCAGCGGCTTTCCGTGCACCTGCCGGGACAGGATGGGGAAATCGCGGCGGATGGCTTCGACGTCATAGCCCATGATGGTCCTCACCCGTGATCCGCAAACCAGCCGTCAAGGCGGTCTTCAAGCGCAGTCACCAGTTCCTCATTGTCCAGTTCCTCGATGATCTCGGCCAGGAAGGCCTTGACCAGCAGGCCACGGGCCTCGGCTTCCGGAATGCCGCGCGCCATCAGGTAGAAGAGATGCGCGCGGTTGATCTCCGTGACCGTTGCGCCATGGCCGCAGGCGACATCGTCGGCAAAGATTTCGAGCTCCGGCTTGGCGGAAAAGTCTGCGTCATCCGAAAGGAGCAGCGTATTGCAGGCCATGCGCGCATCGGTCTTCTGCGCCACCTTGTTTACATTGATACGGCCCTGGAACACGCCCTTGGCCTTGCCTGTCACCACGTTGCGGATGATCTGGCTCGACGTCGTGGCAGGAACCTTGTGGTCCAGCACCATGGTCAGGTCGGTATGGCCGGCACCGCCCAGCAGGTTGACGGCGCGCATGCGGAAATCGGCGCCCTCGCCTTCCACCTTTACCACCACTTCCTGGCGCACGAGCTTGCCACCTGTGTTCATGATGAAGAGCGTCAGCTTCGCGTTCTTGCCAAGCGTTGCTGCAAAGCGCGCCAGATGCGTAACACTGTCCGGCTGGTCCTGGAACAGCACCCAGGTGACTTCTGCCCCATCGCCCAACTCCAGGCTGGTAAGCGAGGAGACGAGCGCCGCGCCATGGCCGGTCTGGCGCTCGATGATGGTGGCCTTGGAGCCCGCACCCATGCGCACCGGGAAGCGTGCATGCACCTGCCCGCCAGCATGAACATTTTGCAATTCCAGCGGCACGTCGATATCGGCACCGGCGGCAATGTCGACCGCCCAGCCATCGGAAACGAAGGCCGAATTGATGAGGCCGACCGCATCCGCGGAGGACGGCATTTCTGCCGCCGGGGCATGATTGCCCGCGGTCAGCAGGCCAGCCAGCGGAGTGAAGGTCACGTCCTCGATGTTGTCATCGGCCTGCAGCGCCTTGCCATTGGCGAGGATGGCGACCGCGCAATCCTCCATCAGGACTTGCACGGGACGCGTGTTGGCCGCCGGATTGTGCGGGGGAACAGAAGACAGAAGGCGGCGCAGGTCTGTGTAGTGCCAGGCCTCGACACGGCGCGTCGGCAGGCCTGCCTGCTTCAACGTGTCAAAGGCGATGTCGCGCTGATGGGCCACGTCCGGATTGCCGGGGAGCTGCGAGAACCGCTCGGTCCATGCAGCATCCAGCGCCTCTTCGGCGGCCGTTCTCTGCGGGGTCTGGTGCAAGGTCATTGCCATATCCTCAGGCTGCCTCGCCGATCACGTCGGCATAGCCGTGCTCTTCCAGGTGCAGCGCCAGTTCCGGCCCGCCGGACTTGATGATGCGGCCCTTGTAGAGCACGTGCACGCTGTCGGGGCGGATATGGTCCAGCAGGCGCTGGTAATGCGTGATCACGAGAAAGGCGCGATCAGGCGAGCGAAGCGCGTTGACGCCTTCCGACACCACCTTCAACGCGTCAATATCGAGGCCGGAATCGGTCTCGTCGAGCACGCAGAGCTTCGGTTCCAGCAGCTTCATCTGCAGGATTTCGGCGCGCTTCTTCTCGCCGCCGGAAAAGCCGACATTGAGCGGGCGCTTCAGCATGGCGAAATCCATTTCCAGGCTGGCTGCGGCTTCCTTCACCTTGCGCAGCAGGTCGGGGATCTTCAGCGGGTCTTCGCCGCGGGCCTTGCGCTGCGAATTCAGGGCGGTTTTCAGGAATTCCATGGTGGCGACGCCCGGAATTTCCATCGGATACTGGAAGGCCAGGAACACACCTGCGGCGGCGCGCTCGGCCGGATCCATCTCCAGGATGCTCTCGCCATTCCAAAGGATGTCGCCTTCGGTGATCTCATAGTCTTCGCGCCCGGCGATGACGTAGGAGAGCGTCGATTTGCCGGAGCCGTTCGGCCCCATGATGGCAGCGACTTCGCCCGACTTCACGGTCAGGTCGAGGCCCTTGATGATTTCGGTGCCGTCCTCGGCGATGCGGGCGTGAAGATTGCGGATTTCAAGCATGTCTCAAACTCTTCTTCTGATGATCAGGGCTGCGGCTTTCGCGCCCCTCATTTCCGGTTGCGGACGAGATATTCGCGGATGGAGAAGCTGATGATGGCGATGGAGGCGAGAAGGCCGGCACTCTCCCAAGCCCCGCCAAAGGGCTTGAAGTAGTAGCCCGCCACGCCGGCAATGGCTGCTGACAAGGCTGGAATGGTCCAGTCCGTGCCGCCGTCTTCTTCCTTGTTGTCGTTCTGGTTGGTCATCGTGATTGCCTATTTTTGAAGCCGGGTGCCGGGGCCGATCCAGCCCAGCGACGTGAATTGTCGTCTCAAATACCCAGCGCGCCGCGGATCACCGGCAGAAGCAAGGCCGAGATCGCTCCCACTGCCAGACCTGCCAAAAACCGCGCGTAGCGGGCGCCAAAGCTCGGCGCGGCTGCTGCCAGCGTGCCGCAGACCGTGGCGTAGAAAAGGGTCGTTACCGGATCCATCACCCCACGCTCCCCTCAAGCGAAATTCCGATCAGCTTCTGCGCTTCGACGGCAAACTCCATCGGCAGTTCCTGGATGACTTCCTTGACGAAGCCGTTGACGATCAGCGCAATCGCCTCTTCCTCCGGGATGCCGCGCTGCATCACGTAGAAGAGCTGGTCCTCGGAAATCTTGGACGTGGTCGCCTCGTGTTCCAGCTTGGCCGACGAATTCTTCGCCTCGATGTAGGGCACGGTGTGGGCACCGCATTCATTGCCGATCAGCAGGCTGTCGCACTGGGTGAAGTTGCGCGCATTGTCAGCCTTGCGGTGGACAGAGACCTGACCGCGATAGGTGTTGTTCGAGTGGCCGGCTGAAATGCCCTTGGAGATGATGCGGCTGGTGGTGTTCTTGCCCAGATGCAGCATCTTGGTGCCGCTGTCGACTTGCTGGTAGCCGTTCGACACGGCGATGGAATAGAACTCGCCACGCGAGCCGTCGCCGCGCAGGATGCAGGACGGGTATTTCCAGGTGATGGCCGAACCGGTTTCCACCTGCGTCCAGGAGATCTTGGAGTTCTTGCCCCGGCAATCGCCGCGCTTGGTGACGAAGTTGTAGATGCCGCCCTTGCCGTCCTTGTCGCCCGGATACCAGTTCTGGACGGTGGAATACTTGATCTCAGCATCGTCGAGCGCAATCAGCTCGACCACGGCTGCGTGAAGCTGGTTCTCGTCGCGTTGCGGCGCGGTGCAGCCTTCCAGATAGGAGACGTAGGCCCCCTCCTCGGCAATGATGAGGGTGCGCTCGAACTGACCGGTGTTCTTCTCATTGATGCGGAAATAGGTGGAGAGCTCCATCGGGCAGCGCACGCCCTTGGGCACGAAGACAAAGGAACCGTCGGTGAAGACCGCAGAATTCAGCGTGGCGTAGTAATTGTCAGTCACCGGCACGACGGTGCCGAGATATTTCTTCACGAGTTCCGGATGCTCGCGCATGGCTTCCGAGATGGAGCAGAAGATGACGCCGGCCTGTGCCAGTTCCTTCTTGAAGGTCGTGACAACGGAAACGGAATCAAACACCGCATCCACCGCGACACGGCCCGACTTGTAGACATTGTCGCTTTCCTCGCCCTCTTCGGCAGAGGGCGACGGCTCGCCTGCCTTGCGCACGCCGGCAAGGATTTCCTGTTCGCGCAGAGGAATGCCGAGCTTTTCGTAGGTGCGCAGCAATTCGGGATCGACTTCGTCGAGTGACAGCGGACCGGTCTGGTTCTTCGGCGCGGCATAGTAGCTGATCGACTGGAAATCGATCTGCGGATAGTGGACGCGCGCCCAGGTCGGCTCGGTCATGGTCTTCCAGCGTGCAAAGGCGTCAAGGCGCCACTGCAGCATCCAGTCGGGCTCGTTCTTCTTGTGGGAAATGAGACGGATGATGTCTTCGTCCAGCCCGGGAGGGGCGGTGTCCATCTCGATTAGCGTCTCAAAGCCGTATTTGTACTGGTCCACGTCAAGCGTGCGAACCTGTTCGATCGTTTCCTGCACGGCAGGCATTGGCGTTCTCCACTCTTGCCGGGTTCAAGGCCCGGCAGTTGTCAACGTCATATGGCATGTCCCGTTCCCGGAACCGTGCCTCTCATTTAGTATCGATGGGGAAAAATGAAAGCCGAAACAGCGCCATCACCCCGTCTTTTTCCGCCTCTTCAAGCGATTTCGTCACGCCGCAGCGGTTTCTGCGCGCCGTCTTGCCAGCAAGCGGCCGAGTTCACCCAGCAAATGGCCGATTTCCGCGTCGGTTGTTGACGCGCCGATCGACACGCGCACTGCACCGTCCTGACCGGTCACACCCATTGCCTTGAGCACGTGGCTCGGACCGACCTTGCCTGACGAACAAGCAGAACCTGCAGAAACGGCGATGCCTGCCAGATCAAGCGCAATCTGCGCAGTCTCGGCCTTGATGCCGGGCATTGTGAAAAAGCATGTATTGGCAAGGCGCGGTGCGCTTTCGCCGTGGATCGCAACGCCCGGAACAAGGGTGCGCAGGCTCGTCTCGAAGCCGTCGCGCATCTCTTCAATCCGGCCCATGGTCTCCAGGCTTTGCGCGGCCACCTTGGCTGCTGCGCCGAAGCCTGCGATGCCCGCCACATTTTCCGTACCCGCCCTGTGGCCCTTCTCCTGGCCGCCGCCGCGGATCAGCGGCTCGGGCATCAGCATGTCGGACTTGGCGACGATGGCACCGACGCCGCGCGGACCGCCAATCTTGTGGGCAGACAGAATCAGAAAATCGGCATAACCGGCTGACAAGTCAATCGGAATGCGCCCCACTGCCTGCACAGCGTCGACCACCAGCAACCCTCCGGCATCCGCCACGATGGCGGCGATATCGGCCACCGGCTGGATCACCCCGGTTTCGTTGTTGGCGACGTGAACGGCAACAATTGGCAGGCCGGTTTCCCGGTCATGAGCTTCAAGCGCGCGGGTCATCGCAGCAAGGTCGGCCAGTCCGTCACGGTTGACGGGAAGCACGGTCACATGGGCGCTGTCAAAGCGTCCGCCCGCCAGCAGGCAGGGATGATCGCTTTCCAGCACGTAAAGATGCGAAGCGCGCAACGGCGCGCGGCCCATGCGCCAGCGGGGCGAAAGCACGGTGTTTGCGGCTTCGGTGGCGCCCGACGTGAAGACAACATGCTCTGGCTTGGCACAAACCAGCGCAGCAACCGACCGGCGGGCCTCTTCCACAATGCGGCGCGCGGCGCGGCCTGCTGAATGAACAGAGGAGGGATTGGCATCGGCTTCCAGCGCGGAAACCATGGCTGCGCGCGCTTCCACCAGCAGCGGCGCGCTTGCATTGTAGTCAAGATAGGCTGTGGCAGGTGCCAAAGCGGGGTTGCCTTTCTGCCGGCTTGCCGCCGGTCGATCCCTCGTCCCTGCGGGGAATTCCTCCCCGTCAGGCGTTATTTCCTTGAATTTTGAAAGGCCAATGCCTTATCAAGCCTTCCTGTCCTGAGGGCACAAGAGACCCTTAGAACCATTCTAAGCGATTTTTAGGGAGTGCGCCAGCGCCCGTCAAGCGACGATCCGATTGTCCACGACAGGGAGCCGTATCCCGCAACCAGAAGGAATACCCATGCCTGAGGTCATCTTCGCCGGTCCGGCCGGCCGCCTCGAAGGGCGCTACCAGCCCTCCAAGGAAAAGAATGCACCCATCGCCATGGTGCTGCACCCTCACCCGCAGTTTGGCGGGACGATGAACAACAAGATTGTCTACGACCTGTTCTACATGTTCCAGCAGCGCGGCTTCACCACGCTGCGCTTCAACTTTCGCTCCATCGGGCGCAGCCAGGGCGAGTTCGACCATGGTACGGGCGAACTGTCGGATGCCGCAGCCGCGCTGGACTGGGTGCAGTCGCTTCATCCCGATTCCAAGAGTTGCTGGATTGCCGGTTACTCCTTTGGCTCATGGATCGGCATGCAGCTTTTGATGCGCCGTCCCGAGATCGAAGGCTTCATGTCGGTCGCGCCGCAGCCCAACACCTATGATTTCTCCTTCCTCGCCCCCTGCCCGTCTTCGGGCCTGATCATCCATGGCGATGCCGACAAGGTGGCTCCGGCCAAGGATGTGCAGGTGCTGGTCGACAAGCTGCAGCAGCAGAAGGGCATCACCATCACGCAGAAGACGCTGGAAGGGGCCAACCACTTTTTCTCGGGCCGTGAAGCCGAATTGATCGGCGAATGCTCGGATTATCTGGATGGCCGCCTGCGCGGCGAACTCACAACGCCGAAGCCCAAGCGCCTGCGCTGACCAGTTAAAAGTCGATCGCACGGTTCAAAGGCGAGCTCAAGCCCGCCTTTTTGCTTTCCAAGGTGTCGGCGGGTCAGTGCGAGAACCGGATGCTGCCCATCGCTTCCTGGCCGATCTTGCGGAACGCAGCAATCAAAGAGGATGAGTTGGTGGCCTCGAAATAATGGCTCTCCGAACTGGCACAGGCTTTCAGCAAGGTTTTTCCGCGCATGGGAGCCTGAAACGCAACCGTATAGACCTCAATCTCATCTGCCTTCGCCTTGTCATAGAAGGCGATGGTCTTTCCGTCATCCTTGTAGTCGTTGTTGTCGCCATCTGTCATGAACAGGATGGCTTTTCGAAGCGTCAGATCATTCTTGGCGGCATGTTCCTGCTCTTCGCGGACATGGCGCACTTGCTGCCAGGCCGTCTGAAACGCTTTTGTGGAGGATGTTCCACCGTTGGCATCCAGGCTCTGGACAAGGTTGGCCGCCTTTGCACGGTTCCAGTCGAGCGCAGACTGGTCACGCATCTGGCTGTCATAGGTCCATGCACCGAGCCGGATCAGTTCGTTCTTCGGATCGCGCTTGTTGAAGTCAGATGCCAGGCTTGCCACAGCCTGCTTCAGGGCAGTCATCCGCCCGTTGGATCCCATGGACCCGGACTTGTCCAAGACCATGGCCATGGAAAGGGCACCGCGCCTTTCGATTTCAACCATGACCTCGGATGATACCTGGAAATGAGTGGTCTTGCCGCCAAACCGGCTGGTAAAAATCGGCTCATAGACCATGTTGATGGTGGCGACGAAGCGCGAAGTCGATGTGTCGTATTTCAACGTGTAGCCAGAGACACTCCGGTCGGAGATGTTTGCAGCATTCTCGCTGAAATAAACTTCAAAAACTTCACTGAGCCGCTTGTCCACCTGTTCCTGCAGTTCCTGTCCGGTATATTCAGCAAGGGTCCCATCCTCACGCACTGTGGCTGCGGCCGCCATGATTGACGCATCCGTGACATTGGCAGCGGTCACCTTGAGGTTCGATAGTGCAACGGAATCAACGACCAGTCCGACGGACATCAGGAGCGGAACAAGGAGAACGGCAAACAGAATGGAATAATTGCCACTGGAGCAACGGGCATAGCGGCTAGCTTCTCTGTGGAGCAGACCTTCGCGTGGCATTGTGAATCGATTTCCCATTCCACTCTTCCATCAATGTGCCCCCCAGCACGTCCACAATCTGTTGCATCCAGAAATCACATGCAGCCCTTTAAAGAGCTTTAACACATTCTAATAAATGCGAAGCACCCCGGCCTGCAGACACAGGCTTTGAAGTGCATACTTACGTAAATGCTAATTTTAGTCTGGCGCGGTGTCCCGGTTCTGCGGATGCCAGATTACACCGCCCGTTACCGGCTCCAGCACACCCGTGGTGGCGGGAAACGTCAGCGGCAGGCCCTTGAGCGAGCGCACCGCGAGATAGGCCCAGGCTTCTGCCTCCATGGCATCACCATTGAAGCCCGCCTCCTCCGCCAGCTTCACGCGTTGGCCTGACTCTGCGGCAATGTCTTCCAGATGGCGAACAAGTGTCCGGTTCAGGCGCCCTCCACCGCAGAGAATCCAGGTCTTTGGCGGGTTCGGCGCGTGGCGAGCGGCAGCCGCTATCGCATGGGCGGTGATGGCGGTCAGCGTGCGCGCACCGTCGCTCAGTTCCATTCCCTTGACGAGATCAGGCGAGAAATCATTGCGATCGAGGGATTTTGGCGGCCCCTTGGCAAAGAAGGGCAAAGCCATGGCGGCAGCCACGCGCGCTTCATCGACGGTGCCTTCCGAAGCAATGCGTCCGCCATCGTCAAACGAAATTCCTGCCAGCGCCTGCACCCATTGGTCAATCAGCGCATTGCCCGGCCCGCTGTCAAATGCCACCGGATCGTGGCCTGACCCGACAAAGGTGACATTGGAGATGCCGCCAATGTTGACAAAGGCAACCTCGGCTTTCGCGTCAAGGCTTGCAGCAAGTGCCGCGTGATACACCGGCACCAGCGGCGCTCCCTGCCCGCCATGGGCCATGTCGTTGGCGCGCATGTCCGCCACCACGGAAATGCCGGTCTGGCGCGCAAGCTCCGCCCCATCACCAAGCTGGACTGTGAGGCCAATATCGGGCCTGTGCAGCACAGTCTGGCCATGAAAGCCGATGACATCAGTGGCTTCACGATTGAGGCCGTTGGCTGACAAAAAATGCGCCACGGCCTGTGCATGCCGACTGGTGATTTCGGCTTCGACAGCTGCAAGGTCGCCCGGCCGCTCGTCGCGCTGGCGGATTGCCTTGGCATCAGCAAGCGAGGCCTCGATGCGGCGGCGGAACGCGGCCTCGTAGGGCACGAAAAGCGACGGCCCGCGCCGGACCTGGTTCAGGCCATCCGTTTCCAGCAGCGCCACATCGATCCCGTCCATCGAGGTTCCGCTCATCAGGCCGATCGCCGTCACCAGCGCCATGTGCGCGCACTCCTTGTCGATTCGTCTGCTTTAGTGTTAAACGCCCCGCCATTGCTGCGCCACGCGCAGTTCCTTTCTTTGCCACTTCCGGGAAGCCATCATGTCTGCCTTCAAGTCCGATTTCCTGCGCATCATGTCCGAGCGCGGCTACATTCACCAGACCTCCGACGATGCCGGTCTGGACACCCTGATGGCCAAGGAAAGCGTGACGGCCTATATCGGCTTTGATGCGACGGCAAAAAGCCTGCATGCCGGATCGCTGATCCAGATCATGATGCTGCACTGGCTGCAGCAGACCGGACACCGGCCCATCGCCCTGATGGGTGGCGGCACCTCGATGATCGGCGATCCGTCGTTCAAGGACGAGGCGCGCAAGCTGCTGACGCCCGCCGACATTGACGACAATCTGGAAGGCATCAAGCGCTGTTTTTCGCGCTATCTCGATTTTGACGGCGGCAAGGCCGTCATGCTCAACAATGCCGACTGGCTGATGAGCATCAATTATGTCGAATTCCTGCGTGATGTCGGCCGGCATTTCTCGGTCAACCGCATGCTGTCGTTCGACAGCGTCAAGACGCGACTCGACCGCGAGCAATCACTGTCCTTCCTCGAATTCAACTACATGATCCTGCAGGCCTATGACTTCGTGGAACTGTCCAAGCGCGAAGGCTGCCGGTTGCAGATGGGCGGCTCAGACCAGTGGGGCAACATCATCAACGGCATTGATCTTGGCCACCGCATGGGTACGCCTCAGCTTTATGCGCTGACCTCGCCGCTGTTGACCACCTCGTCGGGCGCCAAGATGGGCAAAACGGCCAATGGCGCGGTCTGGCTCAATGCCGACATGCTGAGCCCCTATGAGTTCTGGCAATACTGGCGCAACACCGAGGATGCCGACGTGGAGCGTTTCCTGAAGCTCTACACCACCATGCCGATGGACGAGGTGGCGCGGCTGGCAGCCCTCGGCGGCTCGGAAATCAACGAGGCCAAGAAGGTTCTCGCTACCGCGATCACGGCGCTTCTGCACGGTCAGCAGGCCGCTGACGACGCCGCCGAGACCGCCCGCAAGACCTTCGAGGAAGGTGGTACTTCGGAGGGCCTTCCGACTGTAACAATGGAGAAAGGCGAGTGGCGTAAAGGTCGTTCTGCCCTGCAAATTCTCATGTCAAGCGGACTGTTCTCATCAATGTCCGACGTTCGCCGCAAAATTAGCGAAGGTGCCACCTTCATCAATGAAATAAAGGTAACTGACCCCAAGAGGATCTTTTACTATCGAGAATCCGAGAGTGAAACGGAATCATTTAGAGTCCGACTTGGAAAAAAGAAAAACGTTCTCGTTAAACCAATCTGACTCTCAATAAATTACCGGAACTCGAAGATCGAGCGGAAGATGCCGGGTGCTATCACCGAAATCGGGTTGATCTGCAGGTCGGGCGACTTGGCGTCGCCGGCCAGCTTGTAGGTGATGCCGATCAGGCCACGGTCACGGCCATTGCCAAGCACGAAGCCGAGGATCGGGATCTCGCCAAAGATGCGGTTGAGACCATAGGCCGGCATGAAGGTGCCGGTCACCGCCATGCGGCCGCGCTCGTCATAAAGTTTGCCCTGGAAAGTGGTGCCGATCAGCGGGCCGCGCAGCACGCCGCGCTGCATGGAAAGATACTTCTCGCCCTTCTCGAGCATGACGAAGCCGCGCTCGAACTTGACCTTCGAAACATCAATGTCCTTCTTGACGGCGGTGCTCAAGCTCTGTCCGTCGCTTTGCGGTGCAGGCTTGCTGACCAGAGAGGCCAAACGCGGTTCATCGACCAGCATGAAATCGGTTACGTCAACCTGGCCTTTCAGCGGTCCCTTGCCGGCTCCAAACATCGCCACCTTCAGTTCACCACCGCGCATGCGGCCATAAATGTCCATGAAGCGCAGAAGCGAGCCGGCATCGCCTGTGCTCATCTCCATGCTGCGGTTGGCGCCACCGGTCATGGCAAGACGGACTGCCGAGCCCTTGCCGGTCACTCCGGTCATGGACGCAGCCGTCGGGGTGTCGCCTGTCCCTTGGTATTCCATGCGGACATTGGCCAGAACCTCGCCTTCAAAGCCGATCACGCGGTCCAGCCTGGCAGAGATATTCAGCGGCCTGCGATCAACCTTGCCCAGCACTTCCTCCCGCGACGAAGAAAACTGGCGGATCAGCGCGCGGGCATCCATGGCCGCACCGCGCAGCGAAATCGTCATCGCGCCGCCATTGCCACGCGTCATCGACATGGCGAAATCATCGTCGCGGTTGAGCCGGACCTTGCTCATTTCGACCGAGGTGACGGAATCGTCGACAAGCGCAATCGAGCCCGCCACAGAGAAGGTCTTTCCGTCGATGCGCAGGTCACGAATGGTGGTGTTTCTGCCCTTTCCTTCCAGCACGAAGCGTGCGGTTGCCGGAATTCCCGCGCCTTTGGACCAGCCAATCCAGGGCACCGAGAGCGTCGCCTTGGCAAGATCGGCTTCGATGGACCGCGACCCGTTGACCGACACCATCTTCACCGGCACCGGCCCGCTCAGGATGCCATCCAGGCCCGGCGCCATGGCCGCAAGCGCCTTGGAGGAGAGTTCCAGCGTCACGTCCTGGCTGGCTTTCACCGCGCCCGCTTCCAGCGGCTCTACGATGGCAATGCGCGCGTCAACTCCGTTCAGCTTGCACTTGGCTGTGATGCGTGCGGCCTTGGGGTCGATCGCTATGGTCGCATCCGCCGAGGTAAGCTTCTGGCCATCAAAATCCTCTTCAATCGAAAGATTCCTGGCTTCAAGGGCGACCGACCATTCAATATCGGCCACCCGCACATCGTCTTCCAGCGGAATGCCGGCCAGCACCTTGCCCGTGGCTGTGCCGGAAAATTTCTCCGGGCCGATGCCAAGCTTCTCGCCGGCATCAATAGGCTTGCGGGAAGCCAGTTCAACAATGGCTGCCGCATCCCCTGCTATATCGAGGTCAAGCTTGCCGATCACCTTGTCGAGATGGGCATCATGAATGGCCATAGTGCCGCCGGTGGTTTCGACCGTGCGTCCACTGGGCAACCAGGCCGTCCCCTTTTCCAGCGTGATGTCCACATCATTGCCCGCAAAGCTAACGCGTCCGTTAGCATCGCGCAGGGGCGGCAGTTCCCCGGCTATGTCGAAACGTGTTCCCTTGACGACGAAATCCCCGTGGATCTCCTCGGAATTGAAGGGCATGCCATCGGTCAGCCTGCCGGGACCGGACGCAAGTTCCAGCGCGGCGCTGGCCAGCGTGCCGTCAAACAGGTTCTTCACCACCCATTGGCGAGCCTTGGGTGCCGAGAGCCATGGCCAGAGCTGCTTGGCGTGGGCGACCGGAATATCTTTCGACCGGACAGCGAGGAAGATGGCTGGCGCACTGTCGCCAAAGACAAGGCGCAAGGTTCCGACCACCTCTCCGCCGGAGGTGCGAACGACAAGGTCGGAAAGGTTCATGGTTTTCGCCGACGGGATGATCTGGCCGGCAAGGCGGGCACCCAGTGTGATTGCAGGCTCGGCTGTATCCATCGGCGCCAAACGGCTGTCATTGGTCACGATCTCGAATCGGTAGCGCGGAGTAACACCCTGGTTACCGGTATCCGGATCAGGACCGATGGCCCCTGAGAACGGGAAGCGCGAATTGTTCACATCAAGCAGGCCCGAGGAGAATTCCACCTTGCCGCTGCCCTGCTTCAAATCAACCGAAACAGAGAGCTTTCCGGCCAGTTCCCGGGGCTGCTCAATAGCCGCGACATAAGAGTCCACGGTCACCTTGGCCGTCACGCGCTGGCCGGTGCCACGCGCCGTTTCCGAGCCGGCAAGTGCAATCGTCACCGGACCGAGCTCAACGCCGGTTACTTCCCCGCCCTTCAGGATCAGCGAAGACAATGTGAAGGTGCCATTGAGAGCGGTGATTGCACCTTCGCCATTGCGCCTGGCGGAGGCCTTCAAAGTGTAGGCTGTGCCGTTGCTCGACGATTCGAGATCGACGGCCATTTCGCCGGGATTCGCCCGCGTCATTACCAGTTCGGATATGTCATGGTCCGAACCGGCAAGGTGCAGCTTGGTCGAGCGCAAGGCGATGCGCTTGGTGCCAGCTTCGTCAAGGCGGGCAAAAGCGGCGCTGGCTGCGTCAAAAATGGCAGCCGTCAGGCGATCCGGGTCGGTCAGGCCATTTGCATCGCGGATACCGGCCAACATGTCGCCATCGCCACCAGTGGTGAGTTCCCTGCCCGCATGAGCATTGTCAATGCGCACAGAACCAATGCGGATATCTCCGGTGAGCAATGGCAAGGGCCGGATGCCAAGCCGGATGGCGGAAGCAGCGGTCAAAGGCGCATCATTGTCAGCGCGCCTGATGTCCACTTCCTTCACCTCGACGGCAATGTAGCGGCCTCCATCAAAGGAAAGCGTGGTGCCGCCAAGCGCTGCCTTGACCGGAAAGCCGTAGATGCGCGCCAATGTCCGCTCTGTTTCGAGGATGATGCGCTCGCGCCCAAAGCCGGCATTGATGGCAATCCACAAGCCGCCAATGGCCAGCACGGCGACCAGGCACAAGGAAACCATGGCAAAGGAAGCCACCCGCAGCGACCGGCGCAGCGCAGAGCGGCGCGGGCGCTGCAGCGG
>JBGSQC010000022.1:0-20870 GCA_041738295.1 Zhengella sp. | reverse complement strand
GGCGCGCCTGCGGGAAGTGCCGGCGGCAGCCCTTGCAGCCATGGCGCCGCCCGATCTTGCACGCGCCACACGCGGTGCGACATTGGAATGCCGGACAACGGCTGCCATAACGCAGGACGTGGTAACACGCTATGTGACACTCTCCGGTGACCGAAACTTCCTTCATACCGATGTCGACCCTGCGAGGGCTGCCGGGCTCAGCGGAACCGTTATACCGGGTGCGCTCCTGGCCGGGCTGGTAGAGCCCGTCCTGCCGGCGCTCGGAATAAAAAGTGTCGTGAACGGCCTGCGCGTGCGGTTTGCAGCGCCCCATCCGGTGGGCGACAGCGCGACCTATTCCATGATTGCCGGCAGCGCTTCGGAAACGGGACCGCGGGCACGCGTCTTCGTCAGCCGCTCCGACGGCGGCGTGACGGCAATCGCGGATGTCTCGCTGGTTTGAGTGAAGCTAGCGCGAAACGTCCTTGCGCTCTCCAGTCCAGTAAGCCAGTGCAGCAATCAGGATGCCGCCGAGCAGCCAGACAGCGCCCATCGGCCAGACCATGGCAAACAGCCCACTGGCCTGCGACTGGTGCCAGAGCGCGTAACCCATCAGCACCGGCAATGTGATGGCGATGGCCGGAACCGCACCGAACAGCTTTAGAAAATGAAAGCGGACGCCGTTGCGGCCAATGAAATTGACGAAGGTCCCTGTGGGAAGCGAGAAGAAGTTCAGGACGACAAGGATGGCAAGCGACAGCGCTAGGAAAAGCGCCGACATCAGCCAGACCAGCAGAAGGCTCCTGCCCTGGAGGTCTTGCGGGGCAGGCCGTCCGAAACTTGCATAGGCCAGTTCAATCATTGCTCGCTCCTGCATTCTCCTGCCGGACGGGCTTGCGCCAGTCATTGGCGAAAGCCCTGATGGCTGCCTCGTCATTGGCTCCCGACCGGTTGATGCCGCTGGTCAGCGCCTGGCGCATGACGGTCAGCGTTTCCACCGGAAACAGCCGGGTTGCCAGCACCTTGCGGGAAATTCCTCGACGCGCAAGGTGCCCGGAGATCCAGACATCGTCAACCCAGCGCACGGCTTCCTGATGCCCGCTGAAATCCTTGACGGCGGCGTCGAACATCGCTGCCGTCACCGCATAGCCCCAGGTGCCAAACAGCACATCGGCCTGCGCCGGAGCCGCAAGGCCGCTCGCCAGCAAGTGCGGAAGTTCGGCGAAAGCGGTGACTCCATCGAGCACGACGCCGCGATAGCCCCAGGCTGTGCCTGGCTCACTTTCGTGTGCCGCCACAAGCGTCGCGATGAAATCACGCGGATAGACCACATCATCATCGGCAACAATGATCAGCGCGGCAGTCTCCAGTCCCAGCGCAGGCAAAAGCTTTGTCGAGGGTCCGCTGTCATGGCAGCGGATGATGTCGACGCCGTCCGGAAGACCGAGCGATGCCGGGTCAGGGTACGGTTTTCCGGTCCGCAGCGAGTGTTCCGGATAGGCGAGCATGATGCGGTCGGCTGGTCTGGTCTGGTCAAGCAGGCTGAGGAGTGCGGGACGGATATGCCGCGCCCGCGCCGGAATTGTCGTCAACGAGACCACGACCCGCAAACCATCGTGGCGCGGCGGGCTGCGCGGCGGTGCATTGTTTACCCTGGCGAACTGGCAGCGCAGCGTCCGCCAGTAGAGCGCGACGATCTCGCTGGCAGACGCATTGGCAAAACGGGCCGTGGCGCGGGCGAAATTTCGCCGGAACACGCCGGTTTTCATCTCCGGGTTCACGAGTTGCTCCCGATGCCAAGGGCCCGCAGATAGTCAGCCCGCCCGGTCGTCAAGGCCTGCGGAAAGGGGGCCGGCTGCCGGTTGCGCTCGATCCACAGGCGCGACAATGCCTTTGCGCCGCCGGGAAGTTTCCATGTCCCGAAGGTGCGATGGCGGGCATGCATGGACCGGTTGAGCGGCCAGATGTCGGGATAGTGGAGCGGTGCCATCAGTACGACATTGGCGGCAATCGCCATGTCCGGCCAGTCCTGCTCATAGAAAAGCCGGGTGAGCATTCGCGGCCCGGTGATGTCCTCGATCGCGGAGCGGTCGTTCCCCGGCGATGCTGCGGCCAGGGCGAAGGCGCGGCGCAGGGCTGCCAGAAAGAAGGGATGGCGGGGCCTTGCGCCGAACACGCAATTGGCGATCTGCACAGGGGCGCGATAGCCGAGTTCGGCCGTGCGCTGACGTGTCAGCCTTGCCTCTTCGGCCAGCAGGCAGCCGGCGGAAAACAGGCTGTCGGGAAGCGGCTTCAGGCATTCCATGTCGATATCGGCATAGAAGCCGCCATCGCGGAAGATCACCGCGTAGCGATAGATGTCGGCGCGCATGACAGGGAAGGGAAGTGCGTCGTATGCCGCAAGGAATTCCGGCGCTACATCCGCGACCACGCCACGGCTTGCGCTGTCATCGTGAAGCCGGTACGTCAGACTGGGGTTGAGGCGGAGCCAGGTGGCACGGCAGCGAGCCGCCTCGCCGGTGAGTTGCTCGGATATCCAGGTCTGTGAAAGCAATCTCGGTATCATGGCGGGACACGCTGGGCGGCAGGGTGGGGCGGCGGGAACAGTGGTCACCGCGCCATAAATCTGACTGAGTGCATACCAGCTGCTGGAAGCGGCGAATGATCGGGATGTATCGGAATGCTCGAATCCATACAACAGTTCCTGCAAATGGACGATCCCACCTTCACATTCACGGGGTGGTACTATTCGGTTGGAATCCTGCTGGCAGGCGCAAGCCTTGCCTTTCATCGGCTGAGGGGCAACCGAAAGCCTGCAAGGCCGCAGCAGGTTGCCGGTCCTCGCGCAGAGCGCCCGCCGCTGGTTTCAGCAGCCGTCAGCTTCGGACGGCGCTTCGTTTCGCTTGTTGCCGAAAGCGGCATCACTCCCAACCAGATCACCGTCATCGGTCTTGTCCTGGTGCTTTTCAATTGCGGCCTGTTCCTGTGGTCGCACAACAGTTTCTGGTTCGGCTCCGGTCTGATTGCCGCGCTGTTGTTTGACACGCTGGACGGTCTGGTGGCTCGCCACCAGGGCACGTCCTCGCTGTTCGGTGGGTATCTCGATGCCATCATCGACCGCTACGAGGAGGTGGCGATCTACCTGACGGTCGCTGTTGTGCTCGATGCCTGGCTGGTGTCTTTCCTGATCTTTTCCGGTTCCATGCTGACGAGCTATGCCAAGGCGCGTACAGCCATCGAAATCCCCGTCGCAAACAAGGGCTGGGGTGACTTCCTTGAAAAGCCGACACGGCTCTTCATCCTCTGTACGGGCCTGATAGGCGCACCCGTGCTGCCCTGGTTCCTGCCGGTAGCGTTGTGGATGCTGGCGGCCATGACCCATTTCACCGCATTGCAACGCTTTGCCCGCGCCCGTTTCATGCTGCGTGACACCGATGCCACACAGGCGGCAGCCCGGCCATGACACCCTTGCACGCACCCGGTGGCGGACAGGAGCTGCGCCCGAGCCTGCCAATCATGGTGCGCAGGCCACACCAGATGCTGGCATTGTCGTTCGGCCTCGGGCTGTCGCGCATTGCGCCAGGAACGATGGGATCCATCGGCGGGCTGGCCCTGTTTGCCGCGCTCATGCAGGCTCCCTGGCCCGCTCGCGTGGTCTTCTATGTGCTGCTCACGGTGACTGCGTCCTGGGCTGCGGCACGCACCGGTGCAGACCTCAACCGGCATGACCACAATTCCATCGTCATCGACGAAACGATCGGCATGAGCCTGACACTTGAGGCAGCGCCCCTGACGCCTGAGGCCTGGCTGCTGGCCTTCCTGCTGTTCAGGCTGTTTGACGTCTGGAAGCCGTGGCCCGTCCACATTCCGGACAGGCGGGGCACTTCCGGGTTCGCCGTCATCGCGGACGACATCCTCGCTGCAGGCTGGGCGGCTGCCGTCCTTCTCGGGCTTGTATGGGCGGGGCTGTTGTAGCGCGATGACCGGAGCTGCCGAACACAGCAAAACGAACAGCGGACCCGATGTCTACCTGACGGTTGACGTGGAGCCGGACTGCCCGCCCTATCTTTGGACTTGGCGCGGGATTGTGGAAGGCATGCCCGCACTGATGGACATCTTCGATACGGAGGGTGTGCCAGGCACTTTCTTCACCACCGGAGCAACGGCCGAAAGACACCCGGACTGCATTCGCGGCATCGTGGATCGAGGCCATGAACTGGCCTGTCACGGCTACTCCCACTCGTCCTTCCTGAAAATGGATGAAAAGCAGGCGCGAGAGGAAATCACCGGCACCAACTCCATCCTTCGCGCCTTTGCGCCGGTGACTTCGTTCCGGGCTCCTTATCTCGGTTTCCAGGAGCGCTTCCTGCCGATCCTGATGGAAGACGGCATCACTGTTGATGCCTCACGGGCGCTCTACAAGCGCCAGGAGCCCCTTTTGCGGCCGGCCGGCGGACCGGCGCGGCTGGCAGCCTCGGTCACTTCGAGCGTGCTTCGGCTTCCGGAAATGATCCGCAACCCTTGGCTTGGCGCACTGAAATCCCCGGTCACACTTTTCGTGCATCCCTGGGAGTTCGTGGACTTGACGGCAGAGCGCCTCCGCTATGATTGCCGGTTCCGCACCGGACAGCCGGCATTGGCGGCACTGCGCAGCACCATCGCCTTCTTCAAGGATCGCGACGCGCGCTTCCGCCTGGTGCGTGACTATCCTTCACTTTGCGCCGACGCGGTGCCGCGTGTTGCAAGCGAGCGGTAAAGGTCGAGGTGGCGGGCAGCAACCGCATCCCATCCGAAGCGGGAGAGCGCAGGCCGCGGGCCGGACAGTCGTGCGAGAAGATCCGGCTGCAAGGCGAGGTCCGCCAGACGTTGCGCAAGTTCGCCATCGCTTGCGGCGAGGAAGCCGTCTGCTTCATGGTCCAGGTAATCTGCCATTCCGGTTCCTGCCCGGGCGAGGACCGGAATGCCGCTAGCGCGCGCCTCCAACCCGGCGATGCCGAAGGATTCCTTCGTCGATGCCTGCATGAAGACGTGTGAGTTTTCGTAAAGGTCACGCAGGCTGTCGCGGGCGAGCCATCCGGCAAAGGTGATATGACGGTCCAGCCCCATCGAACGCACGGCCCGCCGGACGCTTGACGCCAAGCTGCCGTCTCCGGCGATGGTCAGGTGAAGGTCGCGGTTGCCGCCGGAGGCGATGCGGCGGGCTTCCGCAAAAGCCCTGACCAGCGCCACCGGCCGCTTGGTGGCCTGAAGGCGCATGGCGGCGGCCACGCGCAACGGCTCTCCTGCAGCAAGGTTTGCCGGCGTTCTCCCGGTCATCCAGAACCCGTCGTCGAACCCGTTCGGCAGTACAAGCGGCGCATGGTGCGGATCGATGCGGGCAAGCTGAGAGGCAATCATGCGACTCACGCCTGACAGTGTGACATTGCCCGCCGTCCAGCCGAACAGCCGGTCTGCCGCGCCCAAGGCATGAGGCAGGCTGACCATTGAGGAATGGAAGGTCGCCAGCAGCGGTAGTGACAAGTCCCGAGCCGCCTGTGCGCCGGCAAGGCAAACGGGCGCGACGATGCTGGGGTGGACATGGACGATATCATGTTCCTCGGCAGACAGTGCCTCGACCAAGCGCTTCCTCAGGCCAAACGGCAGGGCAACCTGCGCCAAAGGCATCAGCGGGCAACCGAGCCTGGTGACCCGGATACCCTCGACCGTTTCCGGTCCTGGCAAGCTGGTGATGACGTGGGCGGTCACACCGGAGCGCTCCAGCGCCCGGGCCAGGCCCAGCAGTTGCGCTTCGATGCCACCACGGCGCGGCGCAAACCAGTCGGTGACCAGCGCGATCTTCAGCGCCCGGGCAGCAGGCCGCCGGCGCAGGACGCCTGCCGTCTCGTCATCCGGTGTGTTCACATTCATCTGGCAATCCGCTCCCGGCTGGGCTGTCCCGGCTACCGGCACGCTGGTTGAAAGCCGGAAATGCTTGATGGTCCGTATTTTCCGGGCTGGCAAGACAGGGCTGTCAGGGCAACACCCGAAGAAGGGTAACACCCATGACCCCATGGCGGGTTTTGTGCTTTGGAGGGGTTGCAGGTTCAATCCCTGTCGCGCCCACCAATTCCTTCCAGTTTCCGGAATTGACCGCCGCTGGTTCTTTCGGCTTGCGAGGCGATGGCCCCGTCCTGTCAAAGGCCAGTGGCGTCGCGCAGCAGGCTTGTGACCAGCGCTTGCAAGGCCGGGCGCATTTCGGCGCCTGTCGTCATGCGAAGGTTCTCCAGACCGATCACCCCGGCATAGATCAGTTGCGCCTTGCCCGAAATTTGGGCTTCTGCAACGCCAGCCAGGCGCAGGAACCCCGAAAGATCGTCCAGCCGCTGCCGGTCCACCCTTTCAAGGACGGCGCGCGCCCGCGCATCCGTGCGGCCCCAGTCCCGCAGCGCCGGCTCCACCTCAATGCCGCCAAAGGCAGGACCCGGCTGCAGCGAGACGATGTCGACCAGCAGCATCAATTGTGCGCGCCCATCGAGCCCTGATTGTTGCACTGTTGCCGTGATGGCCTTGGTCGCCAGCGCCTCCCAGAAATCCAGCATTGCCTGATGAAGGTCGGCCAGATCCTTGAAATGCCAATAGAACGATCCTTTGGACGTTGCGATGTCGCGCGCCAGGATCTCGACCTTGACTGCCGCAACGCCGCCCCGGACAAGGGCGCGCAAACCGGCCAGCACCCAGTCGTTTCGTCCCAGCCGGACCTTTTGCCTGCCTGCCATCATGCAACAACAATACGCAACCGTATGGACAAAATCCAGCCTCGCTGCTAGACCATACGCAACCGTATGGAGGTGACCATGAATTTTGGGCTGAACGCTCAAGGTGCCGCCGCACTTCTTCCCGATTTGGTTCCCCAAATCGACGGGGGAAGGGTGTTCCCTGCGAGTTCAGCCGAGGGCGTGGCCGGGGTGCGAGCATGACCGCCCGGCACCTGCACCGGACTTTGGCGCTCGGTCTTGCCGTGTTTTTGGCGCTGCATCTTGGCAATCACCTTGCCGGACTTCCTGGTCAGGATACCCACCGCGCCGTGCAGTCGGCCCTTCGTATGGTCTACCGAAATCCGCTGATCGAGGCCGTGCTTCTGTCAGCCTTTGCGGCGCAGGCCGGGTTGGGGCTGTTGCTGCTTTCAAGGCGGCGCAAACTGACGCCGCAGACCGTTTCGGGCGCCTATCTGGCTGGGTTCATTGTCATCCACATTGCTGCTGTCATGGTGGCCCGCTGGACCGGCGTCGACACGGACCTGGCCTTTGCTGCCGCGGGCTTGCATGCAGGTTTTCCCTGGCCGCTGGTCTTTGCGCCCTATTACGGGTTTGCGGTGCTTGCCCTGTTTGTCCACCTGTCGGTGCCGATCGGCCGGAGGCATCGGCGCGCCGGCCATTTGACGATGGGTTTTGGCGCGGCTGTGGCTCTGGCGCTTGTCCTGTTGCTTTCAGGAGTGATCACGCCCTTGAGCATTTCCGAAAAGCTGATTGCCGTTTATCCATAGCCCAGGATCGGACCCTGGGCCGCTCAAGTGAGTGCTGCCAACAGCCTGTCGGCCAGAGCTGGCGTCAACTCGTCATAGTGATGAATGATCACCGAGGGCTCCATCGGGGCCAATGGTTCCGGGGAATAGCCGAAAGCAACGGCCACAACCGGCAAGCCCGCCGCCTTGGCGGCGTCGATGTCGGTGCGGGTGTCGCCCACCATCACACCGTAGGCCGGGTCGCCGCCGGCTTTGGTAATGGTGTGCATCAGATGGCGGGGGTCAGGCTTGCGCCATTCAAACGTATCGGCCCCGCAAATGGCAGCAAAGCGGTCTGTCAGGTCTAGAGAGGCGAGCAGGCGCCTTGCCAACGCTTCCATCTTGTTGGTGCAGATGGCCAGCGGATGGCCGGCTCCCGCAAGCCGGTCCATGGCAGAGAGCACACCTGGAAAAGGACGCGAATCGCCCGGCATAGCAGCCGTGTAATGGTCCAGGAAAATGGCCAGCAGCCTTTCGCGCTCGGACGGGGCCAAGGGACGGGCGGCAAGCGAAAAGGCGCGTTCCAGCATGGCGCGGCCACCATGGCCGGTATAGCCGCGCATGGTGGTGCGGTTGACCGGCCCCATGCCAGCAGCTGCTATGGCTGCATCCAGCGCGTTCATCAGGTCCGGGGCTGTGTCAACGAGTGTCCCGTCCAGGTCAAAGACGATTACAGGCTTGGTCATGGGATCTCCCGCCGCTTCGAAAGGAGCGATAGACGGGAGCCGGGAGTGGTGCAAGGCCTTTGCGCGCTGGCACAAAAGTGCTAGGGGACCGCTAACAAACCACGAGGCGGGAACCAGACTGCATGGACGCAAGGGCGCTCAAGATCGAAGCGGCACGGGTGGCCCTTGGCCATGTTCGTGACGGCATGAAGCTCGGCATTGGCACCGGCTCGACGGCGGAGGAATTTGTCCGCCTGCTGGCTGAAAAGGTGGCGCAGGGCTTTCGCGTAATCGGCATTCCCACATCGGAACGCACTGCGGCACTCTGCCGCGAACTTGGCGTTCCGCTGACCACACTGGAAGAGACGCCACACCTCGACCTGACCATTGACGGCGCCGACGAGATCGACCCGGAACTGACGCTGGTGAAGGGTGGCGGCGGCGCGCTGCTGCGCGAGAAGATCGTGGCGGCAGCATCCGACAGGATGATCACGATTGCCGACGAATCAAAGCTTGTGGAAACGACCGGCCGTTTCCCGCTACCCATCGAGGTCAATGCCTTTGGCCTTGGCGCAACCCGTCATGCCATCGAAGCGGCAGCAGCAAGGCTAGGCCTTGCCGGCCCGCTGGTGGTGCGCGCCAAGGATGGCGTGAATTTCGTCACCGATGGCGGCCATTTCATCCTTGATGCATCTTTTGGCCGCATTCCCGATACAAGAGCGCTTTCACAAGCGCTTCATGCTATTCCCGGTGTTGTCGAACACGGGCTTTTCATTGACATGGCCGACCTTGCAGTGGTCGCCAAGGCTGGCGGGGTGGAAGAAATCACGCCCCGCAAAACAACACGGAGTTGACCCACATGACTTTTCTTTCCCGCCTTCGGAGTGTTGCTCCCGCTGTTGTGCTGGCCTGCATGGTGGCCGGTTCTCCTGCGGTTGCCGCTGACATTGCCGAAAGCCACATGAAGGCATCACTGCAGGCAGTTGCAGCCCTTAGGATCACCGACCAGTTTGACTCGATCCTGCCGCAGACCGCGCAGGCGCTCCAGTCGGAGCTGATCCAGAAGAACCCTGATGTGTCTGACCTGATTTCGGAAGTGGTTCAGACCAAGACGCTGGAAATGGTGGCGCGGCGCGCGGACCTCGAAAAGGAAGTGGCGACGGTCTACGCCAATGCCTTTACGGAAGCCGAGCTGAAGGACATTGCTGCCTTTTATGAAGGCGCAACCGGCAAGAAGCTGATCGCTGAAGGCCCGATTGCCACCCGCGAAACCCTGAAGGCTGTGGAAATCTGGCAGCGCGGCATGGCGCGTGATCTCGCCGAGGCAGTTGGCACGGAACTGCAGGCCCGGGCTCCGGCTCCTGTTGCACCTCCTGCTCCGGCTGCCGAACAGAAGCCCAAGTAATAGCCAGGTCGGATGGAATTTCCGCCCGCTGCCTGATTGCCTGATTGAGCCCGGCTTCGTGCCGGGCTTTTCATTTTGGCCGCCCGCGCTTATGTCAGTGGCCACACACAGGAGGCAACGGGCGCCATGGCTTCGTTCGACTATGATTTTTTCGTGATTGGCGGCGGATCGGGCGGCGTGCGGGCCGGGCGCCTGGCTGCCTCCCTGGGACGCAAGGTCGCCATTGCCGAGGAATTCCGTTACGGAGGAACCTGCGTCATTCGCGGATGCGTTCCCAAGAAGCTCTTCGTCTATGCGTCACAGTTTTCCGAGCATTTCGAGGATGCCGGCGGCTATGGCTGGACGGTTGGAAAGACTTCCTTTGACTGGCCCACGCTGGTTGCCAACAAGGATCGCGAGATCACGCGGCTGGAAGGGCTTTACCGTCGCGGGCTGGAAAACGCCGGAGCGACCATTCTCAACAGCCGTGCCGAACTGGTCGATGCCCATACGGTTCGTATCGTGGCCGAAAACCGCATGGTGACGGCCGGAACCATCCTGATTGCCACCGGCGGGCGGCCGAACGTTCATGTGGCGCTGCCGGGCCACGAGTTGTGCATCTCTTCCAACGAGGCCTTCGATCTCAAGGAATTGCCCAAGTCCATCGTGATCGAGGGCGGCGGCTATATCGCTGTCGAGTTTGCCAATATTTTCCATGGCCTCGGCGTGGACGTGACGCTGGTCTATCGCGGCAAGGAACTGCTCGGCCGGTTTGACATGGACATCAGGCGCGGCCTGCACGAGGCGATGGAGGCCAAGGGCATCCGCATTCTCTGCCACGAGGTTCTCGACCGGGTGGAGCGCAGCGCCGACGGCCGCCTTCTGGCGCATTTGAAACAAGCCGGGATGGCGATTGTGGCTGATCAGGTCATGCTGGCGATCGGTCGCGTGCCCAATACAGAGGGCCTTGGTCTGGACAGCGCCGGTGTGACCACTGACAAGCTTGGTGCCATCGAGGTGGATGAGTACCAGCGCACCTCAGTGCCTCACATTTTTGCAGTGGGTGATGTGACCAACCGGGTGCAGCTGACGCCGGTGGCCATTCACGAATCCATGTGCGTTGTCGAGACCGCCTTCAAGGACAATCCGACCCGGCCTGACCATGACACGATTGCGACAGCTGTGTTCTCGCAGCCCGAGATCGGCACGGTCGGCCTGTCGGAGGATGAGGCAGCCAGGCGTTTCGAGACGCTCGAAATCTACAAGGCATCCTTCCGCCCGATGCGTCACACGCTGTCCGGCAGACAGGAAAAGATGATCATGAAGCTGGTGGTCGATGGCGGGACCCGAAAAGTGATCGGCTGCCACATCCTTGGCCCCGACGCCGGTGAACTGGCACAGGTGCTGGGCATCGCCGTCAAGGCGGGGCTGACCAAGGATGACTTTGACCGCACCATGGCGCTGCATCCGTCCGCTGCCGAAGAGCTGGTGACCATGTACCAGCCGAGCTACCGGGTGAAGAACGGCGAACGTCTGGGCTGATTCCGGCCTATCACGGCGTGACGGAGCGGCCGGGCAGGGCGGATAGCTCGCCTCTGTCGAGCCAGTCCAGCACCGGCTTCCAGAGTGCGGCTTCGCCACCCTGGCGGAAGAAACCCATATGGCCGATGCGCTTCATGCCGGCATCGACCGGGCAGATCCAGCGTGCCGTCACCGGAGCCAGGGGCAGGCCGGCCGCAAGGGCGGCAAGGGCGCGCCTCGTCGTCCAGCGGTCATCGCAAAAGCCCAGCGCCAGTGTCGGCGTGGTGACGGTGGCGTAGCGCCCGGATTCCGGCACCAGCGCCGGGCTGAACAGGTAATCACGATGCGCGGTGAAGGCTGCCCAATCCTCGATGATCGAGCGCGGCAGGTCCATGCCGAGGCCAAGCCAGGCCGGGGCGCGGCCTGTGAGGCGGGCGATCCATCGTGCTGCCAGATGCAGCGAGACATAAAGGCGGGCAGGCTCATCAGTGTTGCCAAGCCAGCCATGGCCCGACGCGATCATGGCGTGGCGGGCAAAGCGGCGGTCATCGCCTGACAGGCCGAACAGAACTCCACCGATGGACTGGCCAATCGCCGTGATCTCGCGCTCGGGCGCGATGGCTGCAAGGGCGCGGGCAGCGGCCGGAAGATCGGAGAGGCCCCAGTCGGCCATGGTGATGCGTTTAGTCCACCCCTTTGGCGCAACGGAGGCGCCCGTGCCGCGATAATCATAGGTCAGCACGCCACGAAAGCCCGACGCTGCAGCGAAGGTGGCAAAACGGGCATAATGGGCGCGCGGAACGGCAGCAGCTGATGACACCAGCAGCAATGGCCCGGTTCCTTTGCGATTTTCATGCAAGGTGGCTGAGATCGGAAAGCCGTCGCAGGCGGTGATGGTCAGGTCGCGGATCTCCACCAGGCGCGTGCCCGTGACAGAAGCAACGGAATGGCCCTGTGCCAAAGCGGGTGTCTCGTTTCCTTGACGGGTTGCGCAGGTGCAGGCAGGTGTTGCCGGGACAGCCCGGCTGGCACGCTTCAGGGATGACAAGGAAGGATACCTCCGGTCCAATAAATGGGGGCACCTGGGGCACACAGTGCGATTGTTCAACCGAAGATAGGGGCGGTTGGCTGGTTTGTCCGTGACGGTTTTCACACAGCCGGCAAATGACACAAGGCGTGAGAGGTTGGAACACAGTCGTGCATTCAATTCACGATGTATGAATAATCTTATTCAGATCGTTTTTCATCTTGAATTGAAATCAGGCCCGCGATAGGACTGCGCCGGACAAACAAGAGGCGTTTCCCGTGGACATTCCCAAGCTCACCGGCCGGCAGATCAAGTTCATCCGTTCCATGCTGGACCTTTCGCAGGCCGAACTGGCGGCGAAGGCCGGTGTCTCGCAGCCGACCATCTATCGCATGGAGATGGACCCGAACAGGGTCCATGAATCGATTGCCGTGATGAAGATCCGGGCTCTGGCGGATGAAAACCTGCTGCTGGTGCCCGACCATGGCTCGTTTACCGGACAGAAGCCTGTCCATGCCCAGCCGCGCCTCGTGACCAATGAACCAACCCGAACCCGATCAGGTGTGACAATGAGTGAGAACTGGACCCCGGATTCCTGGAGAAGCAAGCCGATCAGCCAGGCGCCGGCCTATCCGGACCCTGCTGCCCTGGCGGAAGTGGAGGGGCGCTTGCGCACCTATCCGCCGCTGGTCTTTGCCGGTGAGGCACGCCAACTGAAGAAGCGCCTGGCTGATGCGGTGGAGGGCCGTGCCTTCCTGCTGCAGGGCGGCGATTGCGCCGAGAGCTTTGCCGAGCATGGCGCCGACACGATCCGCGATTTCTTCCGCGTCTTCCTGCAGATGGCAGTGGTGCTGACCTTCGGCGCGTCCAAGCCGGTGGTGAAGGTTGGCCGGATTGCCGGCCAGTTCGCCAAGCCGCGATCCTCCGACAACGAGACCAAGGACGGCGTGACGCTGCCCTCCTATCGCGGCGACATCATCAACGGCATCGAGTTCGATCCGGCGGCGCGCATTCCCGATCCGCAGCGCCAGGCCATGGCCTACCGCCAGTCGGCGGCGACGCTCAACCTGCTGCGCGCCTTTGCGCAGGGCGGCTATGCCAGCCTTGAGAACGTGCATCGCTGGATGCTGGATTTCGTCTCCGACAGCCCGCAGAAGAACCGCTACGAGGCACTGTCGGCCCGCATTTCCGAGACCATCGATTTCATGCGCGCCATCGGCATCACGTCCGACAATCATCGCGGCCTGTCGGAAACCGAGTTCTACACCAGCCATGAGGCCCTGCTGCTCGGCTATGAAGAAGCGCTGACCCGCGTCGATTCCACCTCGGGCGACTGGTATGCCACGTCAGGCCACATGATCTGGATCGGCGACCGCACTCGCCAGGAGGACCATGCCCATATTGAATATTGCCGGGGCATCAAGAACCCGCTTGGCCTGAAGCTCGGGCCGTCGACCACGACCGACGGCATGCTGCGCCTGATCGACATGCTGAACCCGGACAACGAGGCAGGCCGCCTGACGCTGATCGGCCGCTTCGGTTATGACAAGGTGGGCGACCATCTGCCGGCGCTGATCCGCGCGGTGGCACGGGAAGGCCGCAAGGTGGTGTGGTCGTGTGATCCCATGCATGGCAACACGATCACCGCTGGCGGCTACAAGACCCGGCCGTTCGAGCGGGTGCTGAAGGAGGTGCAGAACTTCTTCGACATCCACCGCGCCGAAGGCACCTATGCTGGCGGCATCCATATCGAGATGACGGGCAACAATGTGACCGAATGCACCGGCGGCGCGCGCGCCATCTCTGCCGGCGACCTGTCGGAGCGCTACCACACCCATTGCGACCCGCGCCTCAATGCCGAACAGTCGCTGGAACTGGCCTTCCTGATTGCCGAACAGCTGAAGGCCGACCGTCCCGTCGCCCCCAGCCGCGCGGCTGCCGAGTGACATTCTGACCAGGGCGCTGTCCAGCGTCCCGGCCGACCTCCTGAACCGCCCGGTGCATCCCTGCCTCCGGGCGGTTTTTGTTTGCAGGGAGCGTCCCATCGGCCTATCTTGGTACCAATCATTGGTAACGGAGGAAGGTCATGGGCAAGAACACATCCGTCGTGCTGGGCGAAGCGCATGAGGCCTTCATCCGCCGCCAGATCGAGAAGGGTCGCTTTGGCTCGGCAAGCGAAGTCATAAGGGCGGCCGTTCACGCCTTGATGGAACGCGACGAGGCCGCCACCCGCTGGCTTGAGGAAGAGGTCGGTCCGGTCTACGATGCCATGACAGCTGATCCCGCACGCGCCATCCCGCTTGACGAGGCGTTCACGGCAGTCAAGGCACAGGGGCAGAAGGGAAAGGCCGCGTGAAGACGCGGCAAGTCGGCTTTTCGCCTGAGGCCCTGCATGACCTGCAGGAGATTTTTAATCGCATCAGCCTTGCGGCAGGCAGGAGAACTGCCCTTGCCTATGCCGGGCGGCTGGAGAAGTTCCTGCTGGGGCTCGGGTCCGCCTCCGAAAGGGGACATCTGCGCGACGATATCAGGCCTGGCCTGCGAGTTCTCGGATTTGAGCGCCGCCTAACCATCGCCTTCACAGTCATCGAAGACCGGGTGATCATTCTCAGAATTCATGGTGCCGGTCGTGACTGGGAAAAGCTCATGGGGGAATGAAGCCTCCATGGATGCCGAGCGCTGTGTCTGACACCCGATCATCGCGCGATATCAGTCATGCCGATGTCGCTTGAAGGCACGCCGGACGTCAGCGCCGGGTTCAGCATGGCGGCCATAGTTTTGCGGGAACCATTGCCATGACCGAGCCTTCAGCCACCGGCTCCTGCCTGTGCGGAGCCGTCCGTTTCAAGACACGCGGTGCGCTGCGGCCCGTCATCTATTGCCATTGCCCGCAATGCAGAAAGCAATCCGGCCATTTCTTTGCCGCGACCAGCGTTCCTGATGATTGCCTGACGGTGGATGGTGCGGATGCGGTGAAATGGTATGCGTCCTCGGACTTTGCTAGGCGCGGTTTCTGCGGCACTTGCGGCTCGCTCCTCTTCTGGAAGCGGGAAGGCGCGGATGAAATCTCGATCCTGGCCGGTGCGTTTGACGAGCCGTCCGGGCTGGTCGAGGGCAGCCATATCTTCACCGAAACCAAAGGCAGCTATTACGGGATCTGTGACGGGCTTCCGGCCTTTGAGCGGACTGCGCCGAGGGTTCCGACCGACGGGTGACGAAACATCGAACAATCCGTCGATGATTGTTCACCTGTAAAGCTTTTTCGTGAACCGCTATATTCAGCTTCAACAAGGCGGGCAGGAGCCTGCCACTGGAGCCAAGCCATGACCGAGAAAATGCCCACCCTGTTTGTGTCCCACGGCGGCCCGAACGTGGTGATCGAGGATTCGCCGGCGCGCGATTATCTCAAAAGCCTGCACGCCATCCTGCCGCGTCCCAAGGCCATCATCATGGTCTCGGCGCATTTCGAGACCGACGGGCCGGTGGTGGTCACCGATCCGGCGCCGGGGATGATTTATGATTTCGGCGGTTTTGACCCCGAACTCTACACCAAGGTCTATCCGGCGCCGGGCGAACCCGATCTCGCCATGCGGATTGCCCATATGCTCGCCGATACCGGGCTCGGGCCACGGATTGCGCCCAAGCGCGGCTATGACCATGGCGCGTGGAACCCGCTGATCCTGGGTTTCCCGGATGCCGACATTCCGGTGATCCAGCTGTCGATCGATCCGAACCGCGATGCCGCCTATCATTATGCGCTGGGCCGTGCGCTGGCACCGCTGCGCGAGGAAGGGGTGCTGCTGATGGGGTCTGGCCACATCACGCACAATCTGATGTCTGTTTTCGGCGTGATGCGCGGCGGTAAAGCTCCCGATCCGGCTTTCGCCGGCAAGGTCAGCGCCTTCACCGGCTGGTTTGCCGAGCAGTTTGAAAAAGGCGACACGGCGGCCATCTTGGACTGGCGCAACCGCGCACCGCATGTGCGTGAAAACCACCCGACAGACGAGCACCTGATGCCGATCTTCTTTGCTTACGGGGCGGCAGGAGACCAGCCGAAGCCGGAACGGGCCTGCGACTATGTGCAATATGGCATGTTTGCCTGGGACAGCTGGATTTTCCACTGACAGGGCGCGCCTGCACCGCCACAATCCCGGCACTGATTCGGGAGACGGCGCATGGACCGCTTGTGGAAAGCCTTTTTGAACTCGATGCGCGCCTGGCGCCGCCTCATCTCGGGTGAGGCGGCGTTTCGCCAGGAAGTGGCCATGCTGGCCATTGCCCTGCCGGTGGCCTGGTTCATCGCCGACAGCTGGCGCGGCTATTGGCTGCTGATCCTTTCCATCCTCTTCCTGATCATCGTGGAAGTGCTGAACACCGGCATCGAAGCCACCTGCAATGCGCTGACGCGCGAGTTCAACAAGGACATCCAGCTCGCCAAGGATTGCGGCTCGCTGGCCGTTCTGCTGGCACTCATCATCGTGCTGGTGGTCTGGGGCATGGCGGTGCACGATCTTGTGACCGGAAGCGGGGTTTGATCGCGGCGCGTGCTGCTGCATTCTCGGCTCTCGTTGCAGGATCACAGGGAGCGCGCCATGACCGACAAACCCGCCATCACCCAGGCGATGATCGACGCCTATGACGAGTACACCCACCTGACGCTGGACCGGCGCGGCTTCATGCAAAAGCTGACACATTTGGCCGGTTCCGGTGCTGCTGCCGCCGTCATTATGCCTATGCTGGCGGCCAGCCCCGCGCTGGCGGCCAAGGTGGCTGCCGATGACGCCCGCATCCGGCGATCCGAAGTGCCTTGGCCTGCCGCGATGGGTGACATGAATGGCTATCTGGTGCGCCCGGCGGAGGCGACCGGCAAGCTGCCGGCAGTCATCGTGATCCACGAAAACCGGGGGCTGAACGAACACATCCGCGATGTGGCGCGGCGCATGGCGCTGGAAGGCTTCATGGCCTTTGCGCCGGATTTCCTGTCAGCCATTGGCGGCACGCCGACAGACGAGGACAAGGCGCGCGAGATGATCAGCCAGTTGGAACCTGTGGAGACGGTGGAAAATGCGGTTTCCGCGGCGGACTGGCTGGCAGCGCGAGACGACTGCACCGGGGCGACCGGTGCCATTGGCTTTTGCTGGGGTGGCGGGCTGGTCAATTCGCTCGCTGCTGCCGCGCCGGACAATTTCAAGGCTGGCGCTGCCTATTACGGAAGGCAGGCACCGGCCGACAAGGTGCCCGGCATCAAGGCGGCGCTGATGCTGCATTATGCGGGGCTGGATGACCGCATCAATGCCGGCATCGAGGACTATCGCAAGGCGCTGGAGGCCGGGGCCAAGGATTTCACCATCCATCTCTATGAGGGGGTGAACCATGCCTTCAACAATGATACCTCTGCGGCCCGCTATGACGAGAAGGCCGCCGCCCTCGCCTGGGAGCGGACAGTTGCCTTCCTGAAAGAGAACCTCGGCCGATGACTGAACACCCACAGGCCCTCGGGCGCACCGGATTGCCCGAGGACCTGAGGGAGTTACTTGCCCGCTATCCGCGCTCGGATTGGGACCATCATGCCAATCTGGGTGCCATGGCGCGGTTCTGGCTTCAGCGCCACGCCATGTTCCGCGAATTCGGCGCGATGCTGCAGAATTCGGTTGGCGATTGGCGCGAAGGACGAATCGAATCAGAGGCCTTCGTCCGCTTCTTCATGCCACGGCTCAACCGGTTCCTGGGCGAGCTTGAAGGTCATCACTCGATTGAAGACCATCATTATTTCCCGGTCTTTCGCGCCGCAGAGCCACGGTTTGTTCGCGGGTTCAACCTGCTCGACAGCGACCATCACGTGATCCATGAGGCGCTGCATGCCAATGCCCATGCCGCCAATGCGCTGATTGCGGCGCTGGCTGATGGCGGTGACGCGGTGCGCCGTGCGGGCGACGACCATGCCGACGAAAACGACCGGCTGATCGCCATGCTGATGCGTCATCTGGAAGACGAGGAAGACCTCATCATCCCGGTGATCCTTGAACGCGGCGAGAGCGAACTCGGCATCGGCTGACCTTCAGCTGGATGAAAAGACAACGCCGCGCGGCGATTGCACCGGCTTCACGCCCGCGCTAATCCTGTCGCCATGACCCAGACACTCGACATTCTTCGCATCGCCGTTGCCCAGGGAAACCCGACCGTGGGCGACATTGCCGGAAACATGAAGCTCGCCCGCGAGGCGAGGGCGGATGCCGCGCGCCATGGCGCCGATCTCGTGCTGTTTCCCGAACTGTTCATCGCCGGATACCCGCCGGAAGACCTGGTGCTGAAGCGCGCCTTCACCGAGGCCTGCGAAAAGGCGATGGAAGAGTTTGCCGCCGAGACCGCCGATGGCGGGCCGGGCGTCATCATCGGACTTCCCTTGCGCCGTGACACCGGCCTGCACAATTCGGTCGTGCTGATCGACGGCGGGCAGGTGAAAGCCGAGCGCCACAAGGTGGACCTGCCGAATTATGGCGAGTTTGACGAGAAGCGCGTGTTCCAGCCCGGCCCCATGCCGGGGCCGGTCAGCTTCCGGGGCGTGCGCCTCGGCCTGCCCATCTGTGAGGACATCTGGGGCGAGCTCGGCGTCTGCGAGACCCTGGCCGAAAGCGGGGCGGAAATCCTGCTGGTGCCGAACGGTTCGCCCTATTATCGCGGCAAGGTGGATGTGCGCCACCAGGTGGCGATCCGGCAGGTGATCGAGACCGGCCTGCCGCTGCTTTATGCCAATTTCTGCGGCGGGCAGGACGAGCTGGTGTTTGACGGCGCGAGCTTCGGCATCAATGCCGATAAGTCGCTGGCCTTCCAGATGAGCCAGTTCGAGGCGCAGGTGACCGTCACCACCTGGAAGCGCGGGGCCGATGGCTGGCGCTGCGTCGACGGGCCGATGTCGCGCATTCCCGAGCGCGAGGAGGCGGATTATCGCGCCTGCATGCTGGGCTTCCGCGACTATGTGAACAAGAACGGCTTCAAGAATGTGGTGCTCGGCATGTCGGGCGGCATCGATTCGGCCATTTGCGCCGCCCTTGCCGTCGATGCGCTGGGCGAGGAGCGGGTGCGCTGCATCATGCTGCCCTACCGTTACACATCTTCCGATTCCTTCAAGGACGCCGAGGAATGCGCGCGTCTGCTCGGCGCGCGCTATGATGTGCTGCCGATCGAAAAGCCGGTCGAAGGCTTTCTCGATGCGCTGTCGGAGATGTTTGCCGGCACCAATGAGGGCATCACGGAGGAAAACCTGCAAAGCCGCACGCGCGGCACCATCCTAATGGCGATTTCCAACAAGTTCGGATCGATGGTGGTGACGACCGGCAACAAGAGCGAGATGAGTGTCGGCTATGCCACGCTCTATGGCGACATGAATGGCGGGTTCAATCCGATCAAGGACCTCTACAAGATGCAGGTCTATGCGCTGGCGGCCTGGCGCAACACCACGCTGCCGCCCACCTCGCTGGGGCCGACCGGCGTCGTCATTCCGCAGAACATCATCGACAAGGCACCCTCTGCCGAGCTTCGGCCCGACCAGACCGACCAGGATTCACTGCCGCCCTATCCGGTGCTGGACGACATCCTGGAGTGCCTGGTGGAAAACGAAATGGGCGTGGACGAAATCGTCGCGCGCGGCCATGACCGGGCGCTGGTTCACCGCATTGAGCACCTGCTCTATGTGGCCGAATACAAGCGCCGCCATAGCGCGCCGGGCGTGAAGATCACGCGGAAGAATTTTGGCAGGGATCGCAGGTACCCGATCACGAACCGGTTCCGGGACCGGAGTTAAAGCCTTTTTCGATGTTTCTCTTTAGAAACAGGGGACATTTTGTCAGCTTCACACCCGACGGGACGTTTCGATTTAGCCGCAGAAAACGTAAAGCCTGCAGCTAACAAAATTGCAGTAGGCAAGACAATGAATGCAAAAATCTCAAGATTGTTCATCATCCAGCCTGTTCAACACTCGTCGCGCTGCGAAGTGAAATAGCACGAAAGCGCAGAAGAAGCTACCGCTTGTGTACAAGAGAACCCAAATTGGAATCGAAGTGAACCCCAGAGCGGCGGCTCCAAGAGGTGAAATGACACCAATTGTGAAGCAGCTCAATCCGATGCGATTTAACGTATCGGAAACTAGCTTCAATCTTGCTTCAGTAGATTTTTTCATGTTGGCCCGGACCTCCTTGTGTCTGGGCCGGTCAACCGTTCGTGTCGCATTGACCAGCAATCAGGATAAACTCGAGTTTTACGACAGTCACGTGACAAAGAATCTAGATATGAGCGAGAGCAATACTAAGCTTATGATTAATATGCATTTCCTATTGAGACGCGATCCCTTTTTTGGTTGTGGATACAGGAGTTGAGCCTCCTGTCCTTCCTGAGGACCAATGCGCGCTGGCTGGCCGGCGGGTTTCTGCTCACCTTCTTTTCCTCTTTCGGCCAGACCTTCTTCATCTCGCTGTCTGCAGGTGACATCCGCTCCGAATACGGCCTCAGCCATGGCGGGTTCGGCACGCTCTACATGGTGGCGACGCTCGGCAGCGCGCTGACGCTGCCATGGCTCGGCAAGATTGTGGACCGCATCAGCCCGGTGAAGGTGGCGCTTGTCACCATGCCGCTGCTGGCGGCGGGCGCGCTTTCCATGGCCTATTCCACCCACATCGTGGTGCTTGCGCTCACCATCTATGTGCTGCGGCTGTTCGGGCAGGGGATGATGACGCAGAACGCGTTCACCGCGACCGGGCG
>JBGSQC010000016.1:0-7009 GCA_041738295.1 Zhengella sp. | reverse complement strand
GCCGCAGCCTCGGCCGCCTCGCTTGGCGCGCGCGCCGAGGGCGCTGCCTGCGACGTGACCGATGCGGATGCCGTGCAGGCGCTGGCCGATTCCACGGCTGAGCGTCTGGGACGGATCGACGTGCTGGTGAATTCAGCCGGGATCGCCGGATCGAACGGCCCGGTGCAGAACTACCCCGTGGAGGAATTTCACCAGATCGTTGCGGTCAACCTGCACGGCACGTTCCACACCTGCCGCGCCGTTCTGCCCCACATGCAGCGGACCGGATATGGCCGGATCGTCAACATTGCGTCAGTCGCCGGCAAAGAGGGCAACCCGAATGCCGGGGCCTATTCGGCCTCGAAGGCAGCGGTGATCGCGCTGACCAAGACGCTGGGCAAGGAAAATGCCGGAACCGACATTGCCGTCAACTGCGTCACTCCGGCCGCCGCACGCACCCGCATCTTCGACCAGATGGCGCAAAGCCATATCGACTTCATGCTGTCCAAGATTCCGCGCGCCCGCTTCCTGGAAGTGGACGAGGCGGCCAGCATGATCGCCTGGATGTGCACGCGTGAAAACTCGTTCACCACAGCCGGTGTGTTCGACCTTTCCGGCGGCAGAGCAACCTATTGAGGAAACCCAACCCGGTTACCGCCATCATCCCCCCATCGCCGATGTGGTGATGAAACCATCGGGATACTGGGGGTGGCGGCCGCGCCGGTGGCAGTCAGCGACAGCGTCAGACGCAGTAGAAAACCGAGCTGCGAGACAGCTCCTCGCTGCTGCCTTCCTGCAGGTAGACATAGGTGAACTTCGCACCGGCCTGCACCACCTGGCGCGCCGGGCCGGAACACAATGCCGATTGAAGCTGCCCGTCGCGCAAAGCGCCGCCGAAGCGGACGGTCGAAACCGCCGTTGGCGGAACCGAATAGGTGTAGGTGATCACCTTGCCTTCAGCCTTCACGGAGAGCAGCTTCAACCCGTTTTCCATCGTCTTCGGAGAAGCCGGGTTTTCCCGCGCCGCGAGGTCCTGCAGAACGGACACCAACTCGGCGGCCTTCTGTTCGTCAGACGGGGTCATCAGATACCTTGCCCCGGCAGAGGCCCCGACACCCGCAAGGACTGCAAAAAAGATGGAGAGGACCCTCACTGTTTTTGAGCGTTTGCCTGTCTGTTGTTCCATGGTTCCCTCCATTTGGCCGGGACCGGTCCGTTCCTGTCCGGCCGTCCTTGAATTAAATCGCGCGACAGGGCTGAACCGGCGCTGAACAGACAAACCGTCTTTGCAGCAATGTGCATTGCGCCACGCCTGCAAGGCAGGCAAAAGACCTCTGACACGAGGAGGAGGACCACGATGAAGCTCGAAGACGTGAAGCTCGAAACCATCACGCTGGAGATTGACGGCGAAGGCATTGCGACGCTGCGCCTCAACCGGCCGGACAAGCGCAATGCGCTGGATGCGGGCACCATCGAGCAACTGGTCGACCTTTTTTCCAGCATGCCACGCGCAGGCGTGCGCGCCGTGGTGCTGTGCGCGGCGGGCGACCATTTTTCCGCCGGGCTCGATCTTGTCGAGCATCACCGACAAGACCGCAGCGCCTCCGATTTCATGCATGTGTGCCTGCGCTGGCACGAGGCCTTCAACAAGATGGAATATTCCGGCGTCCCGGTGATTGCCGCGCTCAAGGGCGCGGTTGTCGGCGGCGGGCTGGAACTGGCCTCTGCCGCCCATATCCGCGTTGCCGACCAGAGCACCTACTTCGCCCTTCCGGAAGGCCAGCGCGGCCTCTTCACTGGCGGTGGCGCCACCATCCGCGTGGCCGATCTTGTCGGCAAGGCGCGCATGATCGACATGATGCTGACCGGACGCATCTACAAGGGCGAAGAGGCCATTGCCGTCGGACTGGCGCAGTATCTGGTCGATGACAGCGAGGCAAAGGCCTTCGAGATCGCGCGCGCGGCAGTCCAGAACCCGCCGCTGTCGAACTTCGCCATCTGCTCTGCCATTTCCCACATGCAGAACATGAGCGCGCTGGATGCGGCCTATGCCGAATCGGTGGTGGCCGGCATCGTCAACACGCAGCCCGCCTCGCGCGACCGGCTGGAAGCCTTTGCCAACAAGACCGCCGCGCGGGTGAAGCCTGTTTGAGCGGACCACGCGGCAATTGCGTTTGACCGCCCGGCGCGGCGCACGCATGGTGGCCGCGATTTGAGGGAGGCACAGCCATTGGGCACTGAGGGACAATCGCTGGGCAAGGCAGCGCTGTGGATGGGCGGCTGGCTCGCCCTCATGGTGACGATGGCGGTTGCCGGACGCGAGACGGCAAGCCGCCTCAACGTGTTCCAGGTGATGGAAATCCGCGCCATCACCGGCTTCCTCATGCTGATGCCGCTGGTCTGGTGGAGCGGCGGCCTCAGCGCGGTCAGGACGGCCAATCCGATCCGGCATGTCACCCGCAACTTCGTCCACTATATCGCCCAATATGGATGGCTGGTGGCGGTGACGCTGATCCCGCTGGCCCAGGTCATCTCGATCGAGTTCACCATGCCGATCTGGACTGCCATCCTCGCGGTCATCTTCCTTGGCGAAAAGATGAACCCGTGGAAGATCACGGCCATCGTGCTTGGCCTTGCCGGTGTCATCATCATCGTGCGCCCCGATGCCGGCCACGTCTCGACCGGCCAGCTGATCTCGCTTGCCTCTGCCGTTGGATTTGCCATCTCGGTCATCCTCGTCAAAAGCCTGACCCGCACCGACAAGCCGGTCACCATCATCTTCTGGATGCTGATCATCCAGGCGGCCATTGGCCTCATCCCGTCCATCATGGTGTGGCAGCCGGTTCCCGAAGGTCTCTGGCCCTGGCTGGTGCTGGTGGCTTTCTGCGGAACCTTCTCCCATTTCTGCATGGCCAAGGCGATGACCTACACGGATGCCACCGTGGTGGTGCCGATGGATTTCCTGCGCGTGCCGCTGACTGCACTTGTCGGTTATCTGGTCTATGCCGAAGGCATCGACGCGCTGACGGTGGCCGGTGCGGCGCTGATCCTGACCGGCAATCTGCTCAATCTTCGCAAGCCGCAGCCGCGCGCAGCATAGGGCAAAAAAGCTGCCAGCCGGTTGAACCCGACGCCCGATCATGGCATTTGGGGATCGAAACCGGCCGCAGCGGATGCCCGCAAAGGCCCTCCCCCGGCTTTCGTTCGTTCGCTCGCCGGCCTTTGCCTGAGCGAAAGGACATGCCATGACCACCGCCGTTTTCGGGTCCAATGTGACCATTCATTATACCGGCACCCTGGACGACGGTTCACAGTTTGACAGCTCGGCCGGGCGCGAGCCGCTTTCCTTCAAGCTGGGTGCCGGGCACATCATCCCCGGACTTGAGAAGGCCATTGCCGGCATGGCGGTTGGCGAGAAGAAGACGGTGAAAATTCCCCACGAGGAGGCCTATGGCCCGCGCAATGATGCGCAGATGGAAGTGCTGCCGCGCTCCATGCTGGGCGATGACGTGGTGCCGCATGTCGGCATGCAGCTTCAGGCCGAAGCGCCCAACGGGATGCCGGTGCTTCTGGTTGTCGCCGCCGTGACCGACGACACCTTCACCATCGATTCCAACCATCCGCTGGCCGGCCAGGACCTGACCTTCGCCGTCGAGATCATCTCGATCAGCTGAAGAACATCAGGCCGAGCGCCGCCAGGAGTAGCCGCCTTCTGCCTGCGACGGTTTGGCCGCCGGCTGGTAGTGCAGCGCGAAGCCGGTCAGCGTGCCGTCCTCCAGCCGCTGGCGCGCGAGGCGGTGGGTGACCTCCAGTTCCGAAAAGCCGACGCGGATCATGTAAGGGATCTGGTCGACCAGAACGTCGCCCGACGCGCGCAGGCGCCCCTTGAACCCATGGCGCGAGCGCAGCAGTTCGGCCTTGGAATAGGACCGCCCGTCATTGTAGGCCGGGAAGGCCAGCACGATCAGCGACAAGCCGCCCAGATCCGGCAGCAGGCTGTCGATAGGCTCTCCGGGCAAGACTTCCGGGGCAAAGCGGCCGGAGCTGCGCGCGGTCCCGTCCAACGCCAGGAAGATCTCCAGCGGCAGGATCACACCCGTATTGGCGGGTGCTGCGTCCGGTGTCTCGGCGCGGGCGAAATCATCGGCCACAAAGGCTGATCCATTCCACAGCGGCAGGGCTGGTGTTTCTCCGGTCATCAGGCAAGTCCTTACAGTTCCGACGAGGTGAGCGACTGTTCCAGCCCGCTCAAATGAATGCCGCATTCGGTCTTGGCTTCGCCGGCCCAGCGACCCGAACGGGCATCCTCGCCCGGCTGGACCACCGAGGTGCAGGGAAAGCAGCCAATCGAGAGATAACCATAGGCCACCAGCGGGTTCTCCCGCAGCTTGCGCGAGATCGCATAGGCGCGAATGTCCTCTGCACTCCAGCTGGCCAGCGGGTTGATGCGGATGCGCGAGCCGACCGCCTCGAACACCGGCAATTCAGCACGCGTGCCGGACTGGAAGCGCTTGCGGCCGGTGAACCACGCCGAATAGGGCTCGACAGCGCGCGCCATCGGCTCCACCTTGCGGATGTCGCAGCAGGCATCCGTGCTTGTCTTGTGAAGCAGTCCGTCCGGATCGCCGCCAGCCACCAGCGAAGGAAGCGGATGGATGATTTGCAACGCGGTCAGCCCGAAATCGGCCACCAGCTGATCGCGATAGTCCAGCGTCTCGCCGAAATGCTTGCCGGTGTCGAGGAAGGCAACGGGAAGCGACGGATCGACCTCGGCAAGCATGTGCAGGAGCACCGCCGAATCCGCCCCGAAGGACGAGACAGTCACCACGTCGCCAGGAAACAGCGTCCTTGCGGCGATCTCGATGATCAGCTTGGGCGGCAGCTTGCCATAGCGATCGTTGAGGTCCTCGGCGTGGATGGCGGCGAGTGCGGCCGGATCAGGCCGCCTTTGCATGGTCAGCATAGAGCGCCTCCTTGAAGGGTGCCGGGCCGACACGGCGATAGGCGGCGAGGAAATTTTCCTGCGGCCCCTCTCGCAAACCGAGATAGGTGTCGACGATGGTTTCGATGGCGTCGGTGATCTTGTCCGGCTCGAATCCGCGACCGATGATTTCGCCGATCGAGGCATCCTCGCCACCCGATCCGCCAAGCGTGACCTGATAGAGTTCGGCGCCTTTCTTCTCGACGCCCAGAATGCCGATGTGGCCGACATGGTGATGGCCGCAGGCATTGATGCAGCCGGAAATCTTCAGTTTCAGCTCGCCGATCTCGTCCTGACGGGCGGCAAGCCGGGTGGAGATTTCCTGCGCCACGGGGATGGACCGGGCATTGGCGAGCGCGCAATAATCCAGGCCGGGGCAGGCGATGATGTCGGTGACGAGACCGGCATTGGCGGTGGCCAGTCCGGTCGCCTTCAGCCGGTCATAGACTGGCTTGAGGTCTGCGCGCGCCACATGCGGCAGGACGAGGTTCTGCTCATGGGAGACGCGGATCTCGTCAAATGCCAGATCCTCTGCAATGCCTGCAATTTCATCCATCTGGGTGGCCGACGCATCGCCAGGGATTTCACCAATGCCCTTGAGCGAGATGGTGACCACAGCGTAATCGGGATGGCGGTGCGGTGTGACGTTGCGCTTCAGCCAGGCGGCAAAGCCCTTGTCCTGCTGTTTCGCTGAAATCTCGGCCACCACGCCTTCGGCGCGGTTGGGAAGTGCTGGCGGCGCGAAATAGGCGGTGATGGCGTCGATGTCGGCCTGCGGAAGGGTCAGTTCGCCATCCTTCAGCGCCTGCCACTCGGCTTCCACCAGACGGGCGAATTCCTCGGCACCGGTCTCATGGACGAGGATCTTGATGCGCGCCTTGTACTTGTTGTCACGACGGCCCTGCAGATTGTAGACGCGCAGCACGGCGGTCACATAGGAGAGCAGGTGCTCTTCCGGCAGGAAGTCGCGGATCTTGACCGCGATGATCGGCGTGCGGCCCTGACCGCCGCCAACCCAGACGGCAAAGCCCAGACGCCCCCCGGCATCCTTCTTCAGGTGCAGGCCGATGTCATGGACCTGGATGGCGGCGCGGTCGCGCTCGGCGCCCGTCACTGCAATCTTGAACTTGCGCGGCAGGTAGGAAAATTCCGGATGCAGCGAAGACCATTGGCGCAAGATTTCGGCATGCGGGCGCGGATCAGCCACCTCGTCGGCGGCAGCACCGGCGAAATGATCAGCCGTCACGTTGCGGATGCAGTTTCCGGATGTCTGGATGGCGTGCATCTCGACGCTCGCCAGATCAGCCAGGATCGCCGGCGTCTCCGAGAGCCTCGGCCAGTTGAACTGGATGTTCTGGCGAGTGGTGAAGTGGCCGAAACCGCGATCATATTTGCGCGCGATATGGGCCAGCATTCGCATCTGGCGCGAGGACAGGGTGCCATAGGGAATGGCAACGCGCAGCATGTAGGCATGAAGCTGGAGATAGACGCCGTTCATCAGCCGGAGCGGCCGGAACTGGTCTTCCGAAATGTCCCCAGCCAGGCGGCGGGCCACCTGATCGGAAAATTCCGCGACACGGGCCTTCACGAAGGCATGGTCGAATTCATCATAGCGGTACATGGCTGCTCTTTGTCCTCAGGCCGCGCGGCGCGACTGGCCGGCAGGCTCGTCGGCATTGACAGAGATGGTCGGCCCACCGGCCCGGATGCGCTCGCGCAGGCGGCGTGGCACGATCACGCCGTCGACGAGATCGACATCGATCAGGTTCACGTCGACCACCTGGTTTGCGGCGAATGCTGCGCTTCCGATTGCCGTCAGTGTTGCCTCGGCGTCCTCATCGCGGGCGATGGTGGAATGCAGGATGCTTTCGCTCCATTCGCTGGCGGCGGTCATCCAGACGGCAATGCCGTCGCTCAGGCGGTTGGCGGTGAGGATCTTCATTCGGCGAACTCCCGGTCGGACACGGAAACAAGGGCGGAGGAAAGCGGCGTGGAATGGTCGAAGCGGCCACCGGCAACGGCATCACCGATGATGGTCATCACCGGGCC
>JBGSQC010000361.1:0-17299 GCA_041738295.1 Zhengella sp. | reverse complement strand
CAGGCATGGCAACGTCGCGTCCCGGTGCGGGGGCTGGACGGGCGGTGCGCATGGCGCGCCCGGAGAACAGTTCTGCCAGCAGCGTGAAGACCACCATGAGAAGCAGGGTTCCGGCAAAGGTGGCAGCGGTGATGGCGCCCTTCTTGGGGAAATAGGCATCGCCCGGCATCTGCGCCTTGGCAAAGACGCGGGCATTGACCGGCACATAGTCCGGATTGTTGCGCGAGACGGCTTCGCGGAAGCGCAGCAGATAGGATTCCAGCAGATCGCGCTGCGAGGTGGCTTCGCGTTCGAGCGCGCGCAGTTCCACTTCCTCTTCGCCAACGCGCGAGGATTCCGCCTTCAGCCGGTTCAGTTCCTGCTGAAGCTGGGTTTCGCGGATGCGTGCCGTTTCAGCCTCGGTCTTGAGCCCGGTCAGCACCTTGTCGGCTTCCAGGCGCACCTGTGCGTCAAGCTGGCCAAGCTGTGAGCGCAGCGAGCGGATCTTCGGGTGGTTGTCGAGCAGCGTGGTCGACAGGTCGGCGATTTCCGAGCGCAACTGCACCTGGCGCTCGATCAGGCGCTGGATGAGCGACGAGGTCTGGACTTCCGGAATGGCGTTGACCGAGCCGCCCTTGTCGAGCGCAGCGCGGATCGACTGGGCGCGCGCTTCGGCACCGGCGCGGCTGGCGCGCACCTTCGACATTTCGCTGGCGATCTCGGAAAGCTGCTGCGTGGCAAGGGCCGAATTGTTCTGCCCGACCGGGATGTCATTGGCGGCGCGGAAGTCAGCGACCTTGCCTTCGGCTGCCTTGAGGCTGGCACGCAGCTTTTCGATTTCAGGCTGCAGCCAGTTGGCCGCACTCTTGTCGCTTTCCAGCTTGGCGCTTTCCTGAAGCGCAATATAGGCTTCGGCAATGGCGTCGGGCACGCCCGCGGCCAGTTCACGGTCCTTGGACGAGAACTGCACCACGATGACGCGAGAGCCTTCGACACGATAGACTTTCAGCTGCTTGCGCATGTTGCGGATCACGCGCTCGTCCACTGTTCCCAGCGACGGCGACGAGAGGAAGGGAATGGAAAGACCATCTTCCTTGGTGAATTCGCTGCGGCTCTTCAGGTTGAGCTTCGCCGCCACGTCGTTCAGAAGGGCCGTCGAGGCGATGATTTCGATCTGGCTGGCAACGCTTTCCGGATCAAGCGATTTGTCCTCGCCCTGCTGGTTGCCCGGCCGGGTGAAGACAGACTCCTGCGTTTCGATCAGGATCTTGGTCTCGGCCATGTAACGCGGGCTCATCAGGCTTGTGACAAGGAAGGCGGCGATGGAAGCCAGCACTGCCACGACAAGGATCAGCAGCTTGCGCCGCCAGATGCTGGCGAACAAAGCTGCAATGTCGATATCAACATCCTGGGTGGTGCCTGAAACGCCGGACATGGGGAAACTCCGATACTCACTGCCCTTCATGGTAAACAGGTTTGGTAACCGCGAGGTTAAGCGCTGTTTAAGGGTTTGTTTGTCATTCCTGCCGGGATGTTAACGGCCTACCGCCTTTGGCAGGCCTGCAAGCGGCCGCAGCGCAAGAGGAAGCGAAAAAGCTGGCGCGGCTTTACCGCTCATTAACCCTAACCAATCGATAACAGGCAGAACGGGTGGCCCTCAACAGGTGCTGCCCTTTACCGAACAAGGGTATGACCGGTCATGAATCGCCGCCATTTCACGCTCGCCTTGATGGCCGCCGGAGCAACTGCGCTGGGTGGCTGTGCCAGCTACCGCCCCACTCCGCCTGCCTTCCATCAGGCCTTGCAGGAGGCCTATCGCCTGGATGCCGGTGACCGGGTGCGCGTGACCGTGTTTGAACAGGAAGGCCTGACCAACACCTATGCGGTGGACCAGTCCGGCCACATCGCCTTCCCGCTGGTCGGCCAGGTGGAAGCGCGCGGCCGCACCGTGCAGGAACTGGAAGTGCAGATTGCCCAGCATCTGCGCTCAGGCTTCATTCGCGATCCCGATGTATCGGTCGAGGTGGACCGTTATCGCCCGGTCTTCATGATGGGCGAAGTGGGTGCAGCCGGCCAGTATTCCTACGTTCCCGGCCTGACCGTGCAGAAGGCCATCGCGCTTGCCGGCGGCTTTACCCCGCGCGCCAACCAGACCAGCGCTGACATCACCCGCACCGTCAACGGCAAGGTGATGACGGGCCGCGTGCTGCTTTCCGATCCGCTGTTGCCCGGCGACACCGTCTATATCCGCGAGCGGTTCCTCTGATCTGATGCCAAATTCCTCATCCCTGGTGATCGTCCACTGTTTCCGTTCCCCGGTGGGCGGAATCTTCCGCCATGTGCGCGACCTGTCTCGCGCTCAGCAAGCGGAAGGCCACAAGGTCGGCATCATTTGCGATTCCACCACGGGCGGGGATTTCGAAGCGCGCATGCTGGAAGAGCTTGCGCCCGAACTTTCGCTTGGCGTCCACCGAACGCCGATGCAGCGCCATATCGGCCCCGGCGACATTGCCGCCGCGGTCAAGACTTACAAACTGATCAAGAGCTTGAAGCCGGACGTGCTGCACGGGCACGGTGCAAAAGGCGGGGTGTATGCCCGCGTTTTCGGCTCACTCCTGCGGGTCTCCAGGTCACGCGTAGCCCGCCTCTATTCGCCGCATGGCGGAAGCCTGCACTATGACGAGGACACGCTGACCGGCAAGGTGTTCTTCGTGCTCGAAAAGCAGCTGTCGCGCTTCTGCGATGCGCTGATGTTTGTCTCCGAGCATGAACGCCAGACCTTCCTTCGCAAGGTTGGCAAGCCGGCTTGCGCCTCCCACATGGTGCACAACGGGCTGACGGACCCGGAGTTCGAGCCGGTAACGCCGGATGCCGATGCGGCTGATTTCCTGTTCATGGGCATGTTGCGGGAACTGAAAGGACCGGACCTGTTCCTGGAAGCTGTCCTTGCCGCCAAACGCCCTGACGGATCGCCTGCTTCCGCTGTCATTGTCGGAGACGGCGATGACCGGCAGGCGCTGATCGACCGCGCCATGGCAGCAGGTGCCAGCGACCGCATTACATTCCACATGCCGATGCCGGCGCGCGAGGCCTTCAGGCTCGGCCGCATCATGGTTTTGTCCTCACGCGCCGAGGCCATGCCCTATACGGTGTTGGAAGCGCTCGCCGCCGGAAAGATCATGCTGGCCAGCCGTGTGGGCGGCATTCCGGAGATCCTGGGCGATGCCTCCCCGGCATTGATGGAGCCGGAGCAGGCGTCCGTTTCTGCCACCATGCAGGCCGCCCTGCTGGACGAGATGCGCTTTGCCGCTGCCATGCCGCAGCCAGCCCTTCTGCATGATCGCTTCTCGGCCAAGGCCATGGCGGCCTCCATCAATGCCGTCTATGCCGGCATTCTGGCGTCGCGCCGCTGATTTTCCATCACTTTTTGCATTCTTCCATCGACCGGGCGGCAAGGGTTTCTTAGCAGCTTGCATGGTATGGCAGGACAGACGGCATGCGCCCCCGCAATAGACATGCCGCAAGGGATCAGGCCATGAACAAGATCGACCCGAGTGAACGGTTCAACGCCAAGGCGGTGCAGGACTTCAAGCCAGACGAGGCCCCCAAGCCGCGCTCGGAGGAAGCCCAGGCCCGCACGCGCGCCTTCAACGCCATGGCCAAGACCGTTGCCGCGCAATATCGCGATGACAAGCTGCAGCCCACCATGGTGAGCGGCATAGTCCGTCTGCTTGAATTCTGCCTGCTGGCGATTGTCAGCCTCGGCCTGTTCCTGAACTATGTCGGCTATTCCGATGCGATTGCCGGAACCTATGTCGTTGCCTCATTGGCCGGATCGGCGCTGATCATCGTCGCCATGGAATTTGCCGAGGGCTACAAGATCGCCCGCCTTCGCCGCCCGTTCCAGTTTTTCGGGCGTACAATCCTTGCCTTTGCGGGCGCTTTCGCCCTGCTGGCGCTGACCGGTTTCTTCATGAAGACGGGAACGCATTTCTCGCGCATCTGGTTTGGCGGCTGGGCCATTGGCGGCTTTGCCGGTCTCATCATCATGCGCTTCATGGTCTCGCGCATGATCATCCGCTGGTCGCGCAACGGCCGCATGGAACGGCGCGCGGTGATTGTCGGCGGCGGCCAGGAGGCCGAACGCCTGATCCGCGGCATCGAGCAGTCGCCCTACAACGACATCCGCATCTGCGGCATGTTTGACGACCGCGATGATGTGCGCTCGCCACCCATCGTCGCCGGTTATCCGAAGCTCGGCACCATTGACGACCTGATCCAGTTTGCCCGCATTGCCCAGATCGACATGCTGATCGTCGCCCTGCCTCTGACAGCGGAACGCCGCGTGCTGACCATGCTCAAGAAAATCTGGGTGCTGCCGGTCGACATCCGCCTGTCGGCGCATGCCAACATGCTGCAGTTCCGCCCGCGCGCCTATTCCTATGTCGGCAATGTGCCGATGCTCGACATTTTCGACAAGCCGATCACCGACTGGGATTCGGTGGCCAAGCGCATTTTCGACATCGTGTTCTCGCTGTTTGCCATTGTTGCCTTCTCGCCGGTGATGCTGGCGACTGCCATTGCCATCAAGCTGGAAAGCAAGGGGCCGGTGCTGTTCAAGCAGAAGCGCCACGGCTTCAACAATGAGGCGATCGAGGTCTACAAGTTCCGCTCGATGTACACCGAGATGTGCGACCCGACGGCCAAGCAAGCCGTGACCAAGGACGATCCGCGCGTCACCAAGGTCGGCAAGTTCATCCGCAAGACCTCCATCGACGAGCTGCCGCAGTTCTTCAACGCGCTGTTCGGCTCGCTGTCGCTGGTCGGCCCGCGCCCGCACGCCATTGCCGCGCAGAGCCACAACATGCTGTTCACGGAAGTGGTGGACGGCTATTTCGCCCGCCATCGCGTCAAGCCCGGCGTCACCGGCTGGGCGCAGATCAATGGCTGGCGCGGCGAGGTGGACACCGACGAAAAGATCCAGCGGCGCACCGAGTTCGACCTCTACTACATTGAGAACTGGTCGCTGCTGTTTGACCTGAAGATCCTGTTCCTGACGCCGATTCGGCTCATCAAGACGGACAATGCCTATTGAGCGCGATTACCCATGACGGCATGACCCTGCCGCGCGCAGCGGTCGATGCCAGGCTGAAGGCGCTGCTTGCGAGCTTTGCCGTTGGCCTTGGCGTGTTTTTGGCCGGCTTCGTCATCCGCGAACCTGCCCCTTACGAGCTTTACATGGTGGCGCTGCTGCCGGTCTGGGCGCTGATGGGCCTCAGACTGTCGCGGGGCATCATGCCGCTCGTGGTGCTGATCGTGGTGTTCAACATTGGCGGCTTCCTGTCGATGATGACCATGGCGGAACTGAGCGACACGCCGCTCTACATTGCCGTGTCGCTCTTCCTCGGCTTTACCGCGATCTTCTTTGCTGCCGTGCTGGAGGCCCGCCCTGCCCTCTTCCGCCCGATGTTCCATGCCTGGGTGATCGGGGCGACAGGCACGTCGATCCTCGGCATTCTGGGCTACTTCCATGCGTTTCCCGGCGCGGAAATGTTCACCCTCTACGGACGCGCCGCCGGTGCCTTCCAGGACCCGAACGTCTTCGGCCCCTATCTGGTGGCGCCCGCCTTCTACCTGATCCACCGCCTCATCACCGGGCCGGTCAGCCGCATGCCGCTGATCGCCGTGCCGTTGCTGATCATCTCGTTCGGCATCTTCATGTCGTTTTCGCGCGGGGCCTGGGGGCTGTTCGGCATCGGCACCATCGTTCTGGTCGGCATGCTGTTCCTGCAGGACACCTCGCCCTTGTTCCGCCTGCGCGTGCTGATCATGGCCGGCGTGGCACTGGTGCTGCTGATCCTGGCCATCGTGATTGCACTGCAGATCCCCTCCATTGCCGAACTGTTCGAGACGCGCGCCAAGATCGTGCAGGATTATGACGGGGCGCGGCTTGGACGCTTTGCCCGCCATGGCATCGGCTTCCTGATGGCGATGGAGCATCCGCTCGGCATCGGCCCGCTCAATTTCGGCCTGATGCTGGGCGAAGACACGCACAACATCTGGCTGAAGGCGCTGCTGGACTATGGCTGGCTCGGCTTTGCCGCCTACTTCCTGCTGATCATGTGGACGCTGGGTTCCGGCTTCCGCATCCTGTTTCGCCAGCGTCCCTGGCAGCCTTTCTTCATGTGCGCCTATTCCGCCCTGCTCGGCCACGTGCTGCTCGGCACGGTGATCGACACTGACCATTGGCGCCATTTCTACATCCTGCTTGGCATGGTGTGGGGCGTGATTGCGCTTGAGATGAGGGTTCAGTCGGCGCGCGCCCAAGGCCGCGAACACCCGGCACTCGTGGCCGCCTGAGCGGCTTCCTCATTTTCCCGGAGCGCTTCCCGTCTTTTCGGTTGCCACAACCCCCATGGCCAGCTAGAAGGCGAGCCGTCGGAGCGTAGCGCAGCCCGGTAGCGCACTTGACTGGGGGTCAAGGGGTCGTGGGTTCGAATCCCGCCGCTCCGACCATTCTTCAAAAGAGAATTCTTGACCCAATTGACCGGCGGCAAAGGCCTGCCGGATCCTAGGTTTCAATCGATCCCTCAGGACCGTGGCATACCCTTGGGGCGCAGCATCTTGCGCTGCGCGGCAATGCGGAAGCCGGCATTGGGCGCGCCGTAGCCATTGTAGCTGCCGCGCCGTTCCACCAGTTCAAAGAACATGCCCTCGGCAAACAGGCCGCTGTAGATCTGGAAATATTCGCCGTGATCATCACGGTCATAAAGGATGTTGCCTGCCTTCAGGCGCGCCAGCATGTCCTCGTCGAGGCCGAAGCGGGCATCCAGATCATCATAGTAGTTTGGCGAGATGGGCAGCGCTTCGAAGCCGTTGGCGGCAAGCGCCTCGGCTGCCTTGAAGATATCGGCGCAGCCAAAGGCAATGTGCTGGACGGACGAGCCATAATTTTCGGCAATGAAGTGGCCTGCCACCGTCTTGCGGTTTTCCGCGCCATTCAGCGTGAAGCGCACCGCGCCATCGGGCGTGGAGATCGCCTGGCTGCGCACCACGCCGGCCGGATCGATCACGTCCACCATCGGCGTTTTGGCGGCGTCAAAGATCGAGGTGTAGAACAGCAGCCAAGTCAGCATCTCGTCAAAGGCCATGGTCTGGGCCACATGGTCGATGCGGGTGATCCCGGCATCGGCAGGCATCGAGGCGCTGATGGCCGGGCGGAACTCGACATCCCACACCCGGTCAAGACCGGATCGCTCGTCAATGAAATGCAGCACCGAACCGCCGACACCGCGAATGGCCGGGATCTGCATTTCGCCCGGTCCGGTTTCCTGCTCGAAGGTCTCGGCCCCCAGAGCCTCGGCGCGGGCAACCGTCGCCTTGGCATCGGAGACTTTCAGCCCCATGTCGCAGACGCTGAAGCCATGGACCAGCCAGGCGGAATGCGCCGGGCCGGATTTCGAGGTGTTGATGACGATGCGTGCGCCGCCTTGCGACCAGACGGTCACATCCTTCGCCACATGCTTGCCTACCAGCGAAAAGCCCATGGTGGAGAGCATTGCGCCCAGGGCAGCAGCCTCTTCGGCGCTGGCAGCGAATTCCACGAACTCGACATTGGACAGCGAAATGCGATCCGGCATGGGCGGGACGGTGATGGCGATATCCGGTTCCAGCCGGCGCACCCTGTCCATCAGCGCAATCAGCGAGCGGTGACCATCCACCGAGATCGACCGGGCCGAACCGCCGCGGAACTGGTCGTTGAAGATTTCCAGCGACACATAGCCATCATAGCCGGTGGCGGCGACAGCGCGCATGAAACCGATGACATCAAGATCGCCCTCGCCCGGCATGTTGCGGAAATGACGGCTCCAATAGAGCAGGTCCATGTCGAAGGCGGGCGCATCAGCCAGTTGCACGAAGAAAATCTTGTCGGCGGGGATGGAGCGGATCGAGCGCGGATCAATGCCGCGCGCCAGCGTGTGGAAGCTATCCAGGATGAGGCCGATGGCCGGATGATCGGCGCGGCGCGCGATTTCCCAGGCATCTCGATGGTCATTCACATAGGCGCCCCAGGCCAGCGCCTCATAGCCGACGCGCACGCCAAACGACTGGGCGATGGCGCCCAGTGCGTTGAAATCACCGGCCGCGCGATCAACCCCGCCAAGGCAAAGCGGGGAACAATTGGAGCAAAAGAGCGCCAGGTCAGTGCCCAACTCGTTCATCAGGTGGAACTTGCGGCGCGCCCGCTCGAAGGCACGCGAGCGCTGCGGCTCCGGCATGGATTCGAAATCACGGAAGGGCTGGAACAATGCCACTTCCAGACCGTGGTCGCGCACCATCTGGCCGACTTCCTTCGGCGTGGCATCGAAAGTGAGGAAATCGGCCTCGAAGATTTCCACCGCGTCAAAGCCGGCGCGCTGGATGGCGGCGAGCTTATCCGGCAACGAACCCGATATGGATACGGTGGCGATGGCGGTCTTCATGGCAGTCGTCTCCCGGGAGGCCTGCGCGCCTTTCAGCGCTTCGAGCCGGCGGCCACCAGCCCGGCCATGGCACCTACTGCGGCCACGTAGCCGCGAGGGCCGAGTCCAGCGATCACGGCGGTTGCCACCTTGGACATCAAGGAATTGTGGTAGACGCTCTCGCGGCGGTGAATGTTTGAAATGTGCAGCTCGATCACCGGTCCCGGGAACATCTTCAGCGCATCGAAGACCGGCACCGAAGTGAAGGTCAGCCCGGCCGGATTGATGATGATGCCAGCGGCCTGCCCATCAATGGCCTCATGGATCCAGGTAACGAGATCGCCTTCATAATTGGACTGGCGGAAGGTGACATCGCCCTGCCATTCGGCGCGGCACCAGCCCTCGATTTCGGCAAGCGTCACCGAGCCGTAGATTTCCGGTTCGCGGGTGCCGAGCCGGTTGAGGTTCGGGCCGTTCAGGATGTGCAGGGCACCGCTCATGCGTGTTCGTCCTCCATGTGGCCGCCGAGGAACAATTGTCCGACGCGCGGGTCTGCCAGCAGCTTGGACGCCTTGTCGTGCATGCGCGTCTGGCCGAGTTCCAGCACAAGGCCATAATCAGACATGGCGAGTGCCGCCTTGGCGTTCTGTTCGACCATCAGCACGGTCACGCCCTGATCCCGCAGGCGGATCAGCGTCTGGAACACTTCCTGCACAAGATTGGGCGACAGGCCGATGGACGGCTCGTCGATCAGCATCAGGCGCGGATCAAGGATGAGGGCACGCGCGATCTCCAGCTGCTTCTGCTGGCCGCCGGACAGTTCGATGGCCTTCTGGTCACGGCGCTGGCGCAGCATGGGAAACTGGTCCATCACCTCTTCCATGCGCTTCTTGACCCGCGTCTGGTCGGGCGAGGTGATCCCGCCCAGTTCCAGATTGTGATAGACCGACAATTGCGGGATGACGTTGCGGCCCTGCGGCACATAGGTGACGCCGCGCGCGATCATTTCTGCCGGGCTCTTGCGCGTCACATCCTCGCCTTCCAGCAGGATTTGACCGGACTGGATGGACAGGAGGCCGAAGATCGCCTTGAACACGGTGGACTTGCCCGCCCCGTTCGGCCCGATCACGGTTGTGATGGAGGCTTTGGGGATGGTGAAGCTGGTGCCGTTCAGGATGGTGATCTTGCCGTAGCCGCCGTGGATGTCTTTCAGCTCAAGCATGGCTCATCCTCCCAGATACGCATCGATGACTTGCTGGTTGGCCCGGATCTCTTCCGGCTTGCCTTCCGCAATCACTGCGCCTTCGGCCAGCACGATGATGCGGTCGCACAGGCTCATGACGAATTCCATGTTGTGCTCAATCACCACGAAGGTGGTGTTGTGCTCCTTGTTGAAGGTCTTGAGTCGCTCCTTCAGATTGCCGAGCAAGGTGAGGTTGACCCCGCCTGCCGGCTCGTCCAGCAGCACGATGGAAGGGCCTGCCATGAAGGCCATGGCGGCATCCACCAGCTTCTGCTGTCCGTAGGAGAGCGAGCCGGCCTCGACATCGCGCAGATGCTCCAGCCGGAAAAAGGCTATCAGCTTGTCGGCTTCTGCAGTCAGCCCGGCATCAGGCTTGCCGAACAGGCGCGACAGCATGGTGCCGTGGTGCTCCTGACCGGCGAGGATGATGTTGTCGAGCACGGTCATCTGCGGAAACACCGACAATTGCTGGAAGGTGCGCCCGACGCCGAGCTTGTTGAGGTCGCTCGCGCGCTTGCCGGAAACCGGCTTGCCATTGACCTCGACCTTGCCATCATCGGGCACCAGCTGGCCGAGAATGCAATTGAACAGCGTCGACTTGCCGGACCCGTTCGGCCCGATCAGGCCGAGGATTTCGCCGGGATAAACCTCGAAGGACACCCCGTTGACAGCCTTGATGGCGCCAAAGGTCTTGGAGATGTTGTGGACGGAAAGGACGGGTTGGTTCGTGCTCATTTCAGCAGAGCCCCCTTGGCCATGTCGGCGCGCACCTCAGTTTTCGGGAACAGCTTGTCGCGCAGCCGCCCCCAGAGACCGATCAGGCCGGATGGGCAGAACACCATCAAGGTGATGACGAAAATGGCGTAGATGATGAGGTAATAGCCTTCGGTGAAGCGCAGGACTTCAGGCAGCAGCACGACCACGGCAGACCCCAGCACCGGGCCGAAGAAGAAGCCGGCGCCGCCGACAACAACCATCAGCAGGATCTTCAGCGAGTGGACGAAGGCAAAGGAGCCGGGTTCGATGAACTGCACCAGCGGCGTGACCATGGCACCGGCCAGCCCGCCATAGGTGGAGCCGATGGCAAAGGCCAGCAGCGTGATGCGCCGTGTGTCGACGCCCAAACTTTCGGCGCGAACCGGGTTTTCCCGCAGCGCCTTGAAGGCGCGGCCCCAGGGCGAACGGATGATGCCCCACATCAGCGCTGACGACAGGACGAAAACGGTCAGCGTGAAATAGTAGAAATTGGTCTGCTTGGCGGTGTTGAAGAAGCCGAAATCCGGGCGCGGCATGCCGACGAGGCCATAGGTGCCGCCGGTCAGCCAGTCCTCATTGCGCAGCACGAGGAAGACCAGCGTGTTGAAGGCCAGCGTCACGAAGGCCAGGAAGTGGCCCTTGACGCGCAGCGCCGGGAAACCGAGCGCCAGCCCCACCACGAAGCACAGCACGAGGCCGATCGGCATCGCGATGATCCAGTGCCAGCCAGCCATGGTGAGCAATGCGGTCGTATAGGCGCCGATGGCCATGAACGAGGCCTGCGCCAGGCTGATCTGGCCGGCATAGCCGAGCGTCAGGTTGAGGCCCATGGCGGCAATGGCGAAGATGAGCCAGGAGCACAGCACGTAAACGATGTAGGTGCCGGACAGGACCTGCGGCGCGGCGGCAAGGGCTGCGATGAAGGCCAGCAGCAGCAGGTTGCGGGTCATGGTGCTCATCAGACCGACCTCCCCTCGGCGGTGCCGAGCAGGCCCTGCGGGCGCACAAGGATCACAAAAATCAGCAGGATCAGCGGCAAGGCCGCGCGGTATTCAGCTGTCAGATAGGTGGCAGTCATATTGTCCAGCACGCCGATCAGCAGGCCGCCAGCGAGCGCGCCGCGGATCTGGTTGAAGCCGCCGACAATGGCCGCGATGAAGGCGATAAGGCCGAGCGTCTCGCCATTTGAGAATTTTGCCAGATAGACAGGCGTGATGAGGAACGAGGCGAGTGTCGCCAGCGCTGCATTGATCAGGAAGGTGTAGAGCACCATGCGCTTGGTGTTGACGCCGAGGATCTCGGCTACCTGCGGGTTCTGCGCCGTTGCCTGCATGCAGCGTCCGGTGCGGGTGCGGTTCAGGAACATGGTCAGCGCCACCACCACCGACAGCGAGATCAGCAGGTTCAGCAGGTCCTGCACCGAGACGACGGCGCCAAAGACATTCATGGAGTCCTGTGGAAACATGTTGGGATAGGGTTGGGCTTCAGCGCCGTAGAATTCCTTGACGCTCTCCTTCAGCAACAGGCCGAGCGCCATGGTGGCAATGATCAGCGGCAGGCCCCCACCATCCTTGGAGCCCTTCTGCATGGGCTCGACAATCACCTTCTTGAACATAGCGCCGAGGATGATGACCGAGAGCGCAAGGCCGAAGGCGAGCGCAATGGGAAGCGGCATGCCAAGAAAATTCAGGCCGACGAGCACGAAGAAGGCCGGGACCATGACAAATTCGCCCTGGGCGAAATTGACCGTCTGCGCGGCCTGCCAGACCAGCGTGAAGCCGATGGCAGCCAGCGCGTAGATCGAGCCGGTGGCCAGCCCTGACAACAGGACCTGAAGGAACTGGGACATACGTCTCATCCTTTGCGGGAGGGAGCTTGGAAAAGCCCGCGGCGGAGTCCGCCGCGGGCAAGGTCTTCAAAGGCTGGCGTCAGTTGGCCGGAACGGTGGAGACAACCACCTGCTTGCCGTCCTTGACCTCGACCATGAAGCTGTCACGCGACAGTTCGCCGGTGTCGTCCCAGCAGGTGTCCATCAGGACGCCGGGGTTCTCGGCGACTTTCAGGCACAGGCCATGCATCTTGGTTGCAAAGGCCTCGCGGTCGAACGAGCCGACCATTTCGGTGACATATTTGGTGGCCCAGGCACCGACATAGCCCTTGATGCCGTTGTGGTCGGTCTTGCGGCCATAGGCGGCTTCAAACTTCTTGCCGAACTCCTGAATGCCGGGGATCGGCGCATCAGCGGTGAGGCCGACATGGGCGATGGCGCCATTGGCGGCTTCACCGGCGAGGTCGATGACCTTCTGGCCGGTCAGCGTGACTTCACCGACGAGCGGCATGGACAGGCCCTGCTTGCGGGCTTCCTTGAGGAAGCGGGCCGACTCTTCTTCCGTCAGGTAGACGAAGACGGCATCAGCGCCGGCTTCCTTGAGCTTGGAGACGTCAGCGGCGTAATCGGCCTGGCCCTGCTCGGAGGGAACGTCGGCAACGACTTCGATGCCGGCCTTCTTCATCTCTTCGATGAAGACGTCATGGCCGCCCTTGCCAAACTCGTTGTTGATCCACTGCACGGCGACCTTCTTGGCCTTCAGCGTGTCCTTGAAATAGGACGTCAGCGCCGGAACGCCTTTTTGCGCGCCATAGGCGGTGCGGAAGACATAAGGATTGCCCTTCTGGGTGATGCCAGGGGCTTCCGCGCCGACGAACTGCGGCACGCCGTTCTGCTGGGCGACCAGCATGTTGACGATGGTCGAGCCCGAATAGACCGTGCCCAGGATCACGAAAGCGCCTTCATCAATGGCCTTCTGCACCAGCGCGCGCGAAGTCTGCGGATCGGTTGCCGTGTCATAGTCGGTCACCTCGATCTTCTTGCCGAGAATGCCGCCGGCGGCATTGATCTCCTCAACGGCAAGCTTGATGCCGTCGCGCCAGTTTGTTCCGACCGGGGCACCGGCACCGGAGAGCTCGGCCACCATGCCGATCTTCACGGCCTCTTGCGCCTGGGCAGGCATGTAAGCGGCACCGGCCAGAAGCAGCGATGCGGTCAGTCCAAGGAAAGTCTTGCGGTTCATGTGGGTTCTCCTCCCGTTATGAAAAACTCTGTGACAGGTGTCTGAAAGCGCCGTCTCCCGTCAGCGCCACCTGTCGCGGCACTCAAGTCATTGCGGAGACGGATGGTTAACGTCAAATACAAAGAAGTGCTGGATGTATAACTTCACGGTATAGCCCTCACTTCCGTATTGGCGGTTGACGAATGGCGGCCCGCCTTGCGCGCGGCCCCGGCCACCTGCTCCATTTCGCTGCGCAGCAGGCGGATGAACTCTTCGGCATGCACAGAAAGGGCGCGGTCGTTACGATAGGCGGCGTAGGTCTGGAATGCGGTTTCGGCGCTGATTTCCAGTGCCTTGATCCCCGGCATGGAACCGTGGGCGAGCGTAAATTCATCAATGATGGCAATGCCCAAGCCCTCTGCCACGAGGCGGCAGACAGTCGAGCCAAAGCGGGCCTTGATGGTCATGGAATAGGACAGCCCGCGCGTGCGGAAGACGCCCGCCATGATCGCGCCATAGGGATCGTTCGGATCAATGCCGATGAGCGGATGGCGGGCCATTTCCTCCGGCGAAATGCTGGCAAGTGCCGCCAGCGGGCTGCCTTCCGGCACCACGCAGAGCAGGCGGCCAGACGCCAGTGGTTCCATGACGAGCACCGAATGCTCGACCTTGTGGGACAGCGCCACCACTTCGCCGCGGCCGAGCAGCAGATAATCCAGCGCTTCCTCGATCTTCAGGATGTTGATGTCCAGCGCCAAAGCGGGAAAGCGCTCGCGCAGCCGCTTGACGGCGCGCGGCATCATCACATTGCCGATAGACGGTACCGACGCCATGGAAAGCTCGGTGCCTGCCCCCTTGCGCAGTGCGCCAATGGCAAATTGCAGGTCTTCCACCTTGCCATAGACACTGTCGAGCAGGTTGAAGATGGTCTTGGCTTCCGGCGTCGGCACGAGGCGGCCCTTCGCGCGGTCGAACAGGCGCACGCCGATCGAATCCTCGGTGTACTTCATCAGCCGCGAAATGCCGGGCTGCGAGACATTGAGCAGGCGCGCCGCACCGGCAATGGTGCCGGTGACCATCACCGCACGGATGACCTCGATCTGGCGGAGCGTCAGCATCGGCCCCGTCTTCAACTGGTCAAAACTCGTGGGCGCGTTCACGATCATCAGGCGGCAGCCCCCATGCCGAGAATGCTGTCGACCAGGAGTTCGGCCTCCGCATAAAACATGCCGACGCCGGGCATGGTGGCGCAGCCGAGCGTGCGGGCATATGCGACCAGCGGCGAGGGATCGGGCCGAGTGATGACGCAGCCGACGAACTGGCCCTTGTGTAGGCCCGCCACATCGACCGGATAAGGATCGCCCTCCTTCATGCCGACAGGCGTGGCATTGCCGATGAAATCAAAACCGGCGGGATCAGCCGAACCGGCGGAAACCTTGCCGGGGAAGCGGGTTGAAAGGCGCGACACGACGCCGTCGCGCCTGGCAGCATCGGCATCATGGATGGCCAAATGCGCCGCGCCGCGCGCGAGAATTTCATAGGCAATGGCCGAGCCTGCGCCACCGCAACCGACCAAAAGCGCGCGCTTGCCTGCCATGGAGAAGCCTTGCCTCTCAACGCCATCCATGAAGCCTTGGCCATCGGTGTTGTCGCCAGCCCAGCGCCCGTCGGCGAGCCTGCGCATCACATTGCAGGAGCCGGCAAACTGCGCGCGCTCGCTTGGAACATCGCAATGGCCAAGCGCTGCAAACTTGTGAGGGACAGTGATGATCAGCCCGTCGACATTCTGCGTCTTCTTCAAGGCGTCCATATAGGCGGGCACATCAGCAGAGGCGACATGGGCGGGGACGACCAGTGCATTGACGCCGCGCCGCACCAGGATTTCGGTCAGCATGGCGGGCGATTTCACCTGGCCGATCGGGTCCCCGATGATCGGGAAAAGCCGCGTCTCACCATCCAGCCGAACGTCCATTTGCACCCTCACTCCCATTCGCGCGGCGCTTCGCACCTGCACAATTCGTTTCTTTTCCGGCGTGGTGGCACTGAAGGGAGAAAACCCTGTCGTGCCCGCCGATTGGCCGCTTGTGCGCAGTATGTCCGCCTTGCAGCCCCTTCACCATGCCGTCTCTCCTGTCATCCGCCCATGGACAGAGGACAGGAATGATTGCACTTTTCGTCAGGCCGACGCCCGCTTTCGCCAGTGGTCCAGCGTGGCATCAATCCCGTCAACGAGGCCTGTCACCGGCAAGGCATCGAACCAGCCTGCATGCTCTGCACCCTCGATCCGCTCCGGCAGGCGCATCGGCTTTCCATTGATGGAGACATCGGCCTGCGGAAGCCGCTGGCGAAGCGCATCAACAAAATCCGAGACCGGGGCAGTGACGCCGTTCAGGTCATGCACATGGGCGCCCTCGCCCGCCTCGTCGAGACAGGCAGCCAGCGCCGCCGCCACATCGCGCACATGGACAAAACCGACCGTGCCGGAAAAACCGATCACCGAGGACCGGCCTGCAAGAGCCTCGCGGCAGGCAATCGACGGCCCGGCGGCAATGCCGCTGCTTTCGCCCGGACCATAGACGATGAAGGGGCGGAAGCCGGTGCTCGACAGGCCTTGGTCCAGCCACCAGCAGCGGGCCACGCCTTCGACGGCCAGCTTGTAGGTGCCATAGAGCGACATGGGATGCGGCACGGTCGAGCTGTCCGGCCCGTAGACGGCAGCCGAACTGACATAGGCGACATGGCGCATGCCGGCGGCCTTGGCAGCAGCAAAAAGGTGCAGGCTGCCCATCAGGTTGATGGAGGCGCCGCGCACCGGATCGGCAGCGCTTGCCACCGTCATGATGCCGACCAGATGCACTGCAGCCTCGCAACCTTGCGCAGCGGCCGCGAGCGCCGCCTCGTCATTGATGTCGCCCGTGATGATCTCGACCTGGCCAGCCAGCGCGGGATCAACAAAATCCAGCACCTCGCGGCGCGGCGCACCATCATAGATGCGCACCTGCCAGCCGCGCGCGATCAGCGCCGCGACGGTCCAGCCGCCGATGAAGCCCGTTCCGCCGGTGACCAGGACGCGCCTCATGCTGTCACCATCGCGGCATCCTTGGCCGATGTTTTTGCACGGCCTGCAGCATGGCGGGCTGCGATGTAGCCGAAGGTGATGCCCGGCCCGACCGTGATGCCCGGACCCGGATAGACGCCGCCCATGATCGACTGGAGATCGTTGCCGCAGGCATAGAGCCCGTCGATCGGCTTGCCGCCCTCGCCCAGCACGCGGGCATCGGTATCGGCCACTAGCCCGGTCGCCGCGCCAATGTCGCTCGGCTCCAACCGCACGGCATAGAACGGGCCCTGTGTCAGCTGGCCCAGCGTCGGGTTCGGCTTGTGTGAGGCGTCGCCATTGACGCGTTCATAGACCGTTTCGCCGCGATGGAAATCCTCGTCCACGCCGGTTTCGGCATAGTGGTTCATGCGGGCGATGCTGTCCTTCAGGCCGCTCGCATCGATGCCGAGCCGCGCTGCCAGTTCATCGGGCGTCGTGCCCGAAACGAGGTAACCGTCATCAAGGAAGGGCTTCAGCCCCTTGCCGCCGGGGCGAACCATGCCGAGACCATATTTGGCAAGCGCTGCGGCATCGGCGATGAGATAAGCCGGGATGTGGCTGCCGTCGCTGTTGGCGGCCTGCTGGGCCAGCGCAAACTCATGATAGGAGCGGCTTTCATTGGTGAAGCGGCGGCCATCGCGGCCCACCGCCATGATGCCGGGCTTGGAGCGGTCGAGCACGAAATGCGGGAAGACAGCGATGCTGCCAT
>JBGSQC010000357.1:0-2735 GCA_041738295.1 Zhengella sp. | reverse complement strand
GGCGCGCATTGCGCCGCGCGACGGGCTGACACTGCACGCCTCAGACAACAGGGTGGAACTTGATCGTTCCCGCCACGCACTGGACCTGGCAGCGGCCGGGCGCAAGGTTGTCGTGGTCTCGTCGGGAGATCCCGGTGTCTTTGCGATGGCGGCTGCCGTGCTGGAGGCGCTGGAAGCAGGGCCTGACAACTGGAAGGCGCTCGACATCCGGGTGCTGCCCGGCATCACCGCCATGCTGGCGGCAGCCGCGCGCGCCGGTGCACCACTCGGCCATGATTTCTGCGCCATCAACCTGTCGGACAATCTCAAGCCCTTCGACACGGTGGAAAAGCGGTTGCGGCTGGCGGCTCAGGCTGATTTCGCCATGGCCTTCTACAATCCGCGCTCAGCGTCGCGACCGCACCAGTTTGCCCGTGTCCTCGACATCCTGCTGGAAGCATGCGGGCCGGAGCGGCTGATCCTGTTTGCGTGCGCGGTGACGACAGCGGAAGAAAAGCTCGACTGGGTGCGCCTTGGCGATGCCACGCCTGAGATGGCTGACATGCGCACCATGATCATTGTCGGATCGTCGGCGACAAAGCGGATCGACGGTACAAAATTTGTCTATACGCCGAGGTCGGCATCATGAGCGAGGAACGCCATCACCTCTTCGAGCGAGACCAGCACGCGGCGCTGCGGCACCGGGGGCCGGTCGATCAGGATGACGGTCAAGCCCAGCGCCCGGGCTGCGTCAATCTTGGCGCGCGCTCCGTCGCCGCCCGCATTCTTGGCAACGATGCAGTCGATGCGGTGATCGGTCAGCAAGGCCAGATCGTCCTCGTAGCGGAACGGCCCGCGCGCCACGATCACGGTGCTGTCTGTCAGCGGCAGCGGGGCCTGCGGCACGTCGACAAGGCGCAGCAGATAATGGTGCTGCGGCTGAACCGCGAACGCCTCGAGGTTCAGCCTGCCGATGGCGAGGAAGACGCAGCGGCGCGGACCGGAAAGCGCTTCAACAGCGGCCTCCATGTCCGGCACCGTGATCCAGTTGTCGCCCGGTTCCGGCGTCCATGCCGGGCGCTCGAAGGCGGCCAGCGGAACGCCCGTGAGCTTTGCCGCGGTCACAGCGTTGGCGCTGATCTGCGCCGCGAAAGGATGGGTGGCATCGACCAGATGGGTGATGCCATTGGCCTGCATCCAGTCCGCCAGGCCTTGCGTGCCGCCAAAGCCACCGACCCGCGTTTCGATCGGTTGGGCGCGCGGAGTGTCAACGCGCCCCGCATAGGACAGCACGGCGTCCAGCCCCGCTTCGGCGCAGGCACGCGCCAGCAAACTGGCTTCGCTCGTTCCGCCCAGAATGAGGACACGGCGCATGGCTGATCCCTGGCTCACCATCATCGGCATCGGCGAGGACGGGCTTTCACAAGCCGCCCGCGCTGCACTGGGGCAAGCCGATAGCATTTTTGGCGGGCCGCGCCATCTGGAATTGGCAGAGGCCGGCGCACGCGGGCGCAAATGGCCGGTGCCCTTTGATGTCGCGCCGGTTCTGGCTGAACGTGGAACAGCCACCGTGGTACTGGCCTCGGGCGATCCGTTCTGGTTCGGGGCGGGATCCTCGCTGGTGAAGCATCTGGCGCCCGGCGAATGGACCGCCCTGCCCGTTCCTTCCACCTTCTCGCTGGCAGCCTCCCGGCTTGGCTGGCGTCTCGAAGAAACCCATTGCATTGGCCTGCATGCAGCGCCCTTTGAGCGCCTCGTGCCGGTGCTCTCCAGCGGCGTGAAGGCGATCTGCCTTGTGCGAGGCGGGGCAGCGGCAGGCCATCTTGCCCATTGGCTTGAGGCGCACGGCTTCGGGCAATCGGCGCTCACCGTGCTGGAGGCACTCGGCGGACCCCGTGAGAGGATGCGGACGACGCCGGCCAGCGGCTATGCGCTGGACGATGTGGTACATCCGGTGGCCGTCGCCATCGACACCAAGGGCAGCGGCGGTATTCCGCGCGCCTCCGGCCTGCCCGACGATCTTTTTGCCCATGACGGGCAGATCACCAAGCGTCCGGTGCGGGCGCTGACCCTTTCGGCGCTGGCGCCGCGCCCCGGAGAAGTGCTGTGGGATATTGGCGCCGGTTCCGGTTCGGTCTCCATCGAATGGCTTTTGTCAGCACCCGGAACGCAAGCCATTGCCTTGGAAGCCGACGCGGAACGCGCCGACCGCGCAGCGATGAATGCAGAGGCTTTCGGGCTTGGCCATCGCCTGACACTGATCAACGCCCTCGCGCCGGAAGGGCTGGCAGACCTGCCGAAGCCCGATGCGGTGTTCATCGGCGGCGGTGCCAGCGAAGAGCTGCTGGAAGCGCTGTTTGCACTGATGCCGGAAGGTACGCGGCTTGTCGCCAATGCGGTGACGCTGGAGACCGAGGCGCTGCTGGCGCGCTGGTCGGCGTTGAAAGGCGGAAGCCTGCTGCGCATCGAACTGGCGGAGGCTCGACCGCTCGGCACCAAGCGCGGATGGCGCTCCGCCATGCCGGTGGTGCAGTGGAGCGTGACGCGATGAGCGCGGTCCTAAAGAAAATTGCCGGGATCGGCTACCGCACAGGCGCCAGCGAGGCCTCGCTTGAGGCAGCGCTGAACGCTGCCGGAGGAGCCGACGGCATCACGGCGCTCGCCAGCATTGCCGGAAAGGCGGAAGGCGCGCCGATGGCCGCATTGGCCGCACGGCTCGGCCTTCCGGTGATGGCAATTGGCGAGGCTGATCTCGC
>JBGSQC010000033.1:0-6401 GCA_041738295.1 Zhengella sp. | reverse complement strand
AGCCTGCGGCTGCAAGCACCTCGGCCGGGACATAGCACTGGCCGCGGGAACGGTGCAGCGGGAACAGGCGGATAAGCCCGGTCATCGCCTGGGCGCAGGCTGCGTGGCCCGCCGCCTCTCCCCCGGCGGCAAGAGCTGCATCCCGGTCAAGAATCATGGCGGCAAACTGGATGAGCGTTCCGGCAGTCTCTGCGCACCAGCCTTCCAGATCGTTCATGGAGGGCATCGGATCATCATAGAGATCAAAGATGCGCGCCTCGAAGTAGTTTTCCAGCATGGGAAGCGGAAGCGAGTGCCGGGAAATCACATCGGCCATGGCAGCGGCCACCGGATAACGGACTGCTGCATCCGGCGTGGTGCCGTTCAGCGCATCGCGCCACCATTGCAGGCGAAATTCACCGGGCATGGGATCGCGGATGGCATCACGGATACGGGCAATCTCCAGATTGAAGGCATAGAGCGCGGCAAGATCACCACGCACGGACGCCGGGGCATAAAGCGTGGAAAGATACCGGTCGGGATCGCCCGCTTTCAGCGTCGACATCAGGTCGGTCTCGCCCGCCTGCATCCTTAGACAGCCAGCAACAGGGCCGCGACCGGGCGGTCCTCGGCAACCAGCACATTATAGGTACGAACGGCTGCCGGTGTGCTCATCGGATCGGTGACGATGCCGGCTTCGCGCAAGGCCGCCGTGGTCGCAGCCGGAAGGCGGGCGAATTCCGGGCCAAGACCGGCGAGCAGGATGCGGATGTCACCTGCCTCGTCGAGGACTTGGCGGAGATCAGCCGGCGTAATGTTGGCCGGGTCCGCAGGCTCCCAGCCATGAATGCCAGACGGCAGGCACAGCAAGGAGCCACGATGCGACATGTCGGCGAAGCGGAAGCCGCCGCCGCCAAAGCTGTCAATAGGCGCTCGGCCCGGATAATGGGCCTCGCGCATCTCGATGCCGCCGGGCGACACCGGATCAGGCCTTTGCCGGTGCAGCCACGTCCTTGGCATCTTCATCTCCGGCAGGCTTGCCGGAGCGCAGATTGAAAAGGATGAGCAGCGGGGCCGCAATGAAGATCGACGAATAGGTGCCGATCACCACGCCGAAGATCATGGCAGCAGTAAAGGACCGGATCACTTCGCCACCGAAGAAGTAGAGGGCAAACAGGGCGATCAGGGTGGTCAGCGATGTCATGGTCGTGCGTGCGAGCGTCTCGTTCATGCTCAAATCGAGCAATTCCGGCAGCCTCATCTTGCGATATCGCCGGAGGTTTTCGCGCACGCGGTCATAGACGACGACCGTATCATTGAGCGAATAGCCGACGATGGTGAGAATTGCGGCAATGGATGACAGGTTGAACTCGATGCCGGTGATGACAAAGAAACCGATGGTCATGATCACATCGTGCATCGTGGCCATGATGGCACCGGCGGCAAACTGCCACTCGAAGCGCACCCAGATGTAGATCAGGATGGCAAAGAGAGAGGCAAGAACCGCGATGGTGCCAGCACGGGCCAGTTCTCCCGAAACCGTCGGTCCGACCACTTCAACGCGGCGGAAATCATAGGCCTCTTCCAACTCGCCGCGCACCTTTGTCATGGCACTCTGTTCGGCGTTCTCGCCCCCATCCTGGCTGGCGATGCGGATCAGCACCTCGTTGCCATCGCCGAATTGTTGCACCTGCACTTCGCCGAGATTGAGTTCGCCGAGGCGGGCGCGAATGTTTGCAACGTCCGCCTGGCCTTCCTTCGCCTTCACCTCGATCAGCGTGCCACCGAGAAAATCGATGCCGTAATTCATGTTGACGGTCATGAACAGCGCGAGTGCCGCCACAGAAGCTGCGGCCGAGAAGGTAAACGTCATGCGGCGCAGCCACATGAAGGGGATTTTCGTTCCCGCAGGAACTAGATGCATGATGGCACCGGGAAGTTCCTTCGGGCGGCGGCGGCGAACATATTCAGCCATCATCCAGCGGGTGAAGGTAAAGGCTGTCAAAACAGTGGTGAAAATGCCGATGGCGAGCGTCACGGCAAAGCCGCGAACCGGGCCAAAACCCAGATAGAACAGGATGACGGCTGCAATCAGCGTGGTGACATTGGCGTCGATGATGGTGCTCATGGCGCGCGAAAAGCCGGTGTCTATTGCCTGGATCACCGAGCGCCCTGCCGCACGTTCTTCCCTGATGCGCTCAAAGATAAGCACGTTGGAATCGACCGCCATGCCGACGGTGAGCACGATGCCGGCGATACCGGGCAGTGTCAGCGTGGCACCGAGCACCGAGAGCAGTGCCACGATCATCGCCACGTTGGCGATCAGCGCGATATTGGCGAAGACGCCGAGAAGGCCATAGGCCATGACCATAAAGAAGAGCACGCCGATCGAGCCGATGACGGCCGCCAGAAGGCCGGCATCGACCGAATCCTGTCCGAGGCCAGGACCGACCGTGCGTTCTTCGATGATGGTGAGCGTGGCAGGCAAGGCGCCGGCACGAAGCAACACGGACAGATCATTGGCCGATTGCGCCGTGAAATTGCCGGAAATCTGGCCGGAACCCCCAAGGATCGGCTCATTGATGCGCGGGGCTGAAACCACGCGGTCGTCCAGGATGATGGCGAAGAGCTTGCCGACATTCTGCTGGGTGGCCTGGCCGAAACGGGTGGCGCCCTTGTTGTCAAAACGGAAGGAAACAACGGCTTCCGAGGTGCGCTGGTCAAAGGTCGGCTGCGCGTCGGTCAGGTTTTCTCCCGAAACGATAACGCGGTCCTCGATCAGGTAAGGCACCGGCGGATCATCATTGGAGTATTTGATCGACGTGCCGACCGGCGGACGGCCCTGAATGGCCTCCTGCACGGGCATGGATTGATCGACCATCTGGAAGGTCAGCTTGGCGGTCTGGCCGAGAATGTCCTTCAGGCGCTGCGGATCATCAAGGCCCGGCACCTGAACCACGATGCGGTCGTCGCCTTGGCGTTGGATCACAGGTTCCGTGGTGCCGAGTTCGTTGACGCGGCGGCTGACAACCTCGATCGACTGGGTGAGCGCCGAGGATGTCCGGTAAGCGATACCCTCATCGGTGAGGGTGTAGCGCAACAGGCCGGGTTCCGGCTCGTCCAACTCGGTTTCGACGACAGACGATCCAGTGAGAAGTCCGGCAGAAATCGGCTGGATCAGCTCTTTCAGCGTTTCCTTGGCGAGAGCCACCTGCTTGTCGTCACGAATGCGCACCTGCACAACGCGGTTCACCCCGGTCAGGCCGGTGTAGCCGATGCTCTCGTCGCGCAGAAGGCGGCGGATGTCATCACGCACGACTGCAAGACGGTCCTTTATGATGTCGCCCTGCTCGATCTTCAGCAGGATGTGCGAACCGCCCTGCAGGTCAAGGCCGAGCGGCATCTGCGACTTGGGCATCCAGTCCGGCCAGGTGGCCAGGCTATCCCTGGAGAACATGTTGGGCGCAGCAAAGGCAAAGCCTGCAAGCACCATCAGCCAGATCAGGGTGGTCTTCCACCGGGAGAAATAGAGCATTCGTCAATCCGTCTCTGGTTGGCCGTCTAGGGGCTTCCCGCCTCTTGGCTTACCGTTTCCGGCCCCACTCAAGGCATGCACGTGAATGCGGGACACGCCCCGCAATCGCCTTACTTGGCGTTCTGGTTGGCGACCGGCTCGCCCTTGATGCGGACATCGGCGACCATGCCGCGCATCACGCGCACCTTGGTGCCCTGGGCGATTTCGACTTCCAGTTCCACGTCATCAGCCTTGGTGACCTTGCCGATCAACCCACCGCCGGTAACGATCGTATCGCCGCGGCGGATGTTGGTCAGCATTTCCTCACGCTTCTTCATCTGGGTACGCTGCGGACGGATGATGAGAAAATACATGATCACGAAAATCAGGACAAACGGCAGGATGCTCATCAGCATGTCCGGACCAACGGAAGGGGTAGCGGACTGTGCGAAAGCCGGGGTGACAAACATGAATGGTGCTCCTGAACGGAAAAAAACGGGGACTGGGCGGCTCGACTCCGCCCTTCAAACTCGCGCGGAATATAGTGTTTCACCCCGCCATTGCAACAGCCACGGGCGCGCCAAGCAGCGCTTTTGCCCAGCCGAAGAGCATGGTAGAGCACGGCAAAAGAGGAAAAACCATGGCAACTGCACTTCCAGATGATCTCAATGCCAAACTTGACCTGCTGATTGCAGCCGTTGAAGCGCTCGGACCAGCCAAAGCGCCGGTCACCGACCTTGGGGCTGCAGACTGCTTTGTCTGGTCGCCGGAAAGCGGGGCGCTGCAGCCGGTTGCCAAGGTAAACCGGGTGGATATTTCGCTGATCCGCGCGGTGGACCGGGTGCGCGATATCCTGACAGAAAACACCGAACGCTTTGCGCGCGGGCTGCCCGCCAACAATGTGCTGCTGTGGGGGGCGCGCGGCATGGGCAAGTCCTCGCTGGTGAAGGCGGCGCATGCAGCAGTTGGCAGGTCAGTCGAAGGATCAAACCTGAAGCTCGTGGAAATCCACCGCGAGGATATCGACACGCTGCCCCGCCTGATGGCCCTGCTGAAGGGTTCCGAAGCGCGCTTCATCCTGTTTTGCGATGATCTCTCGTTTGACCATGACGACACTTCCTACAAGTCGCTGAAAGCGGCGCTGGATGGTGGCGTCGAAGGCCGGCCTGAGAACATCATCTTTTATGCGACCTCCAACCGGCGTCATTTGCTGCCGCGCGACATGATCGAGAACGAGCGTTCGACGGCGATCAATCCGGCAGAGGCGGTGGAGGAAAAAGTCTCACTGTCGGACCGTTTCGGCCTGTGGCTCGGCTTCCACAAGTGTTCGCAGGACGAATATCTGGAAATGGTGCGCGGCTATGCAGCGCATTTCGCCCTCGTCGTGGACGAAGACGCACTTCGCGCTCAGGCGCTCGAATGGTCCACCACGCGCGGCAGCCGGTCAGGCCGCGTCGCCTGGCAGTTCATCCAGGATCTGGCTGGCCGTCTCGGCCAGAAACTCGGCTGACATCCCACCAGTATTTTGCAAAAGCCGATACCCCACCTGCTTTAAGCCGATGGGGTATCGCCGTCATGCGGCAGATGAGACTGGAGGTCCGGGCGGCCGCAGAGCTTTTGCGGTCACTCCAGATAAGAGGCGGGGTTGACCGGCGTGGAGTCCTTGCGGATTTCAAAGTGCAGCTTCGGCTGGTCGGCCGAACCGGTTGCACCGGCCTTGGCAATCTGGTCGCCGCGCTTCACCTTGTCACCACGATTGACAGTGATGGCCGAGTTGTGGCCATAGACGCTGACAAGGCCATCCTCGTGACGGATGAGCACGGTGTTGCCGAATTCCTTCAGCCCGTCGCCGGCATAAATGACAACACCGTTTTCGGCGGCCTTGACCGGTGTTCCGGCCGGCACGGCAATGTCGATGCCGTCATTGGCCTTGCCTCCGACATTGGACCCGTAGCTTGACACAACGCGACCGCGCACCGGCCAGCGCATCTTGGAAATGCCGGTGGCGTCAGGTGCCACAGCAGCGCTCTTCTGCGCTTCCTCGATCACCTTCTCGTCCTTGCGGACGGGCGGCGTGTAGGTCGGCAAGGTGTTGGTCGTCTTGGCCACCGAGCCCGTTGACTTGACCGCAGTGCCGGCAGCCCCCGTGACGATCGGATCCACACCGGCCTTTGCCGCAGCCGATGCGACAGCAGGCGCTGCCATGGTGCCGGCTCCCGGCAATTTCAGCGACTGGCCGATCTTGAGATTGCCGTCCTTCAGTCCATTGGCGGCTTTCAGCGCATCAACGGTCGTGCGGTTTCGCTTGGCAATGGTGTAGAGGCTGTCACCCGAAACAACCTTGTAGGCGCCCGGCACGGCTGCACTTGCAGCGGCTTTTGCTGCACTTGATGCCACCGTGTTGGTTGCCTGCGGAACCGGGACAGAACCGGTCCGGTTACGAGCCTGCGGAACCTGGGGCAGCACCGCGACATCCCTGTGCTCGACGGGAGCAGGTGCCGGAATATCACCACGTGAGGACTTCGCCGCCATGGTCTTCGGATTGTTGTCCGGCATCGAAACCGAAGCCTTTGACGAATAGACATAGGTCGGGATGACGATCTGCTGGCCGGCAGAAACCTTGGACGCATCCGAAATGCCGTTGGCACGCATGATCTCGTTGGCCGGAACGCCAAAGCGCTTGGAGAGGTTGTAGACCGTCTCGCCTTCCTTGAGGGTGACAGCCGTGCCTCCGGTCGAGGTCCAGCCGGTCTTGTCGCCAGCAACATTGTTCGGGGCAGCCGGCACACGGGCAGCCGTGGTGGTGGCGGCCGGCTTGGCTGCCTGCGCGACCGGCTGCAGGGCGGCATGGCTGCTCGACACTTTTGACGGCGAAGGCGTCAGGGTCACCGGCTTGGCAACTGAACCC
>JBGSQC010000162.1:0-9681 GCA_041738295.1 Zhengella sp. | reverse complement strand
CCGACCGGCCTGCTTGCACAGGCCATTTCGCTGTCGGATGCGCCGCTGGTGTGCAATCAGGTCGAATATCATCCCTATCTTGACCAGTCCAAGGTGCTCGCTGCTACGCGGGCCGCCGGCATGGCGATGACGTCCTATTCGCCGCTGTTCCGGGGTGCTGAGTTGATTGAGGAGCCGGCGATCCTTGATGCCGCAACGGCCCATGGCAAGACGCCGGGGCAGGTGGTGCTGCGCTGGCACATGCAGCAGCCGGGCGTGGCGGCCATTCCGCGCACGACCCGGCCGGAGCGGCTGAAGGAGAACATCGCCATTTTCGACTTCGCATTGACCGATTCCGAGATGGCAGCGATCAGCGCGCTGAAATCCAACGCCCACCGCATTTGCGATTTCGACTTTTCGCCGAAGTGGGATTGACGAAGGGGCAGGCGATGGGGGCCGCATAACGCCATGTTCTTCTATGTGTCGAAAATAGCCTGGTTCATCATCTAGCCGCTTGGTCTGGTGATGGTTCTCATCGCACTCGCCCTGCTTGCGACACTTGGCGGTTGGCGGCGCAGCGCGGTCATCCTGCCGCTGCTGGCACTCATCCTTCTCGGGGTCTCCAGCCTGTCCAACCTGGGCCAATTGATCCTGACGCCACTGGAAGAGCGGTTTGTCCGCCCGGATCCGGCCCCTGTGGCCATTGCAGGTATCATCGTGCTCGGAGGCGGGCTGGCAGGTGCGGTCAACGAGGCGCGCGGCGGCTATGAAATGGAGGCTGCAGGCGACCGGTTCCTGGAAGGCGCAGTGCTGGCGCGCCGGTATCCCGAGGTGCCCTTGCTGATTTCGGGAGGCTCAGGCGAATTGATTGCCAGCGGTGAGGGGGATGCCGTCACGGCGGTGCGCCTCTTTGGGGCTCTCGGTATTCTCCAGGAGCGGCTGATTCTCGAATCAGCCTCTCGCAACACCGACGAGAACGCACGTTTTACGGCTAACCTGCTTGGAGCCAAGGCGAAGGAGCCCTGGCTGCTGGTCACCAGCGCCTTCCACATGCCGCGCTCCATGGCGCTGTTCCGCAAGGCAGGCGTGAACGTAATCCCGTGGCCTACCGATTATCGCAGCCCCGGCCGGACGCGCTTGCGATTCGGCGGGCGCTCAGCCATCAGCGCTCTCGACGAATTGACGCTTGCCATGCGCGAATGGACCGGCCTGACAGCCTACTGGCTGACCGGGCGCATTGATCAACTGTTCCCGTCACCCTGATCTGCCGGCGTGCCGGGCAAGGCAATCTTGTAGAGCCCCTTGAAGTCACTGCCCACGACAGGCTTTCCCTTGCGCAGGATGCTCGCTCGGCCTTCGCCTGCCAAAGCAATTGCGGCAGCGCGGAGAGGCTTCATCAGCTTGCTCCACTCCTTCTCATCCTTCCCGGCCAGTTCCATGGCGAGGTTTTGCGGACTGATGGACTTGCCGGCAGGCAAGGCAGCGAGTTGATCGAGAATGGCGGCCTTGAGGGCTTCCTGGTCAGCGAATGTCATTGGGATCAGAACTCGCCGGCGGCAGCGCGCCGGGCCTGGGAGAAGAATTGGCGGCGCACAAGGACAGCCGCGATGAAGGTGGAACCTATGCCAAACATCAACGGGCCTGAAAACCAGCCGAGATAGGCAATGGAGAAGAAGACGCCGCGCAGACCTGCATTGAAGTGTTTGCCGGCGAGGATGTTCATTCGTGCCGCCTGTTCGACATGGCGGTCGAGGGCGGGGTCTGCGTCCTCGGCAAAGGCCTCGCGCATCGGCACCGCGCCGATCAGGATCGAGCAATAGTTGAACAGGCGATAGGCCCAGCCGAACTTGAAGAAGGCATAGGCAAGGATGGCGACCAGCCCCATGAGCTTGGTTTCAAGGGCGTGTCGGTCAGCCGCACCGGGCGTGGCCAAATCGCCGACAATGCCCTGCACCTGTTCAGGCGAACCCATCAGCGCAAAAACGCCGCCGATGGCAATCAGTGAGGACGAGGCAAAGAAGGCCGTGCCATTCTGAAGGCCGGCAATGATGGAGGTGTCGATCATGCGCAGGTCGCGCCGCGCCATGGTGCGGATCCAGTCGGCACGGTGGCTGTTCATGGCGGCGCTCAAGGTTACGCGTCCGCCGATTCCGCGGTCGGCCACAAAGGTGAACCCGATCCACAGGAAGAGGAAATAGGCGAGCGCCGCCAAGTCGGCAGTGCCAAAGGGGAGGGAATCGATGGTCATGGCCCATCCTACCCGTGCCCGGACGGAGCCACCACCCGCATGGCGCCCTGATTTGAACACGGATCCTTAAAATTGGTTAAGAAGCGCTTTTCAGAAATTACCAAATTAATTCAAATGGTAACGGGTTTTCATCTGCTGCTTTTCCCCAGAGGGTGCCCTGATTTCGCCTTTTTTCCTCTTGCACTGCAAATCGGCGAAGCGTATTTAGCCGCCACACGGACGGCAGGGCACCGCCGGTCCGGGGGCAACCAACGACAGGTCTTTCATGGGCGATACCGTTCAAAAAAGCTGCTGGGGCGTCACCGCCTGGGCAGTGGCCGTTTTTGCTGGCGTCATGATGCTGGCATGGCTTTTCGGAAATGCCGACGGGGTGGCTGTTGCTGCTGTGGCAGCCAGCTGATCCCGCGGAATTTCCACCTCCAGAAAACGCCGGCGACCCCAAGCGCCGGCGTTTTTGTTTGAAACACCAGTCATTGCAGCTGTTTTGGTGTCTTCTGCCCTGATGTCGCGGGGCGCATGGAGCATGTCGCTGAAAGCGCTTGGCTGAAGTCCTGTCCCGGTCCACCATGCAAGGCTTGTGCAACACGCATGGTGGTTAACCGATGCTCCTCTCCGTCTTCGATCTCTTCAAGACCGGAATCGGTCCGTCGAGCTCCCACACCATGGGGCCGATGAATGCGGCTGCGCGGTTTCTGGCCGAACTTCGCGATGGAAACTGGCCGCGTCCGGCGGGCGCGGAGGTGGCTCGCCTGTCAGCCAGCCTTCATGGCTCGCTGGCCTTCACGGCCAAGGGCCATGGTTCCGACCGCGCAGTCATCCTGGGGTTCTGCGGCCTGACACCGGATGCCGTTGATCCCGACCATGTGGAGGGTTTGGTGGCCAAGGTGGCCGAGACCCGCATGGTGACGCCGCCCGGCCATCAAGCCTATGCTTTCGATCCCGATCAGGATCTGGTCATCGACCGCAAAAAGGCGCTGCCCGGCCATGCCAATGGCATGATGTTCAAAGGGCTGGATAGCGATGGGCGGGTGCTGATCAGCCGCATCTATTATTCGGTGGGCGGCGGGTTTGTGGTCTCCGACGAGGAACTTTCGCGCCAAGTGACAATTGATGGCGGGCAGGAGGCGGAAGTCTCCGTTCCCTTCGCCTTCCGCAACGCAGCCGACCTGCTTTCCATGGCCAATGCCTCCGGATTGTCGATTGCCGCCATCATGCGGGCCAACGAGGAAAGCCGGATGAGCCGCGCGGCACTGGATGCCGGGCTGGACCGGCTGGCGGATGCCATGTCGGATTGCATCGACCGGGGCCTGAGAAACCAGGGAATCCTTCCCGGCGGCCTCAATGTGCGCCGCCGCGCTGCCGCCATGGCGGAGCGGCTGACAGAAGAGCAAAAGACCAACCGCTTCAATCCGCTGGCGGTCAATGACTGGCTGATCGCCCATGCGATGGCGGTCAACGAGGAAAATGCGGCAGGCGGACGCGTGGTGACGGCGCCGACCAATGGCGCGGCCGGTGTTGTGCCGGCCGTGATGCGCCATTACCGCCAGTTCCATGAAGGTTCAACGCGCGAAGGCCTGCGCGATTTCCTGCTGACGGCGGGCGCGATCGGCCTGCTGATCAAGACCAATGCCTCGATTTCAGGCGCGGAGGCCGGTTGCCAGGGCGAAGTCGGCTCGGCCTCTGCCATGGCGGCAGCAGGGCTTGCCGCGGTTTTGGGCGGCACGCCGGAGCAGGTGGAGAATGCAGCGGAGATCGCGCTGGAGCACCATCTCGGCATGACATGCGATCCGGTTGGCGGGCTGGTGCAGGTGCCGTGCATCGAGCGCAACGGGCTGGGCGCGGTCAAATCTGTGGCGGCTGCCTCTCTCGCGCTCAGGGGTGACGGCCAGCATCTGGTGCCGCTGGATGCCTGCATCGAGACCATGCGCCAGACCGGGCGAGACATGAACGAGCGCTACAAGGAAACCAGCCTTGGCGGTCTGGCGGTCAATGTACCGGACTGCTGAAGCGGGCTGTGCGTAATGCGGGCTTGCGCCTTGACCGGCCGCCGGGCCGCGCTACACCCGTGTGCATGGCACTCAACATTCTCAAATTGTCAGTCGGGACGGACAGCGTGGACGATCTGCGGGAGTGGATTGCCTATCGCCTGGCCGAGACAAAGGCGCTGACCGGCAAGGCGGAGTATTGGCACACCACCCGCATGTCGCCCAAGCGCCGTGACGAGCTGCTGGATGGCGGCTCGGTCTACTGGATCATCAAGGGTGAAATCCAGTGTCGCCAGCGCCTGCTTGACCTTCGCGAGGTGACCGGTGGTGACGGAATCAGCCGCTGCCAGCTTGTCCTTGAACCGGTACTGATCGAGACCCGAAGCGCTCCGCGGCGGCCGTTCCAGGGCTGGAGCTATCTGGTGCCCGACGATGCCCCGGGCGATCTCTCGACCGGAAATGGCGGCGCGCTGTCGCCGGATCTGGAGCGCGAATTGGCGTCCCTTGGCCTGCTCTGAAGAAGACTGGCGCAAGTTCAACCGGATTTACCTTGCCGGTTTACCACGCACCAAAGTTCAAAGGCCTGTTGAACAGCCATAGCTTGCAAGAAAGACAGTCCGCATGCAAAGTCCTCAAGGGGCGACGGGAGTGCGGGCATGCTTGTTTCTGGTTTGGCTGAGAAGTCCGGCCATGGGCGCAAAAACGCCCATGTGATCGTCTGCGGCAACGAAAAGGGCGGCTCGGGCAAGTCCACGACCTCCGTTCACATTGCCATTTCGCTATTGAAATCCGGCCACCGGGTTGCGACTGTCGATCTCGACGGCCGCCAGCTTTCGATGACGCGCTATCTGGAAAACCGCAAGCGGCATGCCCGGTCATCCGGCATTGCTCTGGAATTGCCTAGCCATTTCCACGTTCCCGCGGCGCGCCGCCAGACCATTGCCGATGGCGAGGGCGCTGATTTCAGGGCGTTGATGGAAGGTCTGGCGGACATTGAAACGCGGCATGATTTCATCGTCATCGATACGCCCGGCTCCGACACCTATCTCAATCGGCTGGCTCACCGCATTGCCGATACGCTGGTGACGCCGATGAATGACAGCTTCATCGATTTCGATGTCCTGGGGCGGGTCGATCCGGTCAGCAATGAAGTGGTGGAACTGTCTCAATATGCGCTTTCGGTGCGCGATGCACGGCGCGAACGGCGCGCAACCGACAATGCCATTCTCGATTGGGTGGTGGTGCGCAACCGCATGGCGTCGATCTCGTCGCGCAACGAAGTGAAGGTCGATGCCTCGCTGAGGAAGCTGTCGTCGCAGCTGGGCTTCCGCATTTCGGACGGAATTTCCGAGCGCGTGATCTTTCGCGAGTTCTTTCCGATCGGCCTGACTGCACTCGACGATCTCGACGAGCTTGTGCTTGGCTCCAAACCCACCATGTCGCATCTGGCTGCGCGCCAGGAAATCCGCCAGTTGGTCACCTCGCTCCGGCTGCCGGTCGATGAGTTGGGCAAGAAACGCGCAGAGACCCGCAAGCGCTTTGCCGAGCAAGGCGAGATGACCATCGCCATGCCGGACATTTTTGCTGATTGATCTTCGTCCGCGCCGTCAACGCTGCATGAGGGCGATACGAACGGCCATGGTGCCGTTGCGCCCTGACACTTTGAGCCGAACGCTTGCCTTGGGCTGGCTTGCCCTGAGCGTGCGCGAGCCATGGGCCAGCAGCAGGCCGACCACGTCGCGTGTGCGATAGCGACGGGCAGGGCCTTGGGCCATTCCCATCATCGCGGCAGCATCGGCCAGCGCATTGGCGGGTGTCTGCCATCTGGCAGAGCCAGCAGGCATGGTATTCACTGCGCCTTGCGGCGCCTCATTCTGGACAGCCATCTTTCTCTCCATCGACACAGTACATTTCCCGGAGAAAGGGAACGTCAGGCACTTTCAAACGAAGGGCATGAAGCAGGCAGCTTCGCGCCGTTCAAACTTACTGCTGCGAGGCGTAGCAGCCGATCTTCTGGCGCTTCAGCGCGGCGCAGGCCTTCCAGGCCGCATCCTTGCCGGAGAAGCCGGCAAAGCGTGCGCGATAGTAAAGCGTGCCATCCTTCTCGAAGGTCGAGGCAAAGCCCTGCGCCTTGGCGAGAACCGGTCCGGCCTTTGACTTGGTGCGGGCGATCACGGAAAGCGCTTCATCATGCGTCGGCAGCGAGGCAACCTGGATCACCCAGCCCTTCACGTCAGAGACCGAGGCGGTACGCACCGGGTCCACCAGCGCCGTGGGAGCGGTAGCAAGCGCTGACATCTCGGCTTGCAAGGGCTTTTCAGAGGGAACAGGAACATTCGCTGTTGGCGAAACCCTCGCCACGACAGATGCCTTTGCCTGAACCGGCTCCTTCACCGAGGCGACCGTCAGCGGCGTGGCCTTGGTACGGGCGATCAACTGGCCCTTTGAGCCGGTTGAAGCGGCAGGCATGTATTTGCGGATCAGGGCTGTCATCTGGGCGTTGCGGCTGGCGCCGCTGGTGCCGCCGAGAACCACAGCGACAATGCGGCGATTGCCTGATTTTACCGAGGAAACCAGATTGAAGCCCGATGCCCGGGTGTAGCCGGTCTTGATGCCGTCAACACCTTCAACCCGGCCAAGCAGCTTGTTGTGGTTGCCCATGCGGCGCTTGCCATAGGTGAAGGAGCGAGTTGAGAAATAGGAGTAGTATTGCGGATAATGCTCGCGCAAAGCCAGACCGAGGCGCGCCATGTCACGCGCAGTGGTGACCTGGGACGGATTGGGCAGGCCATGGGGATTGCGGAAGGTTGTGCGCGACATGCCGAGAGCGCGCGCCTTGGCCGTGGCAATGCGGCCGAAGCCTTCTTCAGAGCCGCCGATGAACTCGCCGACGGCAGAAGCCACGTCATTGGCCGACTTGGTGACGAGTGCATAAATGGCGGTCTCGACCGTCACCGACTGGCCGGCTTTCAGACCAAGCTTCGATGGCGGACGGGCAGCCGCATAGGCAGACACCGGAATGCGCGTGGTCTTCTTCAGCTTGCCGGAGGCCAAGCCCTCAAACAGCATGTAGATCGTCATCATCTTGGTGAGCGATGCCGGGTAGCGCAATTGGTCTGCGCTGGATTCGTGCAAGGTCTTGCCGGTGTTTGCGTCAATGACGATGGCGGCATATTTGCTGTTGGCCCGCGCCTGGACAGCAGCTGCGAGCGACAAGCCCAAGGACAGAAGGGCAATAGCCGTCTTTCGGGCGAGTGCAGAGGTGATGGAAATGGAATGACGCACGGGGACACCTGACGCTTAGGGCCGACATTTCGGACGCATCAGATGCATCCATGAACATTCCGTCAGGCTAGGGCAGCAGGGTTACCAATCCGTTTATGGTAAGCGAAAGCTGAAACATTTTGACGGAACTCGAATGAACCGGGAGGTTCCGGACCGGGCGGATTGTTGCTTTACGCAACGGAAATTTTGCACTGCACACTTGACTTATGGTGCGCTGCACACTAGTTATGCTGCATCGCAGTTGGACACTCTGCCCTCTGGTTGAAAGGATCACCACCATGATGAAGAATTTTGAAGACATGAACGCCGCCTCCAAGGAAATGATGGACAATGGCCTCAAGAGCTTTGCCGCTCTTTCGAAGTCGGTTCAGGCTCTCGCAGCCGAGCAGGCCGAGTTCGCCAAGTCGTCCGTCGAGATGGGTTCGGGCTTCTTCGAGAAGCTGTCGGGCGTCAAGTCGCTGGACAAGGCCATCGAGCTGCAGACCGACTATGCCAAGACCGCCTACGAGGCTTTCGTTGCCCAGGCAACCAAGGTTGGCGACATGTATGCCGACATCGCCAAGGAAGCCTACAAGCCCTTCGAGGCTGCTGTTGCCAAGGCTTCGGCCAAGTAATCAGCCTGCCGGGTCAATCCGGCGCTGACGGCAAAGACAAAACCCCGCTGCAGCAATGCAGTGGGGTTTTTTCATTCCTGGATAGCGTTGATGGCGGGGCAGGCTGACCCCGGACGATCAGCCCTTTCCGAAGACGCGGGCAAAAATCGTGTCGGCGTGCTTGGTGTGATAGGCGAGGTCGAATCGCGAGCGGATTTCCTCTTCCGAAAGCGCCGCGCGCACTTCTGTATCTGCGAGCAGCTCTTCCAGGAAATCGACCGTCGCATTGCCGGCGACATGGTAGCTTTCCCAGACCTTCATCGCATTGCGCTGCACAAGTTCGTAGGACTTTTCACGGCTGACGCCGGCCTGGGTCAGCGCCAGCAGAATGCGCTGCGAATGAACGAGGCCACCGAGCCGGTTCATGTTTCCTGCCATGCGCTCAGGATAGACGAGCAGGTTTTCCACCACATTGGCGAGGCGTGCGAGGGCGAAATCCAGCGTGATGGTGGCGTCCGGGCCGATCATGCGCTCGACCGACGAATGCGAAATGTCGCGCTCATGCCAAAGCGCCACATTCTCCATGGCGGGAATCGCGAAGGAGCGCACCATGCGGGCAAGGCCGGTCAGGTTTTCGGTCAGAACCGGGTTGCGCTTGTGCGGCATGGCCGAGGAGCCCTTCTGGCCGGGCGAGAAATATTCCTCGGCTTCGAGAACCTCGGTGCGCTGAAGGTGACGGATTTCGGTTGCCAGACGCTCAATCGACGATGCGACAACGCCAAGGGTTGCAAAATACATGGCGTGGCGATCACGCGGAATGACCTGCGTGGAAACCGGCTCTGCCTTCATGCCGAGCTTCTCGGCCACATGCTCCTCGACACGTGGATCAATATTGGCAAAGGACCCGACAGCCCCTGAAATGGCGACTGTGGCCACTTCCTCGCGTGCATTGACGAGGCGGGCGCGACAGCGGTCAAACTCGGCATAGGCTTGGGCAAGTTTGACGCCAAAGGTGGTGGGTTCTGCATGGATGCCATGTGACCGGCCGATGGTGATGGTATCCTTGTGCTCATAGGCGCGCTTCTTCAGCGCGGCGAGCAGCCGGTCCATATCGGCGAGCAGGATGTCGGTGGCGCGCACCAGTTGCACGTTGAAGCAGGTGTCGAGAACGTCCGACGAGGTCATGCCCTGGTGGACGAAGCGCGAATCGGGGCCGATGAAATCTCCCAGATGGGTAAGGAAGGCGATCACGTCATGCTTGGTCTTGCGCTCGATTTCGTCGATCTTGTCGACGTCGAAGGTTGCAGCGCCACCCTTTTCCCAGATGGTCCTGGCCGCTTCCTTGGGGATGACGCCGAGCTCGGCCAGCGCGTCGCAGGCATGGGCCTCGATCTCGAACCAGATGCGGAACTTGGTTTCCTGGGACCAGATGGCGACCATTTCGGGCCGGGAATAGCGCGGGATCATGGGAACAGTCCTGGATTTGAGTTGCGAGGGGCGCTCTCAAGCGCCGGGGACAGGCTTGCGGTGCTGTTAGCACCTGAGGAGTTCCGGCTCAATCAGGCTTTCGTGCCGCCCACAGGCTGGCCAC
>JBGSQC010000100.1:0-3463 GCA_041738295.1 Zhengella sp. | reverse complement strand
GCGGCAGGCGCGCCACCGCCTTCATGTCGCGGGCGCGCCGCAGCACCAGTTCCTCCGGCCTCACGGAAGCGGCCTTGAGGTGATGCAGCACGCCGATGCGGTCCAGGATGCGGGTGGCGTTGGGCGGCACCTGAAGCCCTGCACCGACTTCAGACAGCGCATTCGCGCGCTCGAAAATGCGCACCGCATAGCCGCGCTTCGAAAAGCACAAGGCAGCCGTCAGCCCGGCAATGCCTGCTCCGGCGATGAGGATGTGTCGCGAGCGCTCCATGGAGGGACGGCGCTCCCTTTCAGGATCAGGCGGCGTGGGGGTGGTAGGCAGCGCCTGCCGGCACGGTCACTTCCGCGGCGAGGCCGGCCTGATAAACATAGAGCGTCGAGCAATAGGGGCAGATCTTCTCATTGTCGTCGCCCATGTCGAGAAACACATGCGGATGATCGAAGGGCGGGTTGGCCCCCACGCACATGAAGCGCTTGGCGCCGATCATGATCGACTTGTGCCCCTGATCATTCTGGAAGTGGGGAATGGAATGTCCTGCCATCACACGTCTCCATTTGCAGCCGTAGCCGCCACGTTTTCATTGCTCGCGTTGATTTGGAACATATGCGTTGTCAATGCAAGCCGCCTGATATCAAACTGTCGCATGAGCCTGTCATGGCATATGACCGATTTGTGAACAGCAGGCGACATGGACCCTACACGATGAACGAACTGACCCCGGCCAACACCGATTTCACCGCTTCCTCCCGCCCGGCAGGCTTTTCGCTGGATGACCCCGACCGCTTCGTCAACCGCGAATTCTCCTGGCTGCAATTCAACCGCCGTGTGCTGGAGGAAAGCCAGAACACTCGCCATCCGTTGCTGGAGCGCCTGCGCTTCCTGTCGATCTCGGCGACAAACCTCGACGAGTTCTTCATGGTGCGCGTGGCGGGTCTTGCAGGCCAGGTGCGCGAGGGCATTTCCGAGCGCTCGGCTGACGGGCGCACGCCCGCCGAACAGCTGGACCAGCTTTTGCTGGAAGTGACCAAGCTGCAGGCCGACCAGCATTTGAGCCTTGCCAACCTGATGGGCCTGCTGCGAACAGAGAAGATCGAGATCGTCCGCCCGGAAGGGCTCAGCGCGGAAGAAAAGCGCTGGCTGGAAGCCCATTTCCTGGATTCGATCTTCCCGGTGCTGACCCCGCTTTCGATTGATCCGGCGCACCCGTTCCCGTTCATCCCCAATCTCGGCTTCTCCATGGCGCTGACGCTGCGCAACCGCAAGACGGGCGTGGACATGACGGCACTGCTGCGCCTGCCGGTGGCGCTGTCGCGCTATGTGCAGCTGCCGGGCAGCACGGTCTCGCGCTTCATCGCGCTGGAAGATGTGGTGATCCTCTTCATTCAGCGGCTGTTCCCCGGCTATGAGCTGAAGGGCAACGGCACGTTCCGCATCATCCGTGACAGCGATATCGAAGTGGAGGAAGAGGCCGAGGATCTGGTGCGCCTGTTCGAGACCGCGCTGAAGCGCCGCCGCCGGGGGCAGGTGATCCGCATCGAGTTTGATGCAGAAATTCCGGCCAGTCTGCGCGGCTTTGTCGCCCATGAGCTGGGCGTGCAGGGCAACCGCATCTCCATCCAGGACGGCCCGCTGGCGCTGAGCCAGATTTCCGAGATCGTTGCCCTGCCGCGTGATGACCTGAAATTCCAGCCTTATGCGCCGCGATACCCTGAGCGCATCCGCGAACATGGCGGCGACTGCCTGGCCACCATCCGCGAGAAGGATTTTCTCGTCCACCACCCTTACGAAAGCTTTGACGTGGTGGTGCAGTTCCTGCGCCAGGCCGCATCTGATCCCGACGTGGTGGCCATCAAGCAGACGCTCTACCGCACCTCCAATGACAGCCCGATCGTGCGTGCGCTGATCGATGCGGCAGAGGCAGGCAAGTCAGTCACCGCGCTTGTCGAGCTGAAGGCGCGCTTTGACGAGGAGGCCAACATCCGCTGGGCGCGCGACCTGGAGCGCGCCGGCGTGCAGGTGGTGTTCGGCTTCATCGAGCTGAAGACCCACGCGAAACTTTCGCTGGTTGTGCGCCGCGAGGAGGGCAGGCTGCGCAATTACTGCCACCTCGGCACCGGCAATTATCACCCCAACACCGCCAAGATTTACACCGACCTTTCCTACTTCACCGATGATCCGGCGATCACGCGCGATGTGGCGCAGATCTTCAACTTCATCACCGGCTATGCCGAACCGGCCGACGAAATGAAGCTCGCTTATTCGCCCTACACCATGCGCCCGCGCATCCTCGGCCACATCCGCGACGAGACCGCGCACGCCAGGGCCGGACGCCCGGCACAGATCTGGATGAAGCTCAATTCGCTGGTCGATGCCGAGATCATCGACGCGCTTTATGAGGCGAGCATCGCCGGCGTGGAGATTGACCTTGTGATCCGTGGCATCTGCTGCCTGCGCCCGCAGGTGCCGGGCCTGTCGGAGAACATCCGCGTCAAGTCGATTGTCGGGCGCTTCCTGGAGCACAGCCGCATCTGGTGCTTCGGCAATGGCCATGGCCTGCCGTCGGACGAGGCGATTGTCTATTTCGGCTCCGCCGACATGATGCCGCGCAATCTCGACCGCCGCGTCGAGGTCATCGTCCCGGTCACTGCACCAACTGTGCATGAACAGATCCTCGACCAGATCATGCTGGTCAACATCATGGACAACCAGCAGAGTTTCGAGGTACTTGCCGATGGTACATCGCGGCGCTTCGAACCAGACCCGGACGAAGAGCCGTTCAATGCGCAGGAGTTCTTCATGACCAATCCGAGCCTGTCGGGCCGTGGCGAGTCACTGAAGTCCCACGCGCCCAAACGCATCGCCCATGTGAAGCGGCGTCGCACGGAAAAGACAGCGACTTCAAGATGATCCTTCCTTCCCAGGGCCGGCTCCCCGATCGTGAGCCGGTCGCCATTGTCGACATCGGATCAAACTCGATCCGCCTTGTGATCTATGAGGGCATTGCCCGTTCGCCGACCGTGCTCTTCAACGAGAAGATGCTGGCAGGCCTTGGCCGGTCCATCGTTTCGACCGGCATGCTGGACCCGGCAGGCGTCGAGCGGGCGCTCGCCGAATTTGCCCGCTTCCGCGCGCTGTGCGACCAGGCCGGAGCACGCGAAATCCACGTGATTGCAACAGCCGCCGCGCGTGAGGCCGAGAACGGACCGGAATTCATCGAAAGTGCCGGCAAGGCGCTCGGCTGCGAGGTCCGCGTACTGTCGGGCCGCGAAGAGGCACTCTATTCCGCGCTCGGCATCATTTCCGGCTTCCACCGCCCGGACGGCATCACCGGAGACCTTGGCGGCGGCTCGCTGGAACTGGTGGACGTGAAGGGCGACGAGATCGGCGACGGCATCACCTTGCCGCTGGGCGGCCTGCGGCTGGCGGACGCTACCGGATCCGACCTCAAGGCGGCGCGCGCCG
>JBGSQC010000084.1:0-6724 GCA_041738295.1 Zhengella sp. | reverse complement strand
GAAATGCTGGAGCGGCTTGGCTGCGAGGTGGTGCCGCTGGATACCGAACTAGACTACACCTTCCCGCGCTACAACCCCAACCCCGAGGACATGGAAATGCTCCATGCCATCCGCGATGCGGTGCTGGAGCACGGCGCCGATGTGGGCCTGGGCTTCGACGGCGATGGCGACCGCTGCGGCGTGGTGGACAATGAGGGCCACGAGATCTTCGCCGACAAGGTGGGCGTGATGCTGGCGCGCGACATGTCGGCATCCATCCCCGGTGCCCAGTTCGTCGTCGACGTGAAATCGACCGGGCTCTACCACACAGACCCCGTGCTGAAGGCGCAAGGGGCGCGGACCGACTACTGGAAAACCGGCCATTCCTACATCAAGCGCCGCGTGGCGGAGCTGAATGCGGTGGCTGGCTTTGAGAAATCCGGCCACTTCTTCTTCAATGCGCCTTATGGGCGGGGCTATGATGACGGGCTTGTCACAGCCATCGCGGTTGCCCGCATGCTGGAGCGCAATCCACAGCAGTCCATGGCTGATCTTTACCGCGCGCTGCCGCTCACCCATGGATCGCCCACCATGTCGCCGCATTGCGCCGACGAGGTGAAATACGAGGTGGTGGACCGCGTGATTGCCCGCCTGATGGCCATGAAGGAAAAGGGCGAAAAGCTCGCCGGCCAGTCCATCATCGACGCGGTGACGGTGAACGGCATCCGGGTCACGGCCGAGGACGGCACCTGGGGGCTTGTGCGCGCTTCATCCAACAAGCCGGAACTGGTGGTGGTGGTGGAAAGCCCGGTGTCGGACGCCCGCAAGCGCGAGATGTTCCATGCCGTCGATGCCGTGCTGCGGGAAAACCCTGAGGTTGGGGCGTATAATCAGTCGCTTTGACGGCACTTCAATACGGGCTCCCCACGCTCCCCGTCTCCACATATACGCTTTTGACCTGTGACCATGCGGCGAGTGCGTCGGCGGCGTTTTCGCGGCCCATGCCCGATTGCTTCATGCCGCCGAAGGGCAGTTCCACCGGGGTCAGGTTGTAGGCGTTGATCCAGCAGGTGCCGGCCTTGACCTGCCCGATCACGCGGTGCGCGCGCGCCATGTCGGCGGTGAAGACGCCCGCGGCCAGGCCGAACTCCGTGCCGTTCGCCCGCGCAATGACTTCATCCTCTTCGGCAAATTTCAGCACTGCCATCACCGGCCCGAAGATTTCCTCAAGCGCAATCCGCATCGTGTCGGTGACGCCGGTAAACACCGTCGGCTCGATGAAGAAGCCGCCCTCCATGCCTTGCAGCGAAGGGATGCCTCCGCCAATGGCACAGTGTGCGCCTTCCGCCTTGCCGATTTCGACATAGGAGGCAACCTTGTCGCGCTGGGCGCGCGAGACCATCGGCCCGATATGGGTGTCCGGGTCCATCGGATCGCCGATGCGGATCGCCTTGGTGCGCTCTATGAGGCGCTCGACAAAGCGGTCATGCAGCCCGTCCTGCACGAAGACGCGCGTGCCGTTGGAGCAGACCTGGCCGGTCGAATAGAAATTGCCGAGCATCGCGCCGCCAATAGCATCCTCAAGGCTCGCATCATCAAAGATGATGATCGGCGATTTTCCGCCCAGTTCCATGGTGGCGGGCTTCATCAGGCTGCCCGCTGTCGCCATCACCTTCTTGCCGGTCGGCACGGAACCGGTGAGCGAGATTTTCGCAATGGATGGATGCGAGACGAGCTTGGCCGCCACGTCGCCAAAGCCTTGCACCACATTGAAGAGGCCCGCCGGAAGCCCAGCCTCGACGTAGATTTCGGCGAGTTTCAGCGCGCTGAGCGGCGTCACCTCCGAGGGCTTGAAGATCATCGCATTGCCCATGGCGAGCGCCGGGGCGGATTTCCAGGCCGCGATCTGGATCGGGTAGTTCCAGGCCCCGATACCGAGGCAGACGCCAAAGGGTTCGCGCCGCGTGAAGGCAAAGGGACCGCCGAGATCGATATGCGCGCCGTTGAAGGCGGCGACAGCCGACCCAAGGAATTCCAGCGCATCAGCAGCCGAGGCTGCATCTGCCACCAGCGTCTCCTGGATGGCCTTGCCGGTGTCGAGCGTTTCAAGCTCTGACAATTCCTGGTTCTTGGCCCGCAACAGGTCAGCGGCACGGCGAAGGATGCGCCCGCGCTCGGCAGCTTTCAGGCTGGCCCAAGCCCCTTGCGCTTGCTCCGCACTGGCAATCGCCTGTTCGATGATGGCGTCGGTTGCGCCATGGACGCGCGCGATCACCTCGCCGGTTGCCGGATAGACGCTCTCGATCACCGGACCGGCGGTGTCCTCGACATAGGCGCCGTTGATGAAATGCGAGGCGGCGGGTTGTGCGCGCATGGGGATGGTCTCCGGTTCGCCAGAAGGTGCAACAGGGGCAGGCAGGCCGCAAGCCTAGCGGTCGCTTTCCCGCCAGCGCGGGTTCACCCAGGGTTCGAGATTGGACGGCGCCAGCGGCTGGCGGCCAAGAATATGGTCGGAAGCCTTCTCTCCCACCATGATCGACGGGGCGTTCAGATTTCCATTGGTGATGCGCGGGAAGATCGAGCTGTCGGCAACGCGTAGTCCCTCGACCCCGATCACCCGGCATTCCGGGTCGACCACGGCCATATTGTCGTTGACCGCGCCCATCTTGCAGGTGCCGCACGGGTGGTAGGCGCTCTCGGCATGCTCGCGGATGAAGTCGTCGATCGCCTCATCGGAGGCGACATGGCTGCCCGGCTGGATCTCGCGGCCCCGGAAGGGATCGAAGGCCGATTGCGCAAAGATCTCGCGGGTGAGGCGCACGCAATGGCGGAATTCTGTCCAGTCATCCTCATGGCTCATATAGTTGAAGCGGATCATCGGGGCATCTTTCGGATCACCCGAACGAAGGCTGACCGACCCGCGTGACTTCGAGCGCATCGGCCCGACATGGGCCTGGAAGCCGTGGCCGGGCGCGGCTGCCTTGCCGTCATAGCGGATGGCGCCGGCCAGGAAATGGAACTGGATGTCGGGGTAGGGCACACCCGCCGCCGAGCGCACGAAACCGCAGCTTTCAAAATGGTTGGACGCTCCGTCGCCCTTGCCGGTCAGCAGCCATTGCAGGCCGATCAGCCCCTTGGAGATCAGCCCGAGCTTGGAATTGAGCGTGATCGGCTGCCTGCATTCCTGCTGGAAATAAATCTCCATGTGGTCCTGCAGGTTCGCCCCAACGCCCGGCCGGTCGGCCACCACGTCAATGCCGTTCAGCCGCAAATGCGCCGCCGGACCGATGCCGGACAGCATCAGCAGCTTGGGCGAATTGATCGAGGACGCGGCGACGATCACCTCACGTCGCGCTTTAACAACTTGAATCTGTCCCTGAACATCCACTTCCACGCCAGTCGCGCGGTGATTCTCGATGACAATGCGCCGCGCCAGCCCCTTGATCAGACTCACGTTTTTTCGCTTCAGCGCCGGTTTCAGATAGGCGTTCGCCGCCGACCAGCGCTGGCCCTTGAAGATGGTCTGCTCGAAGGCGGCAAAGCCTTCCTGCTTGGCGCCATTGTAGTCGTCGGTCACCTCGAAACCCGCCTGCCGGCCCGCCTCGATGAAAGCGGAATAGAGCGGATTGCGCATGTCGGCTCGGTGCACATGCAGCGGGCCGGATTTGCCGCGCCAGCTTTCCTCGCCCGCATCGGCATTCTCCATCCGCTTGAAATAGGGTTGTACGTCTGCGCCCGACCAACCGGTCGCGCCGCTTTCGGCCCAATGGTCAAAATCATGGGCATGGCCGCGCACAGAGACCATGCCGTTGATCGACGACGATCCGCCCACCACCTTGCCGCGCGGGGTCACGAGGCGCCGTCCGCCCAGATGCGGTTCCGGTTCGCTGGCAAAGCCCCAGTCATAGAGGCCCATGTTCATGGGGTAGGAGAGGGCGGCCGGCATCTGGATGAAAGGGCCTGCATCCGTGACGCCATATTCGATCACGATCACCGAATGCTTGCCGTCTTCCGACAGGCGCGCAGCCATCGCCGAGCCCGCCGAACCGGATCCGATGATCACGAAATCGGCCTCAAGCCGGGAAGTCGAGGCGTCGAAATGCTTGCCCGAAGTCATGATGGATCCTGTCGGTGATACTCCAAGGCATCATATTTTTTATTGAACAGACAATCAATAACGCCAAAATTTTTTCGCCAAATGTCACGCCGGGGCTTTACGCGACCGGTTTCCGGTCGTCCAATCACCGCGACACCGAGGAGAAGCGGGTGACTGATCTGCCCGCATCAGGGAGAGAGACATGACCGCATGCATCGTGGGCTGGTCCCACCTGCCGTTTGGCAAGCATTCCGAAATGACGCTGGAAGACATGATCGTCACCGTCGCGCGCGGTGCGCTGGAGCATGCCGGCATAGCTGCTGGCGATGTAGACGAAATCGTGCTCGGCCATTTCAATGCCGGTTTCTCCGCGCAGGATTTCACCGCATCGCTGGTGCTGCAGGCCGATGATGGCTTGCGCTTCAAGCCCGCGACGCGGGTTGAAAATGCCTGCGCAACCGGCTCAGCTGCCGTGCGCCAGGGCGTGCGCGCCATTGATGCCAAGGCCGCGCGCATCGTTCTCGTCGTCGGGGCCGAACAGATGACGACGACGCCCGGACCGCAGATCGGCGAGAACCTGCTGCGCGCCTCCTATTTGCCGGAAGATGCCGGAACCCCTGCGGGATTTGCCGGCGTCTTCGGCAAGATTGCCAGCGCCTATTTCCAGCGCCATGGCGACCAGTCCGATGCGCTGGCGGCGATCGCGGCAAAGAACCATAAGAACGGCGTCGGCAATCCCTATGCCCAGATGCGCAAGGATTTCGGCTACGAGTTCTGCCGCACCGAGAGCGACAAGAACCCCTATGTCGCCGGACCGCTGAAGCGCACCGATTGCTCGCTGGTGTCTGATGGTGCGGCAGCCATCGTGCTGACTGATGTGGAAACCGCCCTGTCGATGAAGCGCGCGGTTGCCTTCCGCGCCAATGCCCATGTGCAGGATTTCCTGCCCATGTCGAAGCGCGACATCCTTCTGTTTGAAGGCTGTACGGCTGCCTGGGGCAAGGCGCTGGCCGACGCTCGCCTGACGCTGGATGATCTTTCCTTCGTCGAGACCCATGACTGCTTCACCATTGCCGAGCTGATCGAATACGAGGCCATGGGACTGGCCAAGCCCGGCGAGGGCGCCCGCGTGGTGCTGGACGGCATCACCCAGAAGGATGGCAAGCTGCCGGTCAACCCGTCGGGCGGGCTGAAGGCCAAGGGGCATCCGATCGGCGCCACCGGCGTTTCCATGCATGCGCTGACCGCCATGCAGTTGATGGGAGAGGCCGACGGTTTCCAGGTTGAAGGTGCGCGCCTTGGTGGTATCTTCAACATGGGCGGCGCAGCGGTCGCCAATTACGTGTCGATTCTGGAGCGCATCAGGTGAAACTGGCAGCCATCGTCACGGGCGGAGCATCGGGCATCGGCCTTGCCGTGGTGGCAAGGCTTCTGGCCGATGGCTGGCCCGTTGGCGTGGTGGATGCCAATGCCGAAGCCGTGGCAGAGGCCGAAGTGCTTTATACAGGCGAGGAGGCGCTGTTCCTCACCTGCGATGTCACCGACGAGGATGATGTCTCGGAATGCTTTGACCAGATCGCCGATGCGCTGGGTCCGATCGGCGGGCTGGTGAATTGCGCCGGCATCGCCCGCGATCTGCCAGCGCTTGAAACCTCGACCGAACTCTTCCGCCAGATCATGGACATCAACGTTACCGGCAGCTTCATCACCTGCAAGGCTGCGGTCGAACGGATGGGCAGCGACTTGTCCATCGTCAACATTTCGTCCGTTTCCGGCCTGCGCGCCAACAAGGGCCGTGTCGCCTACGGCGCATCCAAGGCGGCGGTGAAGCTGATGAGCGAGGTGATGGCGGGCGAATGGGGCCGCCAGAATGTCCGTGTCAATGTGGTGGCACCCGGACCGGTGGACACGCCGCTCATTGCCCGGCTGCACACGGCCGAAGACCGCGCGGTCTGGACCTCGAAGGTTCCGCAGGGCCGCTACGGCGACCCGGAGGAGATCGCCGCTGCGATTTCCTTCCTGCTGTCAGCAGAAGCCTCCTTCATCACCGGCCACACGCTGGCGGTCGATGGCGGGTTCCTGAGCGCCGGTATCTTGGCCGATACCAGGGGCTAGAAGCCGATCCGCCCGAAGCCCGGCAGCTTCAGCGCCGGGCTGGTGATGTCGACGCCGGCCACCAATCCCATGAAATGCAGTTCCAGCCCTGAGCGCAGGCCTGCGGCAAAGCCCGCATAGCCGCCGAAGGTGAAATGCAGGTCGCGCCCATCCGGCGCAATGTCGAGAGCAAACACTCCGGGGCGAAAATCGCGCCCGACCGCATTGGGCGGCAGGTCGAACCCGAGCGCCGGAACAGCCGCCAGCACATGGGCCACAAAGGAGTTGGAGTTCGGGCCGGGCCAGATCGTGTAGCCGCCGGGCCGGCCATGCGGATAGGCAGCGATGGCGGCCTCCACCTGCGGGATCAGGCGGCGCGCGTCGTCGCCGGTCACCGAGCCGACCACGAAGGGCCGGTTGGAATACCAGAGCCCGTCAGCATCATAGGCGTTGCGGCGCACCGGGGTGCCCCAGCCGACCTTGTCATAGCGGTCGTAGCCTTCCGCGCCCGGCTTCTTGATCACGATCCAGCTGTGCAGCGCCAACGCGCCCTTC
>JBGSQC010000012.1:0-13501 GCA_041738295.1 Zhengella sp. | reverse complement strand
GGCAATTTCAGGCTCCAAGGCCTCGGCATTCGCCGCCCTCGGTGCTTCCTTGCTCGGCGTGATCGTCAACGGCCTGTTCGTCGCCATCTCGATGACGTCTGGCGGCGGTGCCTGGGACAATGCCAAGAAGTCCTTCGAAGACGGCTTTGTCGACAAGGACGGCGTCAAGCACATGAAGGGTTCGGAAGCCCACAAGGCCTCCGTCACCGGTGATACCGTCGGCGATCCCTACAAGGACACCGCAGGCCCGGCCGTCAATCCGGCCATCAAGATCACCAACATCGTGGCCCTGCTGCTGCTGGCGATCCTGGCGCACTGACCAAGGTCAGGCTGCACCCGAACGAAAAAAACCCCGCGAGGCTGGCGCTTCGCGGGGTTTTTCTTTTGCCTGTTGAGACAGTTGGGTTCAGTTCGCGTCCGCCAGAATCTGCCCGGTTCCGGAGAGGCAATAGCGTGTCACAGGAGGATAGGTGTCGACCAATTCCCTGATCACAAGCTTCTCTTGCGCAAGCCCCCGCAAGCCTTGGGACAGCGCCCGCGGCGTTGCACCCGGGAGCAGCCTTGCCATCCCGTTGAAGCGCGTTTCCCCCCGGTCGATGACACTGACAAGGGGAAGCCCCCAGCGGGTCAACGCGGTGGCGGAGAGGTCGATCCGTGCCTGCGCCGCCAGCACCGAGGCTCCGAGTCCTGCAAGCCGCCTTCCCTCCTGAGTGAGGATGTATTCGGGTCGCAGCGGATGACCATGGCCGGGATTGGGAATGACCCAGCCTGCTTCCCGAACGGCCTGAAGGGTGCGCGAAAGGCTGTCACGCGACACGCCGAGCCGATGCAGCAACTCCACAAAACGGGCGCCGTCATGCGCCGCCATGTCGGCCAGGAGCGGGATGGTCCACCGGTTCCGGCTGAGCGAAATCAAATCCTGCAAGGTAGTTGTTGACTGCATTTGCAAGTAGATATACAAACAGGACCATTAGTTCAAGAGGAGACTTTCCATGCAGCCAAACTACGTGCCTGAAGTCACTGCATCACTTGGCGTGACGGATCTCGAAGCCGCGATCAGCTGGTACCGGTCGGTCCTTGGCTTTGAACTCCTGTACAGGATGGACGAGATCGGATGGTGCGAGATGCGGACCGGAATGCCGGGCGTGAACCTCGGCCTTAGCCAGGTCGAGACAGTTCCTCAAGGCGGTGGTGCCACGGTTGTCTGGGGTGTGGCCGACATAGAGGAAGCCAAGGCCTCCCTTGATACCTTGAATGTCCGCACCGATGGCGGCATCCAGGTCATTCCGGACATGGTCAAGCTCATCACCTTCTTTGATCCAGACGGCAACGCAATGATGCTCTCGCAGTCGCTGATGACAGGCGAGACTGGATAGCCGCCGCTTATCAGTCAAGGGATCAAGCCGAATGCAAAAACCCCGCGAGGCTGGCGCTTCGCGGGGTTATTCTTTGGACCTGATCAGACGCAGAAACGCCTTGGCCGAATGCCTTGAGATCAGCTGCCCGGCAGGCGGGGAGCCGCACCGCCGGCGAGGCCCTTGAGCATGCCGCCGATGAACGAGGTCTCGCGTGAGGCCGTCGGCGTCGTGCGTGAATTGAAGTCAAACAGCTTGCCGTCCTGCAGGCCGTAATTGGCGATCTGCGACACGCGACCGTCCTCGCCGAAATAGACCGTCAGGATTTTCTGGTCGACAAGCTTGGCATTGGCAAAGGCCACCGAGCGCTTGCGTGTTTGCGAGATGTAGTAGAACACCTCGCTGGTGAAATTGGATGTGGTGGACGGCGTGCCAAGCGCCAGCAGCACCTGTTCGCGCGAGGAGCCCACCGGCACCAGTTCCAGCGATTGCTCGTCCATCACATAGCCCTGCGTCAGCGTTTCTGACGGGGTCAGTGTCTTTGCGGCATTGCAGCCCGCCAGACCGGTGAAGGCGGCCAGGAGAACGGTCAGGGTCTTGAAATGACGGGAACGCAACGGCATCTCCATATACTTGGGGCAAGCGACAGCTTGCGCCCGCACGTAAACTCGGTAAACCAGCTTGGCCGCCGATGCAACCGGATCGGATGGTTCGCCAGCGGCAAAGGGAGATCACTGCCATGTTCAAGCGCTTGTTCAGCCGCAAGGCCAAGGCAGCATATGATTTCACTGATGGCGTCTACGGTCAAATCGTGGCGGGCGCACGGCAGCCGCATTTCTTTTCTCACTGGGCTGTTCCCGACACGCCGCTTGGCCGTTTCGAGATGATCGGACTGCACATGTTCCTGTTCCTGCGCCGCCTGCGCTTGTCCGGCGGTGCTCTGGAGGAGCTTGGCCAGCAGGTGACCGACATTTTTTTCACGGAAGTCGATCATTCCCTGCGTGAGCTGGGCATTGGCGACAGCTCGGTTCCCAAGCGCATGAAAAAGCTGGCGCGCATGTATTTCGGCCGTCTTGAATCCTATGACAGTGCCATCACCGCCGGCGACATGGACACGCTGGCGCAAGCCCTGAAGCGCAACATCCGCCCGGATGCCGCCGAGTGGCCGCAAGCAGCCAGCCTCGCCACCTATGTGTTGGCGGCCGAAAAGGCACTGTCCGCACAAGATGACGCCACCCTGCTGGCCGGCATTGTGCGCTTTCCCGATCCTGCAACCCTGGAGCCCGACCATGCTTCATGATGATGTGAGCCCTGTCTCCTTTCCTGTCTCCGTCAAAGTGCTGCCGGCGCGCGGCCTGCCGGTTGAAATCCATGCTGATGAAAAGGCACGCTTGGCACTGGCGGAAGTCCACGGGCTGGAGAAGGTGGAAAGCTTCGAGGCCGACATGCTGGTTGCACGCTGGAAGAAGGACGGCGTGCGCATCACCGGCACGGTCAAGGCGACCATCGTCCAGCTCTGTGTTGTGACGCTGGAACCGATGACGAGCCATGTCGAGGCTGACATTGACGGCCTGTTCGTGCCGGAAAATTCCCGCCTGTCGCGCGTGTCTGACGGTCATGGTGAAATCATCATCGATGTTGAGGGCGATGATTTGCCTGAACCCTTCGAGGGCAATGAGATCGATGCCGGCGCGCTGGCCGAGGAACATTTCGAACTCACCATCGATCCTTATCCTCGCAAGCCCGGTGCCTCGCTTGACGGACCGGTGGGCGATCCGCTGCCGGAACGCGAAAATCCCTTCGCCAAACTGTCATCTCTTCGAAAAGATGAGGGAAAGTGAACAGCCATTGGCCGAAACCCATTGTGCGAGCCATCAAAACCGCTATTTTCGCCAGACTTTTGCGCCTGCCTCCCGGCAGGACGACCATGACATGGCAAGACGGGGCCTTTTGATTTGATCCGCATTTCAATCGACGTGATGGGCGGAGATTTCGGTCCGCAAGTGGTTTTGCCGGGCCTTGAAAAGGTGTTGGAACGCCGCAGCGATGTCCATTTCCTGCTGTTTGGTCGCGAAGAGGTTGTGCGCCCGATCCTGGAAACCCTGCCGCGCCTGAAATCGCGCAGCGAGTTCTTTCATTGCGATGTCACCGTCGGCATGGATGAAAAGCCGAGCCAGGCGCTGCGCAATGGCCGCTGGAAATCCTCCATGTGGCGCGCCATCGAGGCGGTGAAGAAGGGCGAGGCGGAAGCCTGCATTTCAGCCGGCAACACCGGCGCCCTGATGGCCATGTCGAAATTCTGTCTGCGCACCATGGCCAATATCGAACGGCCGATCCTTGCCGCCATCTGGCCGACCACGCGCTCTGAAAGCGTGGTTGCCGATGTCGGCGCGACCATTGGTGCCGATGCCCAGCAGTTGGCCGATTTTGCCATCCTGGGTGCTGCCATGGCGCGCGCCCTCTTCGGCATCCAGCGGCCCTCCGTCGGCCTGCTCAATGTCGGCGTGGAAGAGATCAAGGGCCAGGAAGAGGTCAAGGAAGCCGGGCGCATGCTGCGCGAGGCCAATCTGGCCTCCATGGATTACCGCGGCTTTGTCGAGGGCGATGACATCGGCAAGGGCACGACCGATGTCGTGGTCACCGAGGGCTTTACCGGCAACATCGCGCTGAAGACCGCAGAAGGCACTGCCAAGCAGATCGGCGGCTATCTGCGCGCCGCCATGCAGCGCACCTGGCGCGCCCGCATCGGCTACCTGCTGGCGCGCGATGCCTTCAACCAGCTGCGCGAAAAGATGGATCCGCGCCGGTCGAATGGCGGGGTTTTCCTCGGCCTTAACGGCATTGTCGTAAAAAGCCATGGCGGCACCGATGCCGAAGGCTTCGCTGCCGCAGTCGAGATGGGCTATGACATGGTGCGCAACAAATTGCTCGAGCAGATCAGCGATGACCTTGCCCGCTTCCATGAACGCACCGGTGCTCCGGAAAATGACGATGCCGCAGAGACTGGAGCCGTGAAATGATCAGGTCCGTTATCCTTGGTGCAGGCTCAGCCTTGCCGCGCCGGGTTGTCCGCAATGCCGATCTGGAAGGCGTTGTGGAAACATCCGACGAATGGATCGTCCAGCGCACGGGTATCCGCCAGCGACACATTGCCGCTGATGATGAGACGACGGCATCTCTGGGCGAGGCTGCCGCACGCGCCGCCCTCGATGCCGCGGGATTGAAGCCCGAGGATATCGGCCTCATCGTGCTGGCCACCTCGACGCCCAACAACACCTTTCCGGCGACCTCGGTGGAAATCCAGAACCGTCTTGGCATCCACCACGGCTACGCCTTTGACGTGCAGGCCGTCTGCTCCGGCTTCGTCTTTGCCATCAACACGGCAGACCTGCATCTTCGCGGCGGAATGGCCAAGCGTGCGCTGGTGATCGGCTCTGAAACCTTCTCGCGCATCCTCGACTGGAACGACCGCACCACCTGCGTGCTCTTTGGCGATGGTGCCGGCGCCGTGGTGCTGGAAGCCCGCGAGGAAGCCGGCACCATGGCTGATCGCGGCATCCTGGCGGCATCCTTGCGATCTGACGGGGCCCACAAGGACAAGCTTTTCGTGGATGGCGGCCCATCCACGACCAAGACGGTCGGTTATCTGCGCATGGAAGGCCGCGAGGTCTTCAAGCACGCCGTCGGCATGATCACAGACGTAATCGAGGATGTCTTTTCGCAAGCCGGCATCACGGCTGACGATCTCGACTGGTTCGTTCCGCATCAGGCCAACAAGCGCATTATCGATGCCTCTGCCAAGAAGCTCGGCATCCCGCTGGAAAAGGTGATTGTCACCGTTGACCATCACGGCAACACGTCTGCGGCCTCCGTGCCGCTGGCGCTCACCGAAGCCATCAAGGATGGCCGCATCAAGAAGGGTGACCTTGTGATGCTTGAAGCCATGGGCGGTGGCTTTACCTGGGGCGCTGTCCTCGTCCGGATGTAAACCAGCGCGTGTGTGAACACTTTGTAGTACCGAATAGTACTATATGAGCGCTTCCTTGCCCTTGACCATTTGGCCCCATAACGAGTAGGGTCTCATGTCGCGTTAGGGGTGAGGCGGGCAGGAACTGGCGTATGAGCGGAAAAACCATTACACGCGCGGATCTTGCTGAGGCAGTGTACCGCAAAGTCGGATTGTCACGGACAGAGTCCGCCCAGCTCGTCGAGATGGTTCTCGATGAAATCTGCAATGCCATCGTTCAGGGTGAATCAGTCAAGCTGTCATCCTTTGCCACCTTTCAGGTCCGTTCCAAAAATGAACGCATAGGGCGCAATCCCAAGACCGGCGAGGAAGTTCCGATCCTTCCGCGCAAGGTGATGACCTTCAAGGCATCCAACGTGCTGAAAAGCCGGATTGTCCAGGCCCACAAGCTGACGAAGAAAAAGGGCTGAGATCCCTTCTCTTTTGATGCCTTGTATTGTTCTCCCTCACGGGGTGGAATAGCGGTCCGATTCGGACATGCCCCTGCGTTAGCCGGCAAGGGACAAGATGGCCGGCAGCCCCACTTCGGAGATGACCCTTGGACAAAAGCCCGGACGCCTTCAGGACCATTTCGGAAGTGGCCGAGGACATGGACCTGCCGCAGCATGTGCTGCGGTTCTGGGAAACCCGCTTCACCCATATCAAGCCGATGAAGCGTGGCGGAGGCCGCCGCTATTACCGACCGCAGGATGTCGACCTGATCAAGGGCATCCGCCATCTTCTTTATGACCAAGGCTACACCATCAAGGGTGTGCAGCGCCTTTTGAAGGACAATGGCGTGCCCTTCGTGGTGGCACTCGGCAACGGCGATGTGTCCGCCATCGAGGCCATTGCCCAGCGCAAGCAGGCCGAGATGGAGGCCGATGCCCCGCACCGCGCCCCGGAAGCCCCGCTGGACGACGACATGATGCTGGGCGAGGCCAGGGCAAAGCCTGCGCGCCGCTTCTTCGGCCTTGGCAAACCCGATGATGACGGCCCGGTGGAGCCCGGTTCCAACAAGCTCTCCAAGGACAACCGGGCTCTGCTTCAGGAAGCCTTGTTCGACCTTCTGGAATGCAAGCGCCTGCTCGACCAGGTGCGCTGACCATCCCCTGATTTTACCGTCCCGGAGGACAAGTCCATGCCTGCCTTCATCATCGCCGACGTGCGCATCGAGAACCCGGACGAATATCCGGCCTATATGAAGCAGGCCCGCGCCATCGCTGAAAGCTATGGCGGGCGCTACCGCGCGCGCGGCGGGGAGCTTGAAGTCATCGACAAGGACCTTTGGGAGCCGACCCGCATGGTCATCATCGAGTTTCCCGACATGGCCAGCGCCAAGGCTTTCGCCCATTCGCCCGAATACGCGCCGGTCGCCAAAATCCGCCAGGCCAATGCCAAGAGCACGGTCGTCATCATCGACGGCATTGATTGAGTTCAATCCGGATCGCAAGAGGCGGGGACAACCCCGCCTCCTTTTGTCAGCCCTGATAGCCCATCAGCTTTGGCAGGAAGAGCACGATCTCCGGGAACAGGATCATCGCCAGCAGAGCTGCCACCAGCACCGCGATGAACAGCCAGACCTCCCTGATGATCTCGGCCAGCGGAATGCGCGTCACCGCATTGATCACGAACAGCAGGATGCCATAGGGCGGCGTGATCAGCCCGATCATGCAATTGACGATGGCAACCACGCCGAAATGCACGAGGTCGATGCCCAGTTCGCGGCAGGTCGGCAGGAACAGCGGGATGATCACGAGGATGATCGTCGTCGCATCCAGCACGCAACCGAGGATGAGGAACAGCACGTTGACGCCGATCAGGAAAGTGAGCGGCGAAACGTCGAGGCCGACGAGCGCCTTGGCCATCATGGTCGGGATATTTTCCGAAGCCACGATGTAGTTGAGGATCAGCGCGCCACCGATCACGATGCCGACTGCGGCTGACGAGCGGGCGCTCTCGACCAGGATGTGATAGAGCGCCTTCAGCGACAGCGCCCTGTAGAACAGGCCTGCCAGGATCAGCGCATAGGCAGCGGCGACGGCTGCCGCCTCGGTCGGCGTCGTCACCCCGCCATAGATGCCATAGAGCAGGATCACCGGCATCAGCAGCGCCGGGAAGGCATTGGCCGTGTGGCGCGGCAACTCGCGCAGCGGCACCGGCTCTTCCATGGCAAAGCCGCGCTTGTGGGCGATGACCGTGTTCATTGCCATCAGCACCACGCCCATGAACAGGCCGGGCATGATGCCGCCGAGAAACAGGAAGCCGATCGACGTGTTGGAGACCAGAGCATAGAGCACCATGGGACTGGAAGGCGGGATGATCGGCCCGATGGTGGCCGAGGCCGCGGTGATCGCCGCCGCATAGCCGCGCGAATACTGCCCGCTCTTGACCATCATCTCGATGATGATCTTGCCGATACCCGCCGCATCAGCCACCGCCGAACCGGACATGCCGGAAAAGATCAGCGACGAGACGACGTTGACATGTCCAAGCCCGCCCCGGAACCGCCCGACGGTTGCCACGCAGAACTGCAGCAGGCGCTCGGAAATGGTGCCGGCATTCATGATGTTGGCCGCCACGATGAAAAGCGGCACCGCCAGCAGCACAAAGCTCTCGTAGAGCCCGGCAACGATCTGTTCCCCGGCAAGCGCGATGTCCTGGCCAGCGACGGCCAGATAGACAATGGCACCGACAATGATCGAATAACCGATGGGCGTGCCAAGCGCTGCCAGGCCGAACAGCGTAATCAGGCAGAGCGTGAGTTCGAGGCTCATCCTTCTTCTCCCACATGCACGACATGGTCTTCGCGCGGCGGGCCATGACGCAGGATCTGGATGAACCGCCAGGCAAAGCGCAGCGTCACGGCAACAAGGAAGATGGCGTAGATCGAGTAAATCGTGCGCATCGAGACGCCGAGCGTGGCGCTCTTCTTGATCTTCAGAAAGTCGATCCAGTCCCAGGTCGGCAGGATCGAGAATGCAAAGGCAATGGCAACGGCAAAGGTCGAAATCAGCGCCATGATGCGGCGGATACGGTCCGGCGCTGCCAGATAGGCGATGTCGAAGGTCACGTGGTCGCGGTTTTCCAGCACGAAGGCATTGCCGAAAAAGACGATCCAGATCCACAGCATCAGGCAGAGTTCGAGCGTCCAGGAAAAGGGCTGCACCATCACGTAGCGCGAGAAAATCTGCAGAAGGAAGGTGACGAACATGGCGCCGAGCAACAGTCCGGAAATTCCTTCCGCCACCTTTTGTGCCATTCGGCCAAACTCGCTGGCTTTCATCCTGATCCTCCTTTTCCGCGCCGGTCAGTAGGTTGCGCGGCCACCGCTCATGTCGAAAGTGAACCCCGTGGTGAAACTGCACTCATCACTGACGATCCAGCAAGCCAGATCTGAAATGTCGCTGGTCTGCACGAAGCGGCCCATGGGGATCTTCGCCTTCATGCGGGCAATGTGGTCGGGCGTCATCTGGTTCATCAGCGGCGTTTCGACCATGGCAGGTGCAATCGCGTTGACGGTGATGCCCGACAGGGCAAGTTCCTTGCCGATGGCCTTGGTGAAGCCGATGACGCCGGCCTTGGCGGCCGAATAGGCGGAGATGAATTCGACGCCGTCCTTGCCTGCCATGGATGCAATATTGAGGATGCGGCCAAAGCCATTGGCCTTCATGTGCGGCACGGCGGCGCGGCAGCCATGGAACACACCGTTGAGATTGATGGCGATCACGCGGTTCCAGTCGTCAAGCGGATAGTCTTCCATCGCCACGACCGGCCCGTTGATGCCGGCATTGTTGACGAGTATGTCGATGCGCCCCGTCACATCCGCCGACCGCGTGAAGGCATCCATGACGGCTTGCGCATCCGACACGTCCACGGCAAACCGCTCCGCCATGAAGCCGGTGTCGCTCGCAGGCGCATCCTTCGTGAAGGCTCGGTCCCATCCGATCACGGCCACGCCATGGGAGGAAAGACCCCGCGCAATCGCCAGCCCGATGCCGGAAGCGGCACCCGTGACGATGGCAGTGCGGCCTTCAAGTCCTCGCGGCATGGCATCCTCCGGATTGCACGAAACCGTCCAGCCGGATCAGGCTCCGGCCAGAGGGAAATGGAAAGTGAAAGGAAATGCCGGGACGGCGGACCGTCCCGGCAGGCGCCCGGTCAGTTGCCGAGCGCGTTGATCTTGTCGAGCGTGCCAGCTGGCCAGGACTTGGCAAAGTCGCTTTCCATATAGGCCTTCTGGACGGTCGTGCGGAACGCGGCGACGTCCGGTTCATAGACGTCGAGACCCTTCTCCTTCAGGAAGGAGACGAGATCCTCTTCCTTCTTGAGCTGGTTGGCACGGCCGAAATCGGCAGCGGCCACGGCAGCTTCGGTCACCTTGGCCTGCTGCTCGGGCGTCATCGCGTCAAACGCCTTCTTGGAGATGGCGATGAAGTTCCAGTCAACCAGATGCGAGGTCAACGCGACCTGCTTGGTGACTTCAAAGAACTTGGCATCCACCACGGTCGGCAGCGGGTTGTCCTGGCCATCAACGGCGCCGGTCTGCAGGGCGGTGTAGATTTCAGTGAAGGCCATCGGCGTCGGCGAAGCGCCAAGCGCCTTGCCGAGGAACTGCCAGGCATCCGAACCCGGCATGCGCAGGTTCACACCAGCCAGATCGGCAGGCGTCTTGATGTCCTTTTCCGAGCGCGGCTGGCGCAGGTTCACCTGGCGGCGGCCGAGATACATCGGGGCGAGCAGTTTCACGCCGAGCTCGGCTTCGACCTTCTGCTTGAAGGGGTCCATCACCGGATCGTTGAAAACCTTGACCTGGTGCTCTGCGCTCTGAAGCACATAGCCGGCTGTGAAGATCGACCATTCCGGGAAGAAGGTGGCCATTTCCTGAGCCGAGGTGATCGACATTTCAAGGTTGCCGCGGGCAATGGCTTCGAGTTCCGTGCCCTGCTTGAACAGCGAACCGTTCCAGTGCGGCTCGAAGCTGGCGAATTCCGAAACCATCGGGGCGAACTTCTCGATCATGGCGACCGAACGCTGGTCGGTTTCCGACTGAACGGCGGAAAGGCGGAGCTGGATCTTGTCGGCTGCTTCGGCAGTAAAGGTGCCGAAGGCGGAGATGCTGACAGCCATCGCGGCAGCGGCGCCCATCAGGGCGCGGCGGGTAAGGCGGTAATTCATGGACATCCTCCCAGATGCGATTGGAGCAATGGCTCCCATTGAACACTCCCCTTCATCCCATGGAAAGGAAGAAATTTCAACCTATAAAATCTGTTTTATAGGAGATTATCGAAATACCTCACGCTGAAAGGGAGGCATTGTTGGCGAGCGCGTGCTCCACGCCGCCCTCCACATGCGCCTTCAGGACCGCGATGGCAGCGTCTGCGTCATGGGCGAGAGCAGCATCCAGCAGCGCCTTGTGTTCCCGGGCAGCGATCTCTCCCCGGAAGGTCAGGGCCATCATCTGGTAGCGCAAATACTTGTCAAAGATCGCGCCATGGACCTCCATGAGATTGCGCGACTGGCAGGCGGCAATCGTCGCGCGGTGGAACTGCCAGTCGGCATTCTTCCATTCCTCGCGCATGGCTTCTGCGCCTGCCATCACGCGGGTCTCCAGCACATGCAGCTTGTGATAGGAGGCCACCACTTCCGCTTCCCAGTCGAGATCGCCCATGGCAAAGGATTGGCGCAATGCATGACCCTCGATCATGATGCGCAGGTCCGCCAGTTCGCGAAGGTCGGTTGCCGAGACCGGAAGCACCTGGAAGCCCTTCTGCCCTTCGGCAAAGACGAATCCGTCGGAAGTCAGCCGGTTGAGGATTTCGCGAAGCGTTGTGACCGACACCCCGTAGCGGACGCGCAAGGGCTCCAGCCTTAGTTTCTCCGCCGGCTTCAGGCGGCCGAAGATGATGTCATTGCGCAATTGCCGGTAGGCGCTGTCGCCAACCGTATCGCTGTCTGCATGGTCGAGCATGGCTTGACCTTTCTCCGGAATTCACTTGACGCTCTACAGTGAATATAGGACATAAATGAAAACGTAGGCAATTGCCTCACAAGGATAATTTTTGGATTGATTCCCGGCTTCGCGCCTTTTCCGGAAAGCTGACCCCATGTCACCGATGATCTACATCTTGAACGGCCCGAACCTGAACCTGCTTGGCAAGCGCCAGCCGCATATTTACGGCCACGAGACGCTGGCTGATGTGGAGGCCCAATGCCGCGAGACGGCCAAGGGTTTCGGGCTGGAGATAAAGCTCATGCAGTCCAATGCCGAGTTCCAGATCATCGACTGGATCCACGAGGCGCGCGAGCAGGCGGCAGGCATCATCATCAATCCGGGCGCCTTCACCCATACGTCGATTGCCATCCTCGATGCGCTGAACACCTTCGAGGGACCGGTGATCGAGGTGCACATTTCGCAGGTCCACAAGCGCGAGGCCTTCCGCCACCATTCCTACGTGTCGCACCGCGCTGATGCGGTGATGGCGGGCTTCGGCATCCAGGGCTATGAATTGGCGGTCCGCCGCATGGCGACGCTGCTGGCGCCAGCCAAGGCCTGAAATGATCATCTCCGGCAAGACGCAGATCATCCCGCATCTCGGCGTTCCGACCGGGAGCTTCAAGGCGCCGATGATTTACAATCCGTGGTTCGAGAAACGCGGCATTGATGCCGTGGTCGTGCCCATGGGTTGCGAGGTGGCCGACTTCCCGTCCTTCCTGCCGCTCCTGTTCCGGCTCACCAATATTGCCGGCGCGCTCATCACCATGCCGCACAAGGTGACTGTGGTGGACCTGCTGGACGAGGCAAGCACGGCGGTGAAGATCTGCGGCGCCTGCAATGCGGTGCGCCGTGACGCCGAAGGCCGTCTGATCGGCGACATGTTTGACGGCGAGGGTTTTGTGCGCGGTGTGCTCTCCAAGGGCAGGGCCATCAGGGGCGCTTCGGTCATCGTCAACGGTTGCGGTGGTGTCGGCTCGGCCATTGCCGCTTCGCTGGCAGGCGCCGGCGCGGCCCGCCTTGCGCTCCATGATGCGCGCCCCGAAGCAGCAGCCAGGCTCGCCTCCAGCCTGAAGCACCACTATCCGGCGCTGGAAGTTGAAACCGGCTCGAGCGATCCGCAGGGATTTGACATCGTCGTCAACGCCACGCCGCTCGGCATGAACACAGGCGATCCGCTCCCCTTTGACATGGACCGCATCGCGCCATCGGCCTTTGTCGGCGAGGTGGTGATGAAGCAGGAGGAGACGGCGTTCCTCGCCGCTGCCCGCGCCAAGGGCTGCCTCACCCAGATCGGCACCGACATGCTGTTCGAGCAGATCCCTGCCTACCTGGAATTCTTTGGCTACCCGAAGACCACGGCAGCCGAACTGCGCGAGACGGCAACCATCAAGTATTGAGCACCGCTTGTCTCAATCCTCGTAGCCGGGACGCGGCACATGCGCCATCAGCGTCTGTGCGTAGCCGCCATCGACCAGCAAGTCCTGCCCGTTGACATAGGATGCGCGCGGGCTGGCCAGAAACAGCACCGCATTGGCAATGTCGTCCGGCGTGCCGATCCGGGCGGCAGGGATCGCCTTTTCGCGCCGCGCCTTCAGCTTCTCGTCGGCATAGAAAGCTTCCGACAGCGGCGTGCGGATCATGCCGGGGCTGACGCAATTGGTGCGCACGCCGCGCGGCCCCCATTCCTGCGCCAGTTGGCGCGACATCATGGCAATCGCTGCCTTGCCGGCGCTGTAGGCGCCTGAATGGGGCTGCGGGTTCTGGCCGGAAATCGACGCCGTGTGCACCAGCGCACCCGCGCGCCGTTCCAGCATGGCCGGGCCGAAGGCCTGCGCGCACATCAGATAGCCGGTGAGGTTGATGCGCAGCATCAGCTCCCAATCGGCAATGGCGAGCGTTTCCAGGCTGCCGGGCCGGAGAATTGCGGCATTGTTCACGAGGATGTCGGCGCTGCCGAAGGTGGTCACTACCGCATCGCGCGCAGCGCCAATGCTGTCGGCCTTGGAAACATCGCAGGCAAAGCCAGCAGCCGTGCCGCCTGCACTTGCGATTTCAGCCGCGACAGCTGTCGCGCCTTCAGCGTTCAGGTCGAGCACCGCCACCCGCGCGCCGGCTTGTCCCAGCGCCAGTGCAATGCCGCGC
>JBGSQC010000067.1:0-3087 GCA_041738295.1 Zhengella sp. | reverse complement strand
GGGAGGTTGCGCCGCTGGTCGCCTGCGCCCCTGCCAGCCGCAGGCGCGCTGTCTTCACCGCCCGCCATGGCGATACCGGCATTGTGCTCGGCTTCAACCAGGCGCTCTCCTCCACCATTGTTCCGATCGAGGAATGCCCGGTCACCGATCCGCGCATCGTGGCGGCGCTTGCCAATTTGCGTCGCCTGGCGGCCATCATCTCCGGCACGTCCAAGCCTTTCTATCTGACGGTCACTGTCACCGAAAGCGGGCTGGATGTGGCAGCTGAAGGCTCCGGCAAGCTGCCTGATGGCGAGCGCCAGCGTGCCGCCCGTTTTGCGCTGGAAGCAGGCTTTGCCCGCATTGCGGTCGACGGCGAGATCATCCTGGAAACAGTGAAGCCGCAGGTGCTGTTTGGCGATGCCGCCGTTGTGCCGCCGCCGGGCGGCTTCCTGCAGGCGGTGCCGGCCATCGAGCAGGCGATGGCCGAGCTGATTGCCAGCCACATCGGCAAGGCCAAGCAAGTCATCGATCTCTTTGCCGGAGCAGGAACATTCACCTTGCGATTGGCAAAACGTGCCGAAGTGCTGGCCGTCGAAGGCGATGGCCCGGCGCTGGCCGCACTCGAAAAAGGCTATCGCCTCGCCGGCGGCCTGAAGAAGGTAACCGTCCTGCGCCGGGACCTGTTCCAGTTGCCGATGCTGCCGCGCGAACTGATCGGTATTGACGCCGTGGTCTTTGATCCGCCGCGCGCCGGGGCCGAAGTCCAGATGAAGCATCTGGCCAAATCCGAGGTGGCCAAGGTCGCTGCCGTCTCCTGCAACCCGGTGACGCTGGCACGTGATCTGGAAATCCTGATCGCCGGGGGCTACCGGCTGGTCTCGGTCACGCCTTTTGACCAGTTTCTCTGGTCGCCTCATGTCGAGGCGGTCGCCCTGCTGGAAAAGCCCAAAAAGCGGCATTGAAGAAGGTTAGCGGCCGGACAGCACTCGTTCCACCCAGGCCGGCACGATGTCTCCGGCCTTGCCGTGGATGGCTTGCGCAAAGTCGTTGAAACCAAGCGAGGGCTCAAGGTTCAATTCAAGCGTATGCGCTCCGGCGCGCCCAGCCTCCTGAACGAATTGCGCCGCCGGATAGACATTTCCGGAAGTGCCGATCGAGACGAAAAGGTCGCATTCGTTCAGCGCCCGGTAGATGCGCTCCATCTGGTAAGGCATCTCGCCGAACCAGACCACGTCTGGTCGCAGATGGCCCGCGCTGCTGCAATGGGGGCAGGGGGTGGCTTCATCCATGGCAATTGGTGCATCGCAACGCATCTCGCAGGCATAGCAGAGCGCACGCGTCAGTTCGCCATGCATGTGGATGAGCTTTTGTGATCCGGCGCGTTCATGCAGATCGTCTATGTTCTGGGTGACCAGCAGGAATTCGCCGGAAAATTCGCGCTCCAACCGCGCCAGGGCATGATGCGCGGGATTGGGGTGAACGGCGGAAAGCCCGGCGCGGCGCTGGTTGTAGAAGTCATGCACCATGGCAGGGTTGCGGGCAAAGCCTTGGGGCGTCGCCACATCCTCGACATTGACGCGCGACCATATGCCGTCCTTGTCGCGGAAGGTGTCTACGCCCGACTCTGCCGAGACACCGGCCCCGGTGAGGATTACGATGGAGGAGGGAAGGGCACCCATCGCGACTCAGATGGCTGCGACTGCTTTTTCCAGCATGCCGCGTACCGCAGACGCCACTGCGCCCAGTCCGGCATTTTTGACAGCCTGCATGGAGGCGATAGGGTCAACGGCGCTCACTGTGACTGTGCCATTGCTTGTTGATCGGACGATGACGTTGCACGGCAGCATGGCGCCGATCTTGGGTTCATGCTCCATGGCTTGGTGGGCCATTTTCGGATTGCAGGCACCAAGGATGAGATAGTTGTCCATGTCGACATCAATCTTTTTCTTCATCGTCGCTTTGACGTCAATTTCGGTCAGAACGCCGAAACCGTTGTCGGCCAGCGCCGTGCGCGTGCGCTCGACAATTGTTGCGAAGTCGCTATCGGGAAAGTCGCGGTCGATCGTGTAGGACATGGAGATCTCCTCTCGCGGGATCAGGGGAAAAAGGCGGCGCAAGCTGCGTCAATGCTCGGTGCCACCCACAGTCATGGCGTCCATGCGCAGATGCGGCTGGCCAACGCCCACCGGCACGCCCTGTCCGGCCTTGCCGCACATGCCGATGCCATTGTCGAGCGCCATGTCATTGCCGATCATGGAAATGCGCTTCATCGATTCCGGGCCGTTGCCGATCAGCATCGCGCCCTTGACCGGATGGGTCACCTTGCCATCCTCGATCATATAGGCCTCCGTGCAGCCGAAGACGAACTTGCCGGACGTGATGTCGACCTGGCCGCCGCCAAAGGAGACGGCATAAATGCCGCGCTTGACCGAAGCGATGATTTCGGCCGGCTCCTTGTCGCCGCCTGCCATGAAGGTGTTGGTCATGCGCGGCATGGGCCGGTGGGCATGGCTTTCGCGCCGTCCGTTGCCCGTCGGCTTCATTCCCATCAGCCGGGCGTTCTGGCGGTCTTGCATGTAGCCGACAAGCCGCCCGTCCTCGATCAGCACGGTCTGGCCCGAAGGCGTGCCCTCGTCATCGACGGTGAGCGAGCCGCGCCGCTCAAACAACGTGCCGTCGTCGATGACTGTCACGCCCTTGGCGGCAACCATCTCGCCCATCAGGCCGGAGAAGGCGGAGGTCTTCTTTCGGTTGAAGTCGCCTTCCAGCCCGTGGCCGACGGCCTCATGCAGCATGACGCCTGGCCAGCCATTGGCAAGCACCACATCCATGGTTCCGGCTGGCGCCGGGCGCGCACTGAGGTTTACCAAGGCCTGGCGCAACGCCTCTTCGGCCCGGTGCTGCCAGCTGTCCTCGGTCAGGAATTCGCCGAACCCCTTGCGCCCGCCCATGCCGTAGGATCCGCTTTCCTGCCGGTCGCCTTCACCCGCCACCACAGAGATCGAGAGGCGCACCAGCGGGCGGATGTCGCGCACCAGATGCCCGTCGGCGCGCAGGATTTCCACATGCTGCCAGCTGGCTGCCAGCGATGCCGACACCTGCCGC